>NZ_JBHIMA010000002.1:0-327086 GCF_042193775.1 Bartonella sp. OD88NMGDW | reverse complement strand
GTTGCCAATTCTCTCGCAAAAGGAATTACATTTGGACATCTATGGAGACATAGAAACTAGATGAGATAAAAAGCAATGGTTCCCGTAACAGACGCCCTTAATATCCATATGACAAAATAACAAGGATATCCAATCCTAAAGTAAAAAATATTCGCCGAAATTGAGCTGTTTTCATAAATTAAAATAGAATAAAAAAGTAAAATAATTACACACAACGTACTTTACTTTATGTTCAAAATAATAATAATGACAAAAAATATCAGGATGTATATAACAATAAAAAGAGTCATATTAAAATGAAGTCGATCATTCTTGTAATTTTGATTGCAAACCTTTTATCGGCTTGTGCATTAGCACCAAAGCTAAAACAGCCAAATGATAGGAACCGTGTGCCTATTAATAAAACAATCCCTGCCGAAATTAAGCGAGGAGACAGATGAAAACAAAACAAGTAAAACCAGTGAAAGCCGAAAAACTTAGCAGTTATTATGAAGAAAGCCGTGGCTTAGAACGTGATCTTATAAATGAATTTATAAGGTCGCGCAGAACGGCATGGCGTGTAGCGAGTACTGTTGGTCTTTTTGGCTTGTTCGGTATGATATGTGGAGTCGTTGGGTTTTCTCAACCAGCTCCAACTCCCTTAGTATTGCGCGTTGATAACACGACGGGTGCGGTTGATGTTATCTCAATCATGCGTGAACACGAGACCAGCTATGGTGAAGTTGTAGATAGATATTGGCTAAACCAATATGTGCTTAACCGTGAAAATTACGACTACGATACCATTCAACTGAACTATGACACAACAGCACTTTTAAGTGCGGCATCTGTTCAACAAGAATATTATAAAATCTATGATGGAGAAAATGCACGGGATAAAGTGCTTTCCAATAAAGCACGTATCACAGTCAAAGTACGATCAATCCAGCTTAATGGACTAGGTCAAGCAACTGTACGTTTTACGACTCAGCAACTTGACAGCAACGGTGCTGCTACTGGACCAAAACAGCACCAGATTGCAACAATTGGTTACACCTATGTCGGTGCACCCATGAAATCATCTGATCGATTGCTTAACCCCCTTGGTTTTCAAATAACAAGTTACCGTTCTGACCCAGAAATACTGTTAAATGATTAAGGAATTGATTGTTATGAAAAAACTTGCGTTCATTGTTCTATTGTCTTCGTTTTCTTCTCTTTATACAGTACCTGTGCAGGCGCTCAAAAGTCCATCAAATTCACAATATGACCACCGCATTCGCTATATAACATATAACGAAGCTGATGTGGTTCAAATTGAAACAGTTCTTGGTGTGGCAACACATATTATTCTTGAAGAAGGTGAACAGTATATCACTCATGCCTTTGGCGATTCTGAAGCCTATGCCTTTGCTCATAAAGGGCGGCATATTTTTATTAAACCAAAAGCAGAACTTGCTAATACCAATCTCATCGTTGTAACTGACAAACGGAGTTACAAATTCCGACTACAATTTCGAAATGACCGTGCGGGATCAACATATGAATTAGCTTTCCATTATCCCGATTCAAATGATGAAAAGTCAGAAGAAAACAACCGACGCCTTGCGATTGAACGTGGTTTTCACCAAAGCGTCAATGGCTATAATCTCAGTTACACCATGAGCGGTCACCAAGATATTGCTCCGATAAATGCTTGGGACAATGGGCGTATTACTTACTTCAAATTTCCCGCTAACATGGATATGCCATCGATTTATGTCGTAGATGCTGAAGGCAATGAAAGCTTAATACCACGCACCGTTATCGGCAGTTCTAATGATATTATCGCCGTCCATAAGGTCAATCCTAAATGGCTCATACGGCTTGGTAAACGCGCTCTAGCTGTTTTTAATGAAGCCTATGACCCCAATGGCGTACCAAACACAACAGGGACAGTATCTTCGGTGGTTTATCGTATCAATAAAGGAGGAAAATGATGTTTGACAATAAGGAAGGAGAGGGAAAAGGTACAAAAATCGACAACGTCGAGCAAAAACATATTGAAGGTACTTATGGAGGATCGGAACTAGGTTCTGAACGTCGTCCGACAATTCCAGGTACCCGTGCATTGTTAGTGGTAGGACTTATTGTCATAGTAACGATACCGATTGCCTTGACTTGGAAAGCTTTTAAAATGCGTAATACCGTGGAAGTTGAGGAAGAAAACCCACAACAAATAGTACAGCAAATTATACCAAACTACGTCCCTCGGATTATAGAAGAGCCAAAGATTGTAGAAGAAGCAGAAAAACCAGCACAAATTGAAGATTCAAACCTAGATATTCCACCGGCCTTGAGTAAGCTTCTTCAAACAGCCATTCCTCCACACATGCTCCAAGATTCTGAAGAATTAGCACGCAAACGTATGCTCAGTTCTAGCCTTAACAGCGGTGGTAGCGAAGGATCTACAGATACAAATAGTAAAGCATCGAATAATGATAGAGGTAGTGGCGGATTATTTGATAACCTTCAGCCCGTGCGTTTAGGTCAATCACATGCGGCGCAACTTCGTAACCGTGACTTTTTGATTACGCAAGGAACACAAATAGATTGCACGTTAGAAACAAAGATCATTACATCACAACCCGGAATGACGACATGTCATTTAACACGCGATATTTATTCCACAAGTGGTCGTGTTGTTTTGCTTGACCGTGGTTCTAAAGTCGTTGGTTTTTACCAAAGTGGCATACAACAAGGACAAACGCGTGTGTTTGTGCAATGGTCACGCATCGAAACACCTTCTGGTGTTGTTGTCAATCTTGACTCACCTGGCACAGGTCCTCTGGGTGAAGCGGGTATTGGTGGCTGGGTTGACAGACGCTTTTGGGAGAGATTTGGTAGTGCAATTATGGTAAGCATTATCGGTGATTTAGGAGAATGGGTAAAAGGAAAAGTTAGTAAAATCAGCAAAGAAAATAAAGAGAACTCACAAAATAAAGGTAATCAGAATGCTGAATCTATAGCAATCGATGTCCTTCAAAATTCCATCAATATCACACCAACACTTTACAAAAACCAAGGCGAACGAGTAAATATTTTTGTTGCTCGTGATCTGGATTTCAGCGATGTCTACAGTCTTGTCACACGTTAACCCAATACAGAAAGATCAAGCAGTTTTTCAGCTTCTACAACCGCTTGATTGTTTCTTAGAAGATCCATCGATCACTGAATTATCGATTTGCCGCCCCTGCGAAGTATGGACGAAAAGCTTTAAGGGTTGGCAAGTACATAGCGTACCAGAGTTAACAACCAATTTTTTGCAAACGCTCATTACAGCTATTATCGTTTATAACGGTATGGCTCCCAGAAGTATTAATTATGTGCTATTACCTGGTGGACAACGTGGTACAATTATACAAACGCCAGCTGTCGTTGATGGTGCTCTTTCCTTTGTGATTCGTAAACATTCTCTTATAGTTAAGACGTTAGAAGAACTCAAAGAAGAAGGTGCATTTGATGATTTCTCTGATGTAAGTTTTAACAAACCTTCAAAAAAAGAAGCAAATGACTTGTTATCGAAGCAGGACTTCACAAGGTTGGAACCATTTGAAGTTGAACTCTTGCAACATAAACGTGATGGAAAAATTCTTGAATTTTTACAAGAATGTGTCCTTCATAAACGCAACATTATTATTGCAGGCAAGACAGGATCTGGTAAAACAACATTTGCTCGCTCTTTAATTGAAAAGGTCCCTGTAGAGGAGCGTATCATCACAATTGAAGATGTTCATGAGCTTTTTCTACCCAATCATCCCAATCATGTACATATGATTTATGGTAACAATGTAGGCCGTGTTTCAGCTGAAGAATGCCTAGATGCGTGTATGCGTCAGTCGCCCGACCGAATTTTTCTCGCTGAATTGCGAGGTAATGAAGCGTGGGAATATCTCAATTCACTCAACACTGGTCATCCCGGATCGATTACAACGACGCATGCCAACAGCGCTTTGCAGACATTTGAACGATGTGCCACCTTGATTAAAAGATCAGAAGTTGGCCGGCAACTCGAGTTAGAAATGATAAAAATCGTCCTCTATACAACAGTTGACGTCGTGTTGTTTTTTAAAGATAGAAAACTCTCTGAAGTCTTTTACGACCCGATTTTTGCTAAATCAAAAATCGCTTAAGGGGAGCTTCCTCTCTCGATAATATGATGCAAACAAAAAATAGCCGTAACTAATTGTTACGGCTATTTATTTAACTCTTCCTATTCTCTTTGCTTCTCCAATGGATTTTCTACACTCTTCATGAATAAAAGAAGAAAAAAGTTAATAGACAACAACTTTACAAGAAAACCAAATATACATAAGGCTCTCTCTATTCTCTTACCTTTGATCATTTTTTCCATTTATCTTTTGAAAAGGTATGTTTGATGAAAAAAAATAGCTGCGAAATAAATATTTCAAAAAAAGAAAAGAATAAATTTTGATTCGCCTATCAATGAAAGCTTCGTAAAATAGATACTTCGATCATCACAAATAATGATCGTCATCAAGACCAAAACTTATCGTTTAAAAATTCTAAGTGCTATTTTCAAGTGATTAATAAATATGTTTTTTAACCAAAAAATCTCCAGATACGGAAAAGCTTATACGAAATAAACTATCATTTCGATTTAGCATCTATAAACCACTTTCTATTTGGTAATAAAAAGTATAGTTGCATATCAACATCTTCTTCGGACGAAGAAAGATTTTTAACCTCCAGCTGTTCGTAAACAATCAAGTTTCTCTTAAACAAGCTTTGCTAACCATATCACGTGGTTTATATCCCTATCCTAAAGACGATATCCATAGATTACACAAGATAAGCTCTACTCTGAATATTCCTGTTCTCTTTTCTGCGCCTCAAAAAACAAAAACTCCTAAAAGCACAGATCTAAAATCCCACTTCTTAAGATGCATCACATTAATTTATAAAGAGTGTTCATTGTTTTGCATGTTGGATAAAAGATCTTAGTACCGTAAGATTCTCTCATTTTATGTCTCTTGCACATTACAAGTAAATAAAGCCGTATAGAATGAAACTCTATAAAAAAGAACTAAAAATGCCTCTTATAAACCGTCGCAAACGCCAAAAACTGTCGCAACATTGGGAGTTAGCAAAGTGTATAACGGCGCCCAGCTTGTTCTTTTATGAAGTGTGGAGATAGAGATGCTCTATAAATTTTATATTTTTCATCGGGACTTTACCATTATACCATCCACAAGCCCTGTCGCAAAATGAGCTTGGGAACTTTAAAGAGAGGGTTCTTTAAAACAAGCACGTAAATTGACAAGCCAAATGTATTTGGTTTGGGGCGTTCTGTTTTGCATAAGGGTTGTGATCTTATTTGTGATCTTTTTAAAGAACGAGAGAAACAAAAGCGTGAAGCAATGCGTAATCTCTATTATTTAAAAGACATTACTCTAGACGCTTTTGAAAGTCATAAAACTGAACTAAAATGGAAACTGGTTTACACCTTTACAGCTTCATATTCCCCCAAAATTAGGAGACTGTATACCGGTTTCAGAGATTATGCCAACAGAGAGATAAGTAATACTCTTAACTCCCATCTGATAGGTAAAAGCTGCAACAGCAAAAGCTCTTTTAGAGAAACAACGCCATAAAGTCATTAATAAACCGACAATGAATTGGAGAAATGTTCTAGATTTTTATCAAGCACTCTGCAAAGCAAAAATAATGATACAACTGGCTTTGCGTCTGCTTATTCTTACAGGTGCTCGTACCCATCTCTTACATCAATTCGTGAAGATCAGATTGAAGAGGATATATAGACAATTCTTGGCTCGAGAATATGAAAGGTCTGCGTGATACTACAGGGGATTTCGCGTGCCCTTATGATCAGAAGCATTAAAAATTTTAAAACAAACACGCTTGTTTTTTCGCAATGATTTCTTTTTTCTGTAACCGGTCATGGTCCTTATTAAGGTGAATTTCCTATCACAATATATAAGAGAGATTAGACTAAAAACCTGTCCACGTAGATTTCTCTCTCGTTTACGTAATTGGCTAACAGACTCCACCTATCACACCTCAAAGGACGAAGCCTCTTAACACACAAACTAATATGCAAACAATCCGCCCCTTCGCCTAGCAGATTTCAAACCACTTTAATTACCACATCCTAAATACGATAGTGTTTTATGGCACAACAGAATAAATACCAAAACATAATAAATAAGATCTAAACCTAGAAATCTCTATGTTTTTATAGATAAAAACATATAAAATCAAAACCTCCGAAACTCGTCAAAATACAACATATTTGCTTTGATGATTGAATTTATTCAACTCAAACGAACCTACAAACATCCCTTATTCTACATTCGCAACACGTGTTCTTAGAATTCTCACTACCGTTTTCTAAATTTTTAGAAAAAACTATAAATTTGATATTTTTTAAAACGTCTTATCTGCTCTTTAATGAATTTAAATCTATGATGTTACAATAGTTTTAAATTACTGCCCCTTTAACTGTATGCTCTATCTCTACAATAGATAGGGATTTTTCGTTCTCCATTTTGAGAACTATAAATTTTGTTTTTTAATGCGATTAACAATCCAATCTTTAAAAGAAAAAATATGACCTTTAAATATATAATGATGTTATCAAAAATTCCTAATCCCTGAATATTAGCAATGTTTTCGATATTATAATAAACGTATCGTAAAATGACGAACTGTCATAATGACTACTCCTTTGTATTTCATTTGAATAATTTACATGCGTTATAATATTTTTATCAGCATTTATTTTTTGTGCTCTATTTATACAGAGTTATCTTTTTTATAAAAAATGATTAATTGAATCTGCATTAAAGTGCAAATTCTGATACGAATTTAATAAAAATAAAAACACATGGCATATTGATTTTATTATTTTTATATAGAACGCTATTTAAAGTATCGTCTACCCGAAAGGCTAATGCCTTTATTAAAGGTGATAATAACTATGCTAACCGCCTCATAGAAGCCAATAAATTTTTAGAGATTAAGTTTCGAGAAGCACGAAAAACACGCACAATTTTCTATTTTTCTTTTTACTGTTCGTTAATCGGTCAATTTTCAAAGTAATATTCAACTATGAGTTTTCTGCTCAGCCATTGCAAGGATTGCTCCTACAAGGATTGGTTAGTTTTTAGAGATTACTGCGCTTTTAGAATGATTATAGCTACTGCGCCCCCATAAGCAGCCAATCTTCTTTTAGAGATTTAATTGCTAAAAGGAGATACAATTTTCTACCTTGCGCTTTATTTTCATCAATCAGTAAATTTTCAAAGGCGGCGTTCAACCATGAGTTTTTTAATTTCAGCAATCGCTTTCGCTGGATTTAATCCCTTTGGACAAGTTTGCGCACAATTCATAATCGTATGGCACCGATAAAGGCGGAAAGGATCTTCTAAATTATCAAGACGTTCACCACACATCTCATCACGTGAATCCGCAATCCAGCGATAAGCTTGAAGCAAAACAGCGGGGCCCAAATAACGATCACCGTTCCACCAATAACTTGGACATGAAGTCTGACAACACGCACACAAAATACACTCATAAAGGCCATCGATTTTTTGGCGATCGGAGTGACTTTGTAACCATTCTTTTGCAGGTTCAGGAGAAACTGTTTGCAACCAAGGCTCAATGACTCGATGTTGCGCATAAAAGCGCTTCAAGTCAGGAACCAAGTCTTTAACAACCGGCATGGAAGGCAAAGGATAGACTTTAATGGGGTGTTTTACATCATCCATTCCTTTGGTACAAGCCAATGTATTGGTTCCATCAATATTCATCGCACATGAACCACAGATGCCTTCACGGCAAGATCGACGAAGTGTCAAAGTTGGATCAATATGGTTTTTAATAAACAAAAGCCCATCAAGAATCATTGGACCACAAGCAGAACGATCCACATAATAAGTATCCAGACGAGGATTATTCTCATCATCAGGCGACCAACGGTAAACATGAAATTCTGTCAGTTTTGTCGCACCTTCAGGTTTAGGCCAAACCTTCCCCGGTTTTACTTGAGAGTTTTTGGGAAGCTTAATTTGTACCATAATTCGTGTCTCCCCTTAATAAACCCGTTTTTTAGGTGCAATGCGCTTTAAATCGATCCCACCATCAGCTTCAGATGTTAACGGATCCACATGGACAGGTCGATATGATAACGTCACCTTACCCTCTTTTGACAAATGTGAAAGCGTATGTTTACGCCAGTTTTTATCATCACGCTCTGGATAATCTTCACGAGCATGAGCGCCACGGCTTTCTAAACGGGCTTGTGCAGAATGAACAGTCGTGATTGCATTCGCCATGAGATTTTCAAGCTCTAATGTTTCAACCAAATCAGAATTCCATATCAGAGAACGATCTGTGACTTTGAGGTCAGACAATTCCCCCCAGATTTTATTCATCCGTTGACATCCTTGTTGCAAAGAATCTTCTGTACGAAATACTGCCGCATCTTCTTGCATCGTGCGTTGCATTTTTTCACGCAATAGAGCTGTCGGTATCGCCCCTTGTGCAAAACGTAAACGATCAAAACGCCCTATAATTTCGTCAACAGCTTCTTCATTGATGGGTGGAATTTCTGCATTCCGATCAATAACTTCACCCGCGCGAATGGCAGCAGCACGACCAAACACCACCAGATCAATTAATGAATTTGACCCCAAGCGATTAGCTCCATGAACAGAAGCACATCCTGCTTCTCCTACCGCCATCAGCCCTGGTTGAATACGATCAGGCGAATCAGCCGTTGGGTTGAGAACTTCCCCGTAGTAATTGGTAGGAATCCCACCCATATTATAATGAACCGTTGGCAAGATGGGGATAGGCTCTTTTGTTACATCCACACCTGCAAAAATCCGTGCTGATTCCGAAATTCCCGGTAAACGTTCGTGCAAGATTGCAGGATCAATATGATTGAGAACCAAATGAATATGGTCCTTCTTAGGTCCAACGCCACGTCCTTCACGAATTTCAAGTGTGATACAACGTGAAACCAAGTCACGTGAAGCCAAATCCTTAAAGGAGGGTGCATAGCGCTCCATAAAGCGTTCACCTTCAGAATTGATTAAATAGCCTCCTTCACCACGAGCTCCTTCTGTAATTAAGCAGCCAGAACCGTAAATCCCTGTAGGATGAAATTGTACAAACTCCATATCCTGAAGTGGCAATCCAGCGCGTGCGATCATTCCACCACCATCACCCGTACAGGTATGCGCCGATGTCGCGGAAAAATAAGCTCGTCCATAACCACCGGTTGCAAGAACAACCATTTTGGCAGAAAAACGATGTATTGTACCATCATCGAGATTCCATGCCACAACCCCCGTACAAACCCCATCCGTCATGATGAGATCGAGTGCAAAATATTCAATAAAAAATTGCGCATTATGCTTTAAGCTTTGTCCATAAAGCGTATGCAAAATGGCATGGCCTGTACGATCAGCTGCTGCACAAGTACGCTGAACAGGTGGACCTTCACCAAATTGTGTCGTATGTCCACCAAAAGGACGTTGATAAATTTTGCCTTCTTGCGTCCGCGAAAAAGGAACGCCATAATGTTCTAATTCATAGACAGCAGCAGGTGCATTACGCACCAAATACTCCATTGCATCGGTATCACCCAACCAATCAGAACCTTTCACGGTATCATATAAATGCCACTGCCAATTGTCAGGTCCCATATTTGAAAGCGATGCAGCAATCCCCCCTTGTGCTGCAACCGTGTGCGAGCGAGTTGGAAAAACCTTCGTGATACAAGCTGTCTTTAATCCTTGTTCCGCCATACCAAGCGTTGCACGTAATCCTGCACCACCTGCCCCAACAACAACAACATCAAATTTATGATCTACAGTGCGATAAGGGGCGTTACCTGCTTTAGCGCCCAGAGATGATCCTGTACCCGCCATACTTGTTTAACCCCCTAATGCAATTTTCAAAAGAGAAAAAATAATGATACCACCTATGAGAAAACAAAATGAAATATTTAACGTCAAAAAGAATATCCGGAAACCTTCACGTGGAATATAATCTTCAATCACCACCTGCATACCAAGTTTCATATAATAAAGGACCGAAAAAGTCATCAATCCCATCAAAATAGCAACAATAGGATGTGCAAGTCTTGCACGCACAATGCTATAGTCCTTTCCCACAAGCGAAAGAATAAGAACAATAAAAAATATCAAAAGTGGTAGATTGATAAACCCTGTCAAACGTTCTAGCCAAAAATGCTCTGTTCCTTCATGAGCACTCCCACGCCCCCGTACTTTCCCAAGTTCCGTTCGAAAATCTTTTTTCATATCTCTTTTCACCCCCAGCTAAACAACGGTATATCCAATAATCCAAATCGCAAAAGTAACAATAAGAGAGATAAACACTGTCGCCCAAGCAGTGACTGTTGCCTTTTCTTTTGCCAAAAGGCAAGGCATCATATCCCAAACAATGTGGCGAATACCACCAACCATGTGATGAACCCCTGCCAAAGTATAAAGAAACAAGATACACAATCCAAACCAAGAACTATAAATCTCGTGAACCGTTCTGAATGTCTCCTCCCCACAAGCAATAGCAATCAACCAAACAGCAAGAAAGACCATTCCAACATAAAGTGCCATACCCGTAATGCGATGCGCAATGGACATAGCCATAGTAATTGTCCAACGATAAATACTTATATGAGGGGAACGAGGGCGCTCTTTTATCCTAGTTGTCTCTGTCATAAAATATCCTGACCTGGTTTTTACTGCAACCGCAATGAACGAGAAAGTCCGCATAAAACGACTAAATATATTATCTCGTTTTTACTTGTTTGGCATCTCAAGATACCAATATTACAGGTCGGTTGTCTCAAATAACGGATTAAAGGTCACGCATAAAAAAAACCGATTACTCCACGGATATAATCCGCAAAACTCGCCTTAATCTAATACAATTTTATCTTCACGTCAAAGGTCTAACATCTTTTCTCAGATATAAATAGGCATTTTTTCAGATTAAACTGATCTTTTTGAGTATCCACGATATATGCAATGATATCTAAATTCACCCGTTATTAAGAATAAAAAGAGGCAAAAATTGATAGATTAAACATTTTTATGTCCCCTCCAAGCCTTTTAAAAGACAAAACGAATCACAAAAGACACAAAAAAGCGGCATAAAAGCCGCTTTTGCATAAAGTTTAGCCGATATAATCTTTACTCAGCAACTTGCTTTTCAACACCTGTGCTTACAGCTGCTGCTTCTACTTTCGCAACAACCTTTTCAGCTTTTTTCCGATAATCTCTCTTTTCAGCGATACGTGCAGCTTTACCTCTCAAACCACGAAGATAATAGAGTTTTGCACGGCGCACTTTACCACGGCGCACCAGCTCAACACCTTCAACCAACGGAGAATAAACAGGAAACACCCGTTCCACCCCTTCACCATAAGAAATCTTGCGTACTGTAAAGGTCTCATTCAACCCACCGCCTGAACGCGCAATACAAACACCTTCATAAGCCTGAACACGCGTTCGCGTACCTTCCGTCACACGCACCATGACACGGACTGTATCCCCTGGCTGAAAGGCTGGAAATTGGCGTTTTTCTTCAATTTTTGCACATTGTTCAGCTTCAAGTTGTGCGATAATATTCATTTCTTTTATCCTTCATGTTCTTTATCGAACAGTCAGAGCGCTCAACTCTTACCAAAAAAGCCTTTATTAAGAATAAGAAGCTCTTTAGGCTATGCCTTACACAGGAGCGAATACACCATTCCTTCATTTTAATTTTGGAACTACAGAAAACCTTTTATAAAAAACTCTCTAAAAAGAGAGCCATGCAATACACCACCTTATCATATGAATCAAGTTTTCTGATGATTTTTATCATAACGCGCATAAAGATCAGGGCGACGTTGACGTGTTAACAATTCGGCTTGCCTTTGACGCCAATCTGCGATCGCTTTGTGATGACCTGAGAGCAACACAGGCGGGATACCCCGCCCTTCGAAAAGAGAAGGACGTGTATATTGCGGATGTTCCAGTAAGCCATTTTCAAAACTTTCACACTTTGCAGAAGCTGCATTCCCCATCACTCCAGGAAGAAGACGTATAACAGCATCTAAGATAACCAATGCGGCTGTTTCACCCCCTGAAAGAATATAATCACCAATAGAGACTTCTTCTAATTCTCGTGCTTCTATGACTCGCTCATCAACCCCTTCAAAACGTCCACAAACTAATGTTACACCCGTATCACGAGCCAAGCTATGCGCGTAAGCTTGGTCAAAAGGGCGCCCACGTGGACTCATCAACAATCTTGGCGAATCCTGTGGACAACAGTCAAGAGCAGCCGCCAATACATCCGCCCGCATTACCATACCAGCCCCCCCACCAGCAGGTGTATCATCAACGCTATGGTGTTTATCCATAGCAAAATCCCTAATCTGTACTGTCTCCAGTGACCAAATTCCGCGCTCTAAAGCTTGCCCTGCTAAAGAATACCCTAAAAAACCAGGAAACATTTCAGGATAAAGGGTTAAAACGCGCGCCTGAAACTTCATTTTATTTCTCATCCCTATTTTCTTAAACAGACTCTTAATAGCAAAAATAGCACAAACAAAATATTTAACGCTATAACGTTAAATTGAATCTCCTTGATATGCGCCATATTCAATACGATCCTTCTAAATACTTGCACTAAAAAAAGACTCTAAAAATTCAGGACTGTCTCGAGATAAAGTGCTTACAATATCTGCTCAAAAGTGCATTTTTAATATTTCCACACTTTCCACTTTTTATTGACGAAATTAATCGGTTATTTTTTACCTTCATCTTTATTTTTAGATTCAAGCTATTTCCTTTTTATCATTGTCTCCCCCATCACTTAAACCAGCTGCCATGGGATCAACAACAAGAAAACCAGAATCCATACAAATTTCTGGTACCGCCACCTTACTAAAGGGAATAAGAACTCTTTTACCCGTATTCAAACGTATTTCAAGCAAATCACCAGCCCCGAAATTAAAGAAACCACACACTTCCCCCAAGATTTTTCCCCCACAGTCTTGAACACGAAAGCCTATTAAATCAACTTGATAAAACTCATCCTCATCCAGATCATCAATTAATTGATCACGCATCACATAAAGGCGAATACCTTTTAAAGACTCAGCAACATTACGATTTTCTACCCCTTTAAAACGTACAATCGCCTTATTTTTTTGTATGCGAAGAGTTACAATTTCATAAGAACGCCCCATATCATCATAAAGAGTGCTGTAAAACTTGAAACGCTGTGGCTCAGCACTTAGAATTTTAACAAAAACATCTCCTTTTATACCATGAGGCATACCAATAATGGCAAGATAGACTTTATTTTTAAGCTTTTCTTTATTATACTTCATGCGAAAATATTATCTCTCAAAAATGAACCCTTCAATCTTATAGTTTTCTATTCAATCTTGTTGCCATATGAGACAATCTTCTAAAAGACCTTTCTTGGTAACAAAAAACAAATTAATAAAGGAGAAAGTCTTATGGCAAATATTATGCTATTTTACAAAGATATCACACCAATCAACAAAGTTTCCCATAAAAATCTAAAATTTGCTCCTCCAAGTGATATGTCTTTTGCCAAGGATACTCACTGGGTTCCTTTAGCAAGTACTGAATATTTTCAAGCAGCACTAGACTATCCTATTTTATTTATGTGCGCCGAAGATGAACAAAAAAAACGGCACTACACATCCGCGGCTCTTGTCGGTCTTTCTAATGACGAAAATGACTATATCGCTTCTGATAAAAGTTGGAAAACCAATACTTATGTCCCTGCTTTTGTCCGTCGCTATCCTTTTGTTCTGGCGCAAATTAGCAATGAAAAAGAACTTTCTGTTTGCTTTGATCAACAGTCAGGTATGTTTAATGAAGTTGCAGGAACAGAACTTTTTAATTCCGACGGCTCTATTTCTCCTTTTATGGAAGAACGTATTCGTTTTCTTGAAAGTTTTAAAATAGCCATGGAAAAAACCTCTGAGTTTATTGATGCTCTTGTGGAAATGGATCTTCTAAGCCAAAAATCCATCAATGTGAAAAACGATAAAGGTCTCTCAGCGCAGTTAGAACATTTTTGGGTTGTTGATGAAGAAAAATTGAATAAATTATCAGCAAGCCAACTTGCCAAACTTCATAAAAATGGCTTTTTAGGATTAATTTTTGCGCATTTGATGTCAACACACAATCTCTTAAAAATACTCTCTCTCAAAGGTGAAAAGCAACTTATCAATCGTGAAGAGCAACCCCAAAACAAGAATGGTCATTCTAACGATGAAAAATCTAAAAAGAAAGAAACTCTCAACTAGATAATGCCTATAAAAAACGACAAGAGAAAAGATAAAAATATTCCTCTCATTCCAGCAGACCATGCAATTTTAAACGCAAGGAAAAATTGGTTAGAGTGTCTCGTCCAAACACGTCGTATGTCGGCACAAACAGTGCAAGCCTATGAACGTGATACGCGGCAATTTTTGTCTTTTCTCTGTCAACACTTAAGCCATACACCAACCCTTACGGATCTTACTCATTTACGCATCAGTGACTTGCGTGCTTATCTTGCTTATCGGCGTACAAAAAATGTAAGTGCTCGCTCTTTAAGCCGCGGAGTGGCAGGCATACGTTCTTTTTTCAAGTACCTATCACGCGAAGGTATAGTCAATGTTCCTGCGGCTCAACTTATCCGAAGCCCCAAACACCCAAGATCGCTCCCAAAACCTTTAGCGATCAAATCAGCACTTCACATAGTCAAACAAGAAAACCAGCTAGAAAATGAACCTTGGATTAGCGCTCGTAATGCGGCTGTCCTCATGCTTCTCTATGGCTGTGGAATGCGAATATCAGAAGCCTTAAGCCTCACACCAGAACAATTTTCTGATCCTGAAAAAACAAGTTTATTTATCACAGGAAAAGGCGGAAAAACACGCCTTGTTCCTCTCATCAAAATTGTTTACGAAGCTGTACAAAATTATCTCAAATGTTGCCCATATCCTTTAAGAGATAACCAACCCATATTTCGCGGAGCGCGAGGCGGTCCCCTACAACCGGCCATTATTCAGAAAACTGTACGCAACTTACGAGCAAGTCTTGGTTTACCAGAAACTGCAACGCCTCACACACTGCGCCATTCTTTTGCCACCCATCTTTTATCACGGGGAGGAGATTTGCGCACGATTCAAGAACTTCTTGGGCACGCTAGTCTTTCCACCACACAAATCTATACCCATGTCGATACAGACCATTTGTTAAAAATTTATCAAAAGGCCCATCCCCGTTCCTAAAAACGTCTCATCAAAAAATTAGAGTGTTTCAACCTCAAGTGCCAAAGCATGGACACAAGTAGCTAACTCTTCTTGTAAAACTTTATAAATCGCTCGATGTATTTCTACGCGTGTCATATTGGAAAAAGAAGAAGATAAAATTTTCACTCGAAAATGTGTTTCTCCTTTACCATCAAAAGCATGTTCATTATGAGGATGCCCCTCATGAAGATGACTTTCGTTAATCACTTCAAGCTTTTGCGGATGAAAAGCATCCTGAAGCTTTCTCTTGATTATTGTTTCTATAAACATTTTTCATTCCTCAAACAAAATGAACGTGCAAAAATACACCTTTTTCATAATAAAATTAAGTGTGAAAACAAATTTTTCAAAAGTCAATTCTTGTAAAATTAATCAATTTTGCATAAACCAAGAATATGACAATAACATCTAAATTATTCGATTCAATTCGCATAAGCTCAAATAAAAAACAAAAAGCTGAGCCAGAAGCGCAACAGTGCCAGTGGGAAGGTTGTGAAAAAACAGGATCCCATAAAGCACCAGCAGGTCGAAATCACGAAGGACAATATTTATATTTTTGTATTGAACACGTACGCGCCTATAATAAAAATTTTAATTACTTCTCTGGTCTTAGCAATAAAGATATCGCAAAATTTCAAAAGGATGCTCTTACAGGACATCGTCCGACATGGCCTACAGATCTAAGCAATGGTACAACGAAAAAAACAGCTGCTAATTATGCAAAGATTCGCTCTGGAACAGCTGCCTATCAAAATCGCATGCGCGATCCCTTCACGCTTTTTACGGAGCGGCATTCAAGCAATAACTTCTCACGAAAATTAAAGCCCTTAGAAGCAAAAGCTTTTGATACACTGGGACTACAGGCAAACGCTTCAGCAGAAGACATCAAAATGAAATATAAAGAGTTGGTAAAAAAGCACCATCCTGATTCCAATGGTGGTAATCGTGCCTCAGAAGAGCGCTTTCGTGATGTTTTACATGCTTATAATTTGCTAAAAAAGTCTGGTTTGTGCTAAAAATACGCGCTTATATGAGCCTATTTTCATTTAGACCACCATTATTTGCGCAAGATATTATTTTTTTTCAAAACATTATAGAATACGCAAAAAATCTTCCTTCAATATCTAAGGCTCTCATTATAGAGCATTGCATAAATACTCTAACTCTTGTATCGTTTCTAATGAATAAATAGCGTCCTCTCCCTTCCAGAAACACAATGACAAATCTTACCGTTGAAAATTTGCCCGATATTACACTTTTTGCTCGCGATCTATTTCATATTGAAACAGATCTGAAAGTTCCTGCTTTTAGCACAAAAACCCCCCATGTCCCTGATATTGATCCTGATTATCTTTTTGATCAGCAAACAACTTTAGCGATTCTCGCAGGTTTTACCTTTAACCGTCGTGTAATGGTTTCTGGCTATCACGGTACAGGGAAATCAACACATATTGAACAAGTTGCTGCACGCCTCAACTGGCCTTGTGTCCGCATTAATCTCGATAGTCATGTAAGTCGTATCGATCTTGTAGGAAAAGACGCTATCGTTTTAAAAGATGGCTTACAAATCACTGAATTTAAAGAAGGCATTTTGCCATGGGCTTATCAAAATAATATTGCTCTTGTTTTCGACGAATATGACGCGGGGCGTCCCGATGTTATGTTTGTCATCCAACGCGTTCTTGAAACCTCTGGAAAATTAAGCTTACTTGATCAAAGCCGTGTCATCTCTCCACATCCAGCCTTTCGTCTTTTTGCAACAGCAAACACCATTGGTCTTGGTGATACAACCGGTCTCTATCATGGTACCCAACAGATCAATCAAGCTCAAATGGACCGTTGGTCTATTGTTACAATACTCAATTATTTACCCCATGATAAAGAGGTTAATATCATTTGTTCAAAGGTCAAATCTTTTCAAACGACTGAAGGAAAAAAGACAATTTCACAAATGGTTCATGTTGCTGATATGGTACGCCAATCTTTTATCAATGGAGATCTTTCAACTGTCATGAGTCCACGTACCGTCATTACTTGGGCAGAAAATACAACAATTTTTCAAGATGTCGGCTTTGCCTTCCGATTAACCTTTCTCAATAAATGTGATGAACTCGAACGTGCCACTGTTGCAGAATTTTATCAACGCGCCTTTGGACAAGAGCTTCCCGAATCACTCATTCATGGTGTTTCGCCTTAAGGAATCTGTCACTCATGGCTACCGATATTGGCGACAACAAAAATCTGGCAAAGGACTCTTCCAACAACACTCTTAATGCTGAAGCGTTTAAAAAAGCACTTTCCACCTGTATGCGTGCAATTGCAGGCACAAAAAACCTTGAAGTTTCCTTTAGTCATAACCGACCATCTTTAAGCGAAAGTTGTGCGCGTTTACCAGAATTATCTCAATACGCAACGAATAAAGACATCACCATTACCCGCGGATTAGGTGATTCCATGGCTCTACGCAAAGCATGGCATGATAACCGCATTCACATGCAATTTTCTCCACTAGAATCAGAAGCACGTGCTGTCTTTGATGCCTTAGAACAAACACGTGTTGAAGCAATTGGTACTTTAGCCATGGAGGGGCTTGCAAAAAATCTTGATGTCATGCTCGCCGATAAATACAAAAGAGCCCATTATCATAAGATTAGCAACCAAAGTGAAGCCCCCATCCAAGAAGCGATTGCACTTTTATTGCGTGAAAAAATAACAAAGCGCACAGCTCCAAGAGAAGCAGGTCCTGTCTTAGAATTGTGGCGTCAAGAACTCGAACAAAAAGCAGCAGCAGAACTCGATGAACTCACTCATCATATTTACAACCAACAAACTTTTGCACAGATTGTTCGCCAAATGCTTGCTACACTCAAAATGACAGTGCAACAAGCTGAAGCTTCTAACAGTGAAAACAATAAAAAATTAAAAAACGAATGTGAACCTCAAGACCAAGAAGAAGAAGAGAGTAAAAACAAAAAACACGCTCAAAGTGAAGAACAAACCAGCACTGAACAAGAAAGTGATGTGCAAGACGACGGAAAAACACAAGCGACACAATCAAACAACAATGATCAAGCTGACGGCGAACAAAAAAATGAACCTTGGCAAGAAAAGCCAAGAAGAGCCAAACGCCTTTTTTCCGATTCGGAACAAATGGAAAGACTTGGTGATTATAAAATCTTCACCCGTCAATTTGATGAAATTTTGGAAGCAACAGATTTTTGTTCTGAAAACGAGTTAGATCACTTACGCCGTTATCTTGATAAGCAAATCAATCATCTTCAAAACATCGTTGGCCGTTTAGCAAACCGTCTCCAGCGCCGCTTGATGGCGCAACAAAATCGCAACTGGAGCTTTGACCTTGAAGAAGGGTATCTTGATACAGCACGGCTTCCACGTCTAATTATTGATCCCATGCAACCCCTTTCTTTTAAAATGGAAAGCAACACCAAATTTCGGGACACGGTTGTTTCACTTCTCATTGATAATTCTGGCTCAATGCGCGGACGCCCCATTAGCGTTGCCGCAAGCTGTGCTGATATTTTGGCACAAACTCTTGAACGTTGTGCTGTCAAAGTTGAAATTTTAGGTTTTACCACTAAAACGTGGAAAGGAGGAAAATCGCGAGAACAATGGCTTACCCAAAACAAATCCCACAATCCTGGACGCCTCAATGATTTATGCCATATCATCTATAAAAGTGCTGATACCCCATGGCGTCGCGCACGACGCAATTTAGGTTTGATGATGCAAGAAGGATTATTAAAAGAAAATATCGACGGAGAAGCTTTAATTTGGGCTCATCAACGTCTTTTATCGCGGCGTGAACAACGTCGTATCCTCATGGTCATTTCTGATGGTGCTCCTGTTGATGATTCGACACTATCGGTCAACTCCAGCAATTATCTAGAAAAACACTTACGCGCAGTGATTCAAGAAATCCAAACACACTCCCCCATCGAACTCATTGCCATTGGAATTGGTCATGACGTCACACGTTATTATCAACGTGCTGTAACAATTATGAATGCTGAAGAACTCGCCGACGCCATAACAAAACAATTAGAAATACTTTTTAGTGATAAAAAGCCTCATATTCATAAGAAATAAACTTACCTTGAAACAGCCAACAATTACATCTTAAAAAATTATCTCCATCATTAAACCATCGGCATTAAACCATCGGAATTTGATGACTAACAACCTGAGAAGATAATCCCACAAACTGAATATCGAACTTTAAAGAAGCTTCTACTTTACTGGATGCATTATGAATTCTAAAAGAAATGCTCCAACCATCTTCAAAAATTATAATAAGTTTGTTTTTACTTTCTGGTTTTAGTGCAACTGATAAAATTTTGCTTGGAATTTTCCATTTACGACCATATCCCAGAGTGCCATTCAAATTAAAAGACTGAATAATAACCCGTTTTTGTTTAGATCTTGTATCTATCATAATCTTATAAAAATCATAAGAACCTATAACATACTGAAACAATAGCTTCACAAATTTATCTTGATAATCTAAACAAAGCCTTTGAAGTTCTTTAGAAAAAGCTTCTAGGATTGGAAGATAAACTCTGCTGTCTTTATCCTCTATATCTCTAAAGAACATCTTCTTATCTCTAAGCTCTGCTAAATAATCAAAAATAGGCCTAACTTCATTGAAATAAACGCTGCTACAAGAATAACCCGTCCATTCTTTACCAAAATCTATTTTACCAGAAAGGCGAGGATGTTTGATAGCGCTATGATTATGTTTTGCAGAAATACCAATAGGATTTTCAGGAACTTTTAAAATAATATCACGGACATCTCCTTTGATCCCAACAAAATCTTCCTAAAGAACAAAAGTTTTCGTGTTTCTAATATTTTTATCATGTAACTGTAAAAAAACGGCTGCTTCAATAGAAGCAAGATTTAAAAGCCTTTTTTTCAGTATTATTAAATAAATTATAAAAAGACACCGCTATTTGAAAAGACGAGTTAAACTCTATAGAAGCCTTTGTTGCTTTTTTAAAACCCATAGCCAAAGCATATTCAAAGGCTTTTCCATTTTCTTACCTGTTTCATGCAATTTCCTAAAGATCCTTACTCAAAATTACGAGTTCATTTGATTTTTTATTGTTTCCCATACCGTCAGTCCATTCAGGATTAAGTATTGTATGTCCTTTATAAAGTTCTCTAATTTCCAGACAATCATTATAAGATAAAACCCATCTGTGATGCTTTCTCAAAAGTTCAGCAAGAGCTTGATGATCAAAAGGATGATGTTTATCGCCTTTGTGACCGTAAAGTTTTTGATTAATAAGGTACGGAGGATCACAATAAAGAAAATCGTTAGAGTGTTTAGGAATACTTTCTGTAAAATCTCTGTGTTCCACTATGAAGTTTTCAATCTTAAAATCTTTAAGTCGTTCAATAGAACGATAATTGAATCGGGGGTGTCCTGGAGACATACCGCCAGAAAGTATTGTTCCGGAAAAAGAAGAACGATTAAGAGTAAGAAAAAACAGCAGTAATCTCTAATTGATTTTTAATATTCCCAAAAGTTTTTTGGAGATTATAAAACATTACGGGAGTCATATCTTCATATTCTCTTACTTTTTCTGCAAGAGCTGAAGCAGCTTTCAAAAGCATCTGCCAAAAAATAACAAGCGGCTTAAAAGCATCATAAGCATAAACCCTTGTTCCTCTTTTTGCTAAGGTTAATTCAATTGAACCGCCTCCTACAAAAGGAGAACATAAAGTTTTCTGTTTCCTTATATAGTTATTAATAATCATAGGAACAGCACGACTTTTCCCTCCCGGATAACGAAGAGGTGATTTTACAATAGGCAACTCCCTAGTCTCTCTCTGTTTTTTCAAGGAATTTAATACAAAATTATCAAATAAAGCCTCTGTATGATCTGTTTGATTTATCATTTTATTCATACTATCAGCTCCAAGTATCGCATTTTCTAACCTACAATTGTCTAAAATAAATACTCGAAGCGTTTGCCAAATTCTACAGAGATCGCATTATAACAAATTGTAAATTCATTAACATATCTGCACAAACATTTGTTACTAAAATAATGATAAATACCAGTATAACCCAATTTTAAAACTGTCAAAAAGGACTTGATACCATTGGTATTTATTTTTCTATTTATATACTACCCAAATGTATATCGAAATGTTTTTTCCTTTATAAGAACCAAGTTTCTTATAACTCAAATAATCATAAGTAAGAAATCACAATTCTTAACAAGACATTTTTGATCCTTTATAAGAGCTTGATTATCTGTTTTTAATACTGATAAGATGCTCTTATCTCATACTGAATCAGTCAAAAGCACTTCCTTACACATCATAAGCATAAATGATGTATGGATAAATACAACTTGAGAAAAGAATCAAAATCCCTTTTTTGAATCTACTCAAATTCTGTTCGCAGAAGCATAACGCACAACCTTCTCTTCTTTAGCAAAACAAAAAAACAAAGATCATTATTTGTTACAAACAAAAGAAGAATCATTCTTTGAATGACTTTGATAAAGAGGAAGCTTTACAATATTAAGAATTGTTCCATAGGGAATCAACATAAACAGGCTCATAATAATTTTTACCGAAAAATCACCAAAAGCAAGCGAGAGCCAAACTGGCATGCCTACTCCTCCCAAAACAGTACTCTCCACCAGTGAACTATCAGCGTACCCTGTTATCTTATCAAGAACAGCAAAAGAGCTAGAAAAAGCAAGAGCAAAAAACAGCATTGTATCCAAAGCCGAACCAACCAACGCTGCTGCTAAAGGGGCTTTCCACCATGTTTTACGTCGTAAAGGAGTAAAAACAACAATATCAAGGAGCTGTCCAAATAAAAATGCAAAACTAGAAGCAAGGGCAAGCCGTGGCGTCGCCAATATCCAAGAAACAAAGACCCCCGCAAAAAAACCAGCATAAACTACACGCCGCGCAGCAGATGGACCATAAAAACGATTGGTCAAATCATTGATCAGAAAAGCAAATGGATAGGTAAAAGCCCCATAAGTCAACAGCTCATTTAAATCAAACCAATAAACAGGATATTGAACAAAAATATTAGAAGCAGTGACAGCAAGGCACATTGCTAAAATAGAAAAAACAATATACCTTTTCTTTTGCTGTTCTCGTAAAAGACTGCTTGAGGGCATTTTTTAAACCTAGGATACGGAACCAATAAAATAAAACGATCAACCTGCAAAAAACTTAACGTCTAGAACAGAAAACCGGAATAAAAGCGTCAATAAACAAAAAAGAATGACGATAGCAATTACGCTGCTTGTTCAGCCTTTTGCTCACCTTCTTGCTCAGCTTTTTTCTTAATGATTTGTCGTTTTAGCAAACGCGCACGTTGCGACAACTCTTTATCGTCTGCTTTGACCAAAAAACCATCAAGTCCACCACGATGCTCAACAGAACGCAACGCACTTGCTGAAATGCGCAAGCGGTAACTTTGCTGTAACACTTCTGAAATCAATGTCACATTGCAAAGATTTGGTAAAAAACGACGCCGAGTCTTATTATTTGCATGGCTAACATTATTACCATACAGAACCGTCTTCCCTGTCAATTCACATGCACGAGACATAAACTTCACCCTTAAACTCTAAGAAACTTTCAAATTCCCATACCCAAAAGACACAATGAACGCAAAACACGCACAATGCAACCTTGAACGGGCATCATTGGGAAGTTTCTTTCTAATAGGGGGTCGACAACAAAAGGTCAAGTCTTTTATAAAACCTTTTTCATCTCTTACGGGCTCATTCTTCATCTTTTTTCTCAATTAAGGCGTGCAAATTCTGCCAAAAAGCGTACAAAATGTTTTTTTTAAATACATACCATGTTAGAATAAAAGCCTATTGTCCCGAAAGGAAGCATAAATCATGAGCAAAAAAGAGCCCCCCATGACAAAGCTTCAGGGAAATTCTTGCTGTTTTTCTTCTTTTTTGTTTGGGACTTTATGTATTTGTTTTTTTCTTCTCTTTAGCGCATTAGGTATATGGCAAGTACAACGGTTAAACTGGAAAACAAATCTTATCACCAGTGCCAATCAGCGCATTCATTTGCCCCCCATAAAAGCCCCCCTAAAAAATCAATGGTCAGATATTACTTTTGAAAAAAATGAATATCAACCTGTTGTTATAACAGGAAAATTTTTAACAGACAAAAATATTTTAGTCACTGCAGCCGCTCAAAATACTACAGGCTATTGGGTTTTGACTCCTTTACAGACTACTGATAATGCACTAATCTTTATCAACCGTGGCTTTATCCCCATGGATGAACGTAACAATTTTCAAAACCCAGAGCAATCGCATAAAAATGCCTCATCTCAGCAAAATTCTACCACGGACACAGAACAAACAACGATTATAGGTTTATTACGCATGAGTGAAAAAAATGGTTTTTTCCCGCGTAAAAATAATCCGGACAAAAATTTATGGTATACGCGCGATCTCCCCGCTATGGCACAAAAACTTGGTTTGTCCACTGTTGCCCCTTATTTCATTGATGCCAGAAAAACATCTCCACAAGCAAACCTTCCCGTCGTTGGTCTTACGATTATCCATTTTCGAAATAATCATCTCGTTTATGCAATCACGTGGTTTATTTTAGCTGCTGGTGTGTTAGGAGCTTTTCTTTTTCTGCTACGGCAAGAAAACTAAAAAAGATCTCTTCTATCTCAAGTGATAAAGAGAATAGAATCTACTAACTTGCGCCTTTGTTAAATAAAGATCATAGGCATACAATGGATCTTTATACCATCCACAAAAGATTTACGCGACACTCTTTAAAAAACCATCGTAAAACGAGGGATGATTCATTAAAAATGTAATGCCCAAAAATGTGAAACAACGCATTATCTCCACTCTTAAAAAAATTCATTCTAAAAAAACATTGTCATAAAAGCTTTTGAAAAACATAAAGCCAAATTTAAAAATGATAGGAAAGATAGGCACTCATTTTTGCTTTTATAATTTTATATTCTTGCTTCATTAGATTGTTTCCCATCTCAGAGATTACTCCAACTGATATACGCAATACTTTCGCCTTCATCTAGTATAAAAGCTAATATAGCAGAGAATATACGGATGCATTTTTTGTTTCAAAACTGCTATGAAGATGAGATGTTGAGTTATAAGCAACAAAAAAACATTTAATGTCTCAATGAGACTTTACACCCACCACCACACCTCAAATGAGAGTGTTTTTACAGGATAATAAAAAAGATGAGTCATCCTATATTCTAAAAAGACAGTTTATCCTTTCAGTGTATTTTGCTAAAGGCTTATGCTATAAATGTATAAGCGTGTTTTACTAGAATTTTAACTCTTTAATTTTTAAGGCTTCTGTTATGGGTGTTGTTGCCAAAAATTTTCCCATACCTGATCTTCATCGGGTTCGTCGTGTTCTCTTTTCTGTGTCTGATAAAACGGGTGTGGTTGCTTTTGCACAAACCCTCCATGCTACTTACAATGTTGAATTAATCTCAACAGGAGGAACAGCCAAAACCCTCATAGCGGCTGGTTTACCCGTAAAAGATGTTGCTGAAGTTACTGGATTTCCTGAAATAATGGATGGGCGTGTAAAAACACTCCATCCTTTGATTCATGGTGCTTTGTTAGGGGTAAGAGAAGATCCTAGCCATAGGGAAGCTATGGAAAAGAACAGCATTCATGGAATTGATCTTTTGGTGGTGAATCTTTATCCTTTTGAAGAGACGATCCTATCGGGAGCCGATGGACAAACGATTCTTGAAAATATTGATATCGGTGGACCGGCGATGATTCGCGCCGCGGCAAAAAATTATGCTTATACCGGTGTTGTAACAGCGATAAAAGATTATGATTCGATTCTAGCTGAATTAAAGCAGCATAATGGGTGTTTAAGCTTATCTGTGCGTCATCAGCTAGCAATGCGCGCTTATGCACACACGGCTGCTTATGATACGGCAATAGCATCGTGGTTTGCACGGGATTTAAAAATTGAAACTCCATCGTGGCAGAGTTTTTCTGGTCATCTTGAAAGTGTTATGCGCTATGGAGAAAATCCACATCAACAGGCAGCATTTTATCGCAATAATGAAAAACGTTTTGGTATTGCAACAGCAAAACTTTTACAAGGCAAAGCGCTTTCTTATAACAATCTGAATGATACAGACGCAGCCTTTGAACTTGTGGCAGAATTTGATCCGCAAAAAACCGCTGCTGTCGCTCTTATTAAACATGCCAATCCTTGTGGTGTTGCGGAAGGAGAAAATTTGAAAGAAGCTTATTTGAAAGCTCTTATGTGTGATAATGTATCGGCATTTGGTGGAATTGTTGCTTTAAATCAACCCCTTGATGAGGAATGTGCTGAAGAGATTGTTAAAATTTTCACAGAAGTGATTATTGCTCCTGATGCCACAATGGCGGCACGTGAAATTATTGCCAAGAAAAAAAATCTTCGTTTGCTCATTACAGGTGGAGTTCCTGATCCACGCTGTGCAGGACTTCTTGCGAAAACACTTGCAGGAGGCATTTTAGTGCAATCGCGTGATAACGTAGTGGTTGATGATCTTAAATTGCAAGTAGTGACAAAGCGGGCACCAACTCAAGATGAAATGCGTGATCTTCAATTTGCTTTTCGTGTAGCAAAACACGTTAAATCAAATGCTATTGTATACGCGAAAAATAGCGCAACAGTTGGAATTGGAGCCGGACAAATGAGCCGCATCGATTCAGCAAAAATTGCTGCAAGTAAAGCAGCAGAAAGTGCCCAAAGAGCAGGCTTAACAGAAACTCTCACAAAAGGATCGGTTGTTGCATCAGATGCATTTTTTCCTTTTGCAGATGGTTTATTAGCAGCAGCTGAAGCAGGAGCAACAGCAGTTATTCAACCAGGAGGCTCCATGCGTGATGAAGAAGTTATCACGGCTGCTGATGCGCAGGGTTTAGCGATGGTTTTTACAGGAACACGACACTTCCGCCATTAATAATTTTACTAATTTCCTCTTCATATGAGACAAATGTTTCAAGGAACTGTTCATAATCATCATATGACTATTGATAACTGTTGAAATGGAAGCAGTTATTCAATCCAAAGAATCTACTCGTGAAGAAGTTTATCACCACAGAAAATGCACATAATTTAATCATTATTTAGGGATAGGATATTGTCGTTGTTAATATTTTTAATGGTTTCCCTTTCACATGAGCAAAATGTTAAAAGGGTATTATTTTGTATGTAGATGCATACCTGTTATGATATTATAACACAACTCTTTTTAGTAATATGCTCTATTCTTAAACTAAAGAGTGTAATGAAAAGTTTGAGTAGAGGATATGAATATTCTACGTTTTTATAGTAATTGGCGCCGTTATCGTCGAACCGTTAATGCATTAAGTTGTCTTTCAACATATGAACTCAGCGATCTTGGAATTTGTCGAGGTGATATTGATTCGATTGCACGGCGTTATTCGCGTAAATCTTTATAAAAGTTATTTGAAGCATTTGAGAGAGTGCTTTGCTATGAAAGAACACGCATTTTGTGGTTTGTTATTATGACTTCATTTTTAGTATAATAACAAAGAGCGGAGGGGCTGTCTTTTTCGGGCGCTGCTATGTATTGTTTCTTGAATTTTCAGTGCTTCTGTGATGTATAATATTTGATTAATAATTTAGCGTTATTCATATTGAATTAGAACCCCGAATACCGAAGATTCTCCCATTCAAAATCTATGTGTGTTGAATCAACCAAAACCATTCGCTTGCACGTTACAAGCGGGGGGTCCTGTGTGGATAAAAACTATTAAGAAAATTCTAAAAATGCCTCTTATGAACCATCTCTAATGCTAAGAGCTTGTTACAAATATTGGGCACTATAAATAGTGTGATAGTGCCGAATTGCTCCTTGCGTAAAGATGAGGTGCTTCATGGATTTACCGTTATACCCATCACAGACATCGTCGCGAAATAGGCTTGGAAGTATTAAGGGATTTTTCTTTAATATAAGTCCGTGAATATGCAATAAATAGCGCTCTGTTTTTTGTGAGGAACGTAACCCTATTAATGCAACTCTCTCAGAGAGAAATATTGATCCCAACAGCACACTTAAGAACTTATCGAAGATAAGCAACAGCTTTATTTTCTCTCCGCATCTTTAAAGAATGAAGATCCTTAACCAGTACTCATCTGTCAACAATGGTCTGTTAAAAACTCTTTTTTCGGGAGCCAATCCCTCTCTCTTAGCATCACCTCATGAGATTCTATGAGCAAACCTTGCCTAAAAACATCCAACCTATATTCTAACAAAATGCTTCATGTATAAAATTTATATGATCTTCAAATTTTGAGAATATTACCACAATAAACGATGATGTTTTGCGACACGAAGATAAAACGCAATATACTATGGGTTGGAACAATGTTCTGATTTTTTATCAAACGCTTTACGGATAAAACGCCAACGAACTTTTTCCTGAAATGCAGGACGAAAATATAAAACAATCTGTTGTGTCCGTTGTGGACCTGTTAATTCTGCAAAATCAATCGAATCTTCAAGAAAAATATCTGCATCAGGCGATATAAAATACCATACTTGTTCGCTCTTCACGTTCTCGTTCTTTACGGCTAAACAGACACGTTTGCCATCATAGTTAACTTCAACTTGTGGATGAAGATGAAACCGAACAGCAACATGATTTTGTTCATTTTGCACACTCTTGTGTCTCTTTCCCCCTTTATTTGGCATAAAAAAGCGATCAAAACCTTCGATCATATCTCCATTTGTCGCCAAAATAACACCACGCTCATGAATAAGATTAAAAGGTCGCACATAACCATTATGACTCGCAATAAAACCCGTCTTCTCTGAATCCTCTATACGGCGCACTTGAACTTCCCTGGGTCCATCAAACAAAAATGGCGCGCCA
The DNA here is from genome assembly GCF_042193775.1 of Bartonella sp. OD88NMGDW. NCBI lineage: Bacteria > Pseudomonadati > Pseudomonadota > Alphaproteobacteria > Hyphomicrobiales > Bartonellaceae > Bartonella > Bartonella sp. OD88NMGDW. The sequence goes on along the minus strand of NZ_JBHIMA010000002.1, from coordinate 298,781 downwards.
TTTTTCTTTTTATGATAAAAAGCACCCACTGAACAATCATTAAGCGTAGCTGTTGAATGTGCTGCAGTAACACGCCCTAAATGTCGATAATCTTCCCGACCATCAGGATTAACACCAGTATTGATAATAAAACGGTGCCCTTGTGAAGACATTTCAAAAGACAAACACCCCGAACAAGCCTGCTGTGCTACAAAGCGGGGTGGAAACTTTCCTGTATCTGCAAGCACTGTTGTTTGATTGGCTTTTAAGCGCTGAAATCCTGAATAACGGGCATAACTAAAAGGATGCCCTCCTGTTTCATCAAGCTTCAAAAGGGACGATAACCGTTCCGACACAAGGGGACCAACCCCATTAAAATGAGCCAACGTTTGATCCTCATGGATAAAGAATCGTAAAGCTGGCAACATACGCTCAACAGAATCAATCAAAATACGGGGTGCTGTTTCATTGCTACGCATAAAAAGATGCCGTAACGACAATAAATCCGATAACAAATTCAGCAAAATAACAGGACTACGAGAAATATGCCCACCATCAACTAGGATTTGACGGGAAAGCTCTTTTATAAGTGTGGTTTGTACCTTTTTTTTCACTGCCACAGAAACAGGCAAAGCAAGAGATGCGAACGTCAAAGCCGCTGCTGCTTGTAAACGTCGGTCATCATGCTCCATACTGCAAATTGTTACGCGCAAATAACGAAATTGCAAACCAAGCGCACGTAAAAAGCGTTTTTCAAACCGCTCACTTGCTCCTTCTAACAACATTTTCGAGTGACAAATCCATGAAATCAAGCGCCGCGCCACAACAGGACCACTCCAAGCAAGCCCTTTTACCTTCTTGCCAGCATGGTCAAACCAATCTTCTAAAAGAGAACGTGCATGTGCAGAAGCTAAATCACTTCCTGCTGCCTCCATATGGCGCAACCAATGAAAATCATGTAGAGCTGCTTCCCATTCTAGCGTTGGTGGAACCAATGCAAACGGCGAAACAGCACCAGAATGAACAATGTGACCAGCAAAAGCAAAACGACCATGATAAAATTCATGCGCCATCATAGGATCAGCCACATGCAAATCCATGGGATGCGCTAAAATTTTATGAGGACGAAACCCTGAAAACCGCCAACGAAACAATGGTCCAACCCATAAACGCCGCATAACATTCTGTATCGTATCGATACAGGCTGCCACTTTTACCTGAGGAGCTTTTACCGCAACCGCCAAAACTTCATCTCCATTTATGCTGATTCAAATACAATTTCGACCATTTTTGTAAATGAAGCGTTAATTAAGCAATTTTTCGTAAGCGCGCAGCAAAAAAACCATCCATTCCTAAAAATGCGGTTTTCTCAGCATCAAAATTTTTATGACAAAAATCCGCAGGCGTTGTACGTAACATCCCCCCACAAAGCAAATGTGCCAGTGCTCCCATTTCCTCTGGATAAATAGGTTCTAAAACAATGTCATTGCGTGTCGATAAAATTTTTTCAATAAGATCTTCACCTTCTTCTCTTGCCAATGAACAATTGGAAAAAATAATCAGTCCCCCCACCTTTACCAAGGAAATTGCTGCGACAAGTAAATCATTTTGCAACGCCGCTAACTTGATGATATCATCCCTCGATTTCGTCCATAAAATATCTGGATGACGACGGATCGTTCCAGTAGAAGAACAAGGAGCATCGAGAAGAACCGCATCAAAAAGCTGTGTGGGATGGAAATTTCTCACATCGCCCTGCCAAATGTGAACTGAAAAACGAAGCCGTTCCATATTTTCTTTTAAACGCTTTACGCGGTTAGCAGAAAGCTCAATTGCTGTCACCTCTGCCCCTTGTAAAGCCAATTGTGCTGTTTTTCCCCCAGGGCTTGCACAAAGGTCAGCAACTCGTTTACCCCGAAGTGTTCCTAGTAAACAAGCAGGCAACGCTGCAGCAAAATCTTGAACCCACCAAGTTCCTTCACTATAGCCTGGTAAATCAGAAACAGAACTCTCTAGACGATTTAATCGAACAGAACCATTGGGCAACACCACACCGCCAAGCCTTTTAGCCCATCCAACACTGTCAGATTTCACTGTCAAATCGAAAGGGGGTTCCACACTTTGAATTGCTATAATCTGATGCGCCTTTTCTGTTCCATAAGCTGATATTAAAAGCTGTCCAAACCACGCTGGCACACCTTCAATGGTAGGAACTTGTTGACGTAAAGGCTCTGCCTCACGTGCAACATTGCGCAAAAGAGCATTCACCACCCCTGAAAAACGGCGCATTCGAGGATCAAGTTTCGCCACACGCACAGCTAAATCAATAGCCGCATGATCGGGAATATCAAGATAAAGAATTTGTGCAACACTGATATGCAAAAGATGCTGAAGTGAAAGTGCTTGTGAAGGCAAAGGACGCGCCAAAAAGCGTGAAAGAGCCGCCATAATCTGCCCTCGATGACGCAATGAAGCTGTTAAAATAGCCCGACATAACAAACGATCTCGCTGTGAAAGCTTTAAATATTGTGGATGTCCGTGTTCATTATCCGTCAAACCAGACAGAGGCGTGTACTTATCAACTACCGCCCCCAAAAGACGCACACACACCTGTCGAACAGCTAACCCTGGAACATTTTTTTCAGACACATGCCCCGCTTTTTTGTGTTTCAAAACACCACCTTTATATCACTATTTCCTTAAAAAATCCCTCAATAACTCTATGAACGAGATCTTTTTGAATTTTCATAACGAAGCCAAGAAGGACGCTTTGTAACACGCTGAAAAGGACTGTTTTCTTGCTCACCTAATGTATGAGCCTGACCACTATGAAAATCCGCATAGCTCATCCCGCTGCTTTTTTCATGTATAGCGTCTTCTTTATTCCATCCCACACTTTTGGCAAGAGCCCCTTTCATCTCTTCTGCTTGCTGATAAAGAGCAGCAATACGATTTGCAGTTGCTGGATGTGTCGAAAAAAGACTATCCGCTCCCTCACCGCTCAAAGGATTAATAATAAACAGATGCGCGGTTGCTGGATTATGCTCTGCTTCTTCATTATATACCCCACGTCCCCCATCAGCAATCTTACGCAATGCCGAAGCCAACCATAAAGGATTACCACATATTTCAGCCCCTCTCCGATCCGCAGCATATTCCCGCGTACGGCTAATCGCCATTTGCACCAGCATCGCTGCAAAAGGTGCCACGAGCAATGCAATAAATCCTCCAATTGCCCCAGCGCCATGAGAATCTTCTGAAGAGTTCCGCGGTCCTCCCATAAAGAAAGCAAAATTACCAAGCATTGAAATTGCCCCTGCAATCGTCGCGGTTAGAGTCATTGTTAAGGTATCACGATGCTCAATGTGTGCAAGCTCATGCGCCATAACGCCGGCAATTTCCTCTGAACTCAACCGCTCTAACAACCCAGTACTTGCAGCAACAGCAGCATTTTGCGGATTACGTCCCGTCGCAAAAGCATTTGGCTGTGCATTCTCAATAACATAAACCTTTGGTTGAGGAAGAGAAGCCCTTTGTGCTAAATCGCTTACAATCTTATAATAAACTGGTGCTGAATGCTGATCAACTTCACGCGCCCCGTACATGCGTAAAACGATTTTATCCGAATTCCAATAAGAAAAAAAGTTTAAACCACTTGCCATCAAAAGAGCAATGACCATGCCACCACCCCCTCCAACAAGATAACCAACTCCCATAAAAAGAGCAGTTAAAAAAGCCAAAAGCATGGCTGTACGCATTATATTCATTACTCAAAAAACTCCATGATAAAAGTCAATCAATATTATATGATGGTGTTTTCTTTCTGCTTCTTCAATGGAATAGGTGTAAAATGAATAAAAAAGATGAGAATACAAGCAAAAAAAACGCAAATGTCGTTAAACAGCAATCTCTTTCTCCCGCAGCACAACGCGCCCTTAAAGAAGCTGAAGAAAGGCGAAAAAGCGCAGCAAAAAAAGAACAACCTTTAGAAAACGGCGGACGCGGCGGAAAAGACCCTTCCCGCTATGGAGACTGGGAAATTAAAGGCCGCGCTATTGACTTTTAAAACCATTGATTTTTAAAAAACCAGCGCTGTTTAAACAAGCCACTTTTTAAAGAAAATCCGTTTTTGATAAACAAAAACGGATAATATTTATTTTTCTAAAGCTTTTAAAGACACGTTGATAAACAACCATGCTTCTTATGCTGAAGCAGATTCTGCTTCAGCCGCTGCCGCTGCTTCTTCTGCCGCTTGCTTTGCTGCTGCTATACGTTCTTGTGCTTTTTTACCCGGTTCACCTTTATGTGGATTATTACGAGTTGGACGCTTTTTCAAGCCAGCTGCATCTAAAAACCGTAAAACGCGATCTGTTGGTTGAGCCCCTTGCCCAAGCCAATATTGGATACGTTCTTCATTAAGTTTTACCCTCGGTCCATCTTTAGGCAACATTGGATCCCATGCACCAACACGCTCAAGAAACCGCCCATCGCGCGGACTACGAACATCTGCAACGACGATATGATAATAAGGACGTTTTTTTGAACCTCCACGGGACAAACGAATTTTCAATGCCATATTTTATCTCCTATTGTCAGCTCTGGCTTTCGTTTAAATTGACTTTTTTGTTTTTTGCTCTTCAGCAATAACTTCATGATGACTCACAACTTCTTTAATAATAAATTTTAAAAATCTTTCAGCAAAATCAGGATCAAGATCACTATCCATAGCCAATTGCCGCAAACGCTCTACCTGATATTGCTCACGCAGAGGATCTACTTTAGGCAAATCATAACGCGCTTTTAAGCGCCCAACAGCTTTCGTACAACGAAAACGCTCTGCTAAGATATGAATCAAAGTTGCATCAAAATTATCAATAGATGCTCGTAAATGTGCTAATTCTTTTAATACTGTTTCCTGCATCATATTCCTTTCCCTCTTCACATCTTATTTTTTCTTAGGATGCTGAGGAAATTTTCCCCTATCGGCAATGCCATTGGAAAGACCAGGAAATATAGGTCCACGCTTGGGAAGTCCGGGCAAGAACTTCTCTCCATTACCATTTTCAATTTGCTTTTGAAGCGTTGAGAATTGCTTTGGATCCAATCCTGACAAATCAGGCATAGCTGGAGAATCCCCCCCCAAATTTCCCATACCACCAAAACCCATTTTGGAACCAAGTCCTCCCAACATTTTTCCCATCAAACCACTTTTTCCTTTACCACCCATGGCTTTCATCATATCAGCCATTTGGCGATACATCTTTAAAAGTTTATTAATATCAGCTGCCGTTGTACCAGATCCCTTAGCAATTCTCTGTTTGCGGCTATGTTTTAAAAGCTCTGGATTCGCCCGCTCTTGCAGTGTCATAGATGAAATAATGGCCAATTGACGATCAAACAAACGATCATCAAACCCCGCAGCCGCAATCTGCTCTTTGACCTTCCCCATTCCTGGCAACATGCCCATAATACCGCCCATTCCACCCAGTTTTTTCATTTTCTGCAACTGTTCTGCAAGATCATTCAGATCAAATTTTCCGGCTTGCATTTTTTTTGCAAAAGCAGCAGCTTTCTCATGATCCATTGTTTCAGCAGCTTTTTCAACCAAAGAAACAATATCCCCCATTCCCAGAATACGATCAGCAATACGACTGGGATGAAATTCTTCTAAGGCATCTATTTTTTCACCAGTTCCAATTGCTTTAATTGGTTTACCTGTAACAGCACGCATAGAAAGAGCAGCGCCACCACGCCCATCACTATCCATCCGTGTTAAAATAATCCCTGTAATCCCTACACGCTCATCAAAAGAACGAGCAAGATGAACGGCATCTTGCCCCGTCAAACTATCAGCCACCAACATAATCTCATGAGGAAGGGCACATGCTTTAATTTCAGCCAATTCAAGCATCAAAGCTTCATCAATATGATTACGTCCTGCTGTGTCAAGAAGAAGCACGTCATAACCACCTAATTTAGCAGCCTGCACGGCACGTGATGCAATATCAACAGGCAGCTGACCCGCAATAATAGGCAAGCTTGCAAGTTTTGCCTGTTCTCCCAATTGGCGCAATTGCTCCTGTGCAGCGGGACGGCGTGTATCTAATGACGCCATGAGAACTTTTTTATTATGCTTATCAGTAAAACGTTTTGCAAGCTTTGCTGTTGTAGTTGTTTTTCCGGAACCTTGCAAACCAGTCATCATGATAACAACTGGAGCTGGTGCATTTAAATCACTCAGAACGCTTTCATTTCCAAGAATATGAACCAATTCATCATGAACAATTTTAACCACCATTTGGCCTGGTTTAATTGATTTAACGATTTCGGCCCCAACAGCTTTTTCCCGAACCCTATCGGTAAAAGAGCGTACAACATCAAGAGCAACATCAGCTTCCAATAAAGCGCGACGAATTTCACGCAGCGCCTCTACAACATCCTGATCCGATAAAGCGCCACGTCCCGTCAAATGAGACAGAATAGAACCAAGTCGCTCTTGCAAGGATTCAAACATCATTTACCTCATTGTTGCATAACAAACAAACCAAAATAACATCCGAGAACGCATCGCGCCGTCGGATGTTGACCTCTGAGATCTCTTTATACCCTTAAACTGGGGTCTCAGTCGGTGGCTCCAAGTTAATTTTGTCACTGAAAGCTTGCTCCTTCAAACAATAAAACCCCAGCTTTGTCAAGTTTTATCATAAAATGTCTTTTTATACGAAGAAATAAAAACAGCAAATACTATACTTCAAAACTTTCAACTTCAACACGCATAAAACAACCTGTTTCCTGTTCTATACTCCATAATTTTCCGCTAGAGATATCAAACCAAACCCCATGCAATGTCAAAAAACCTTGATCTTTGCGAAGCTTTATCCACGGAAACGTCTCTAAATTTCTCAACGAATGGCGAATAGAAAGCTGCTCTAATGCCGTCTGTTTTTCTGGCCACGACAGCGACTTATTATTCAAAACGATTTCTGCTGCTGGTGCTAAGAGACTTATCCATTGACCAATAAAATCATTTGATGATAAAGATTTATATGTCTCATTAAGAGCAGTACGAATGCCTCCACAATGGGCATGACCAAAAACGACAATATGTCTCACCTTAAGCAATTGCACAGCATATTCAAGAGCTGCTGATGTTGCGTGATATTGATCATCAGGAGAAAAAGGAGGAACCACATTCGCCACGTTGCGCATGGTGAAAATTTCCCCTGGCTTAGCATCAAAAATCATTTCTGGTACTGCACGCGAATCACAACAAGCAATGACCAAAACTTCAGGTTTCTGCCCCTCAATCGCCAATTGCTGATAATCTGCTATTTTATATAAAAAATGATTGTTTATAAAGTTTTGGTAACCACTTAAAAGTCTTTCTGGTAAACGCGCCATTCTCTCTTTACTTTTGCTTCTTTTTTTACTTTCATTTTGTATATTTTAAAAAACAAACTATTAACATACAAAAATACTAAAAGTGCCCTTTCTTTGACGCAAAATATTTCTTTAGAGTACAAACTATTACTAAAAAATAGCAAAAACAAACTCATTCTTTCCAAATAAAGAGCTATTTTCTTCAAGAAGAAGGTGTTACAGTATACAAAAATATAATGGTCTGCTTTTAAAAAGATGAAGAGAAGACCCCTAAGAGCAAAAAGGGAGAGTGAATGTGTTGCAACAAAAAAAAACAGAAACAAAAAACACCCAAGATAAAATAGAAGAAATCCTTTTTGCTCAAACAGATGAAGAAGATATTGTTTATTACGAAAATAAAGAACTTCAAAAAGCCGCAGCCATCGCAGTAAAAGCTTTTAATCTCCATCAGACGGGAAAAAATACTATCTACTTTGACCAAAATTTGACCCGTAATAACAAGCCTATAACCGCTATCACGCTTGTCAATGATAACAAACCCTTCCTTCTCGATTCTATTTTAAATGTTTTCAATCAACACAAAAACCATATCTATTTAATTGCGCACCCTATTCTTGATTGTACTTCTGGAAAACGCATCAGTCTGATGCAAATTCACATCGAGTCATTAAACAAACAGCAAATACAAAAACTTGAAAATGAACTCATCTTAGTTCTTGAACAGGTTAATGCTGCTGTACAAGACTGGAAACCTATGCTTGAAGAAGTTAAAAAGCATATTCATGCCTACCAAATAAGCCTTCCCCCGCACTACAAACAAGAAGGTGAAAAGGCTATTGAATTTCTTCACTGGCTAATGGACGATAATTTCATTTTCCTTGGTATGCGCACTTACAACTTCATCAAAGACCAAAAACCCCTAAAATCCTTTACAGCGAGTAATATTGAACTTGGTATACTCACGGATGCTTCTATTCATATTGTTGACGATGAAAGTATGAAAGAACCTCCTCAAGAAGTTTTATCCTTCATGGAAAGCGATAATCTGTTTATCGTGACAAAAGCTAACAGTCGCTCCAAAATTCACCGTTCTGTCTGGCTCGATTATATTGGTCTTAAAATATTTGATAAAGAAAAACAACTCTGTGGAGAATTACGCATTGTAGGGCTTTTTACCTCCTCAGCTTATACACGTTCTATTTTGCAAATTCCTTTCTTAAAAGAAAAAGCCCAAACTATTATTCAACGTCTTGGACACAATCACGCCGATTATTCAGGAAAAGCACTCGTCAGTGCTTTAGAAACCTATCCAAGAGATGAAATGTTTCGCTCTGATGTTGATACATTGACAGAAAACACTAAACTTATTCTACAATTAGATGAGCGCCCACGTTTACGGGTTCTTGCCCACACTGATTCTTTTGGGCGCTTTGTTTCTATCCTTGTCTACGTACCGCGTGACCAATATAGCAGCAGCCTGCGTGAAAAAGTTGGCGAACATTTTGTTGAGCTCTATAAAGGCGACTTTTTTGAATCTTATCCGCTATTTTTGGAAAGCACCCTTATACGTGTCTATTATATCATCCATCGCAAAGGAAACGAGACTGTTCCCCTTCACGAGCGCTCCACACTTGAACAACATGTACGTTCGATTGCACGAAGTTGGGAAGACAGCGTTCAAGCCATCGCTCTTACTCAGAAAACAACAGAGCAACAAACACGTCTAGCCAGCGAATTTCCCAACAGCTATCGTGATTTATTTTCAGCTGAAGACGCTATTAACGATGCAGGACATATTTTAAATCTTCATGATGAGAAGCCCCTTTTCGTGAACTTTTATCACACACAAAATAAAGAAAAACGTACTATTTCTCTTCGGCTTTTTCACCGCCATGAAGCTCTTGCCCTTTCCAAACGCGTACCACTCCTTGAAAACATGGGGTTTCGCGTTATTGCCGAACAAACCCTTGAATTACCAGATGGCTATGGGCACTCTGTGTATCTTCATGATATGCAGCTGGAAAGTACTTTCCAGCTCTATATCGATTTTGAAAAAAACGGTCAAAAACACGCCGAAACCTTTGAGGCAATTTGGGCACAAAATGCTGATAATGACGCTTTTAATGCACTCACCCAAACAGCTGAACTTGATTGGCATGAAATTGTTATTTTGCGCCATTATGGGCGCTATCTCCAGCAAGCTGGTATTCCTTATTCGCAAGATCGCGTTGCCCAAACTTTAAATGCTTATCCTGACATTACCCAAGATCTTTATGCTTTATTTCATTTAAAGTTTCACCAAAGCCATACAGAAAAAGAACGGGAAAAAAGCCAACAGGTTATTCAAAAGCGTATTGGAGAAAAATTACGGAAAGTGTCTGGTTTAGATGATGATCTCATCTTACGCCGTTATTGCAACCTTATCGATGCGAGTTTACGAACGAATGCCTTTACGCCTCTTGACGATGGAAGTCCACGGCGTATTTTAGCCACCAAATTAAATCCGCGCCAAATTGAGGATTTGCCTGAACCACGCCCTTACCGAGAAATTTTTGTTTATGGACCGGAAGTTGAAGGGGTACATTTGCGTTTTGGACCTATCGCTCGTGGTGGCATTCGTTGGTCTGACCGCGCATTAGATTATCGTACCGAAGTCCTCAGCTTAGTCAAAGCCCAACAAGTTAAAAATGCAGTTATCGTTCCTGCAGGTGCAAAAGGGGGTTTTTATCCCCATCGGCTTCCCCAAACAAATGACCGTGCTCTCATTATAGAAGCAGCACAACAAGCTTATACAGACTTTATCACAGCTTTGCTCTCAATCACAGACAATCTAATTAACGGCAAAATAAGTTCTCCCCCCAATGTCATCTGTCATGATGACCCTGACCCCTATTTTGTTGTCGCAGCAGACAAAGGAACAGCAACTTTTTCTGATACCGCCAACGCCATCAGCCAAGCAAATCACTTTTGGCTCGATGATGCTTTTGCCTCTGGAGGCTCAGCAGGTTACGACCACAAAGCCATTGGTATTACAGCCAAAGGTGCATGGGAAGCTGTCAAAAGACATTTTAGAGAAACATTTGATCAGGATATTCAAACAACGCCCTTCACCTGTGTCGGTGTTGGAGACATGTCTGGCGATGTCTTTGGTAATGGGATGCTACTTTCCAAACAAACAAAATTGATTGCCGCTTTTGATCACCGCGATATCTTTATTGATCCAGATCCAAGCATAGACGAAAGCTATGCAGAGCGTATGCGCCTTTTTAAACTTCCTCGCTCCAGCTGGCAAGATTACGATCAAAGCAAATTATCAAAGGGCGGTGGTATCTTCTCACGAAAAGAAAAAACCATTACTCTCTCACCTGAAGCAGCACAAGCCATTGGTTTCGAAAAACAAACAGGAACACCCTTTGAAATTATATCTGCTCTTCTCAAAGCCCCTGTTGATCTTTTATGGTTCGGCGGCATTGGTACTTATATCCGCGCAGCAACAGAAAATGATGCCCAAGTAGGTGATCGTGCGAATGATGCGATACGCATTACCGGAGAGCAAGTGCGTGCAAAAATTATTGGCGAAGGGGCTAATCTTGGTGTTACACAACGCGGACGGATTGAATATGTCTTAAATGGTGGTCGATGCAATACGGATGCCATTGACAATTCTGCTGGTGTGAATTGTTCTGATATTGAGGTCAATCTCAAAATTGTTCTTGCATCAGCACTACGTGCCAAAACGTTAACCCGCGAAGATCGCAATAAGCTCTTGAAAAAAATGACACCTCAAGTCGAGCAACTCGTTTTGCGCAACAATTATCTACAACCCCTTGCTCTTTCTTTGGCGGAAAATCAAAGCACTACTGATTTGCCCTATCAAATACGCTTTATGCACGATTTGGAACAAAAAAAGCTTCTAGATCGTAGAGTTGAAATACTCCCTGATGAGCAAATTTTACGACAAAGAACAACCCAAGGCAAAGGTCTTCTCCGTCCAGAACTCGCTGTTATTTTTGCATATGCTAAATTAACCTTAAAAGAAGAAATTGCTAATAACCCCATTGTTGATGATCACTATTTCAATACAACCTTGCTGAACTATTTTCCAACACAAATTCAAGAAAATTTTAAGAAGGAAGTCATTAACCATCAATTGCGTCGTAATATTATAGCAACGCTGATTGCCAACGATATTGTAAATCGTGGAGGCCCCACTTTTGTTAATAGACTACACGATGCAACAGAACAAAAAGCTGAAAATATTATTCGCGTTTTCATTGCCATTCGCGATGGTTTTGAAATTCCTCAATTGTCTGAGCAAATTGATAAGCTTGATAATAAAATACCCGGTCTTGTCCAAAACAAATTCTACGCAGCAATGACCCCAATGCTCTTTGAAACAACCAGTTGGGGTTTACACAACATAGATCTCTCACGTCCATTAGAAGAAATCGTAAAAACAATAAAGCAAGCCCGTAGCATTATTGAAAAAGAGCTTATGCATTCTCACGACAACGATATTAAGCAAAAGATTGAGGAAAAAGCATTACACTACAGCGAAGAGGGAGCACCAAAAGCATTAGCGAAGCAATTAGCTCTCTTAGAAGCTGCTTCAACAATCTGTGATATTTCTTTAATTGCAAAAAAAAGCAACAGTGATCTTATTAAAACCGCAGAGATCTATTTTTCACTTGCACAAATCATTCGTATAAACCGCATTAACGAAGCAAGTCGTATAATTCCTGTAGTAGATTATTATGATAGTATGGCTTTAAGCCAAGCCAAAGAAAATGTTTCTGAAAGCTTACGGCAAATCGTTATGAAAATCCTCAAAAATTATGGAAAGAAAAAAGATCCTTTTGACACTTGGAAAAAAACAGAAGAAAATCATATTCACAACATTACAAACCGCATTAGTGCCCTTATTGAAAATGATCTCAATATTTCTCGTTTTACTTTTGCAGCAGGATTGATTTCTCAACTTCAAAATACTGGCTTTAAAACCTAAAGCAGATACAAAACAACCCATTCAATCTCCCGTTCTATCCATACATGACTAATTAGTAAGGGAAGAACGGAAGCGCTATCCCGCATTTTGAGACAAAGCGCTTAAAATAAAAAATAAATTCAAATTTTACTGTCAAATATCCTTCAACATAAAAATATAATATATTGATTTACAATCATAGTTTTATTATTTTTATGTTGAAGGAGAAGCTGATATTCTAAGTTTTTCTTATTTCAAGTCTGTTTATATTCAATCAATTAAACGCATTGCCCCTTGCATATTGCAAATGAGAAAAGCGTATAGATAAAAAACATTAAAGAAAGAACTAAATGCCCCCTTCTAGCTTCTTACTCCATAAACGAAAAGATGGTGGTGCTTAATGGCTTTATCATTATACCATTCATAGGCAACATCGTGAAATAGAAAGCACTGAGAAATATTTTTTTAACAAATGCGTAAATATGCAATACAAATATATTCTGTTTTACGTGGAAGACATATGGCTGCATTAAAAAACATCAGAAACAAAAGGATATGCTTAATCCATTATTTAAAAGATATGACTGTAACTGCTTTTGAAATACGTGAAATCGAATAAAAAACGACAGTAAAAACGGACGTCCATTCTCCTCTTTACAACTTCATATTCTCATCCAACTAAGCTGTTTTACCTATTTCAAAGGTCACTCTAAACAGACATCTGCAATATGCTCAAAATTCCATACATAAAGAAAAAAGGTTCCTAACACGGCACCACACTACCTGTATAAAAAGGCAATTCAGCATACTTTAAAATGCCACTTTTTCCACACAAACACTGTTGCTATATGTAGTTTGACATAAGATTTTGTACTAAGTGAAAAGAGGTGGGATTAGTTAGGAGTAAGTGGTAATTTTTTATTTTTACAGCTATTTTTTTACCATTAAATACGCATTTTGTTAAAATAGATTTTGACACTCTAAAATTGCAAAAAAAGTGTAAAAATCAGAAAAAATCGAAATTTGGTGGTAAAAATGAAAAAAGGCTTGGGTACAAAACCTAAAGTGGAGCGAGACGACCAAGTTTTAAAAAACCTAATTTTACCCACCCATTATTAATGAGCAAGGGGAGAACGGGAGCGCCATCGGCATTTTTAGGCAGTGCACCCAAAATAAAAAATAACGCTTGAAGATTATTGTCCTGCGCGGGAAATAAGCGCTGCAAAGTGTTAAGAAGCTTCATGGGCTGAATATGGACAAGTTCGAATTCTGCTGTCAAATATCCTTCTTCATCAAAAGAAAAAGGTCCACTAATACGTAACCCACCACCTGTATGAAAAGTCAATTCACCTTGCTTTAAAAGCCCACTTTTTCCATACAGTCGCTGTTGCCAATTTTTCCCTTCATCTTCAGACAAAAAAGAGATGTCATTTAAAATCACTTTCAAGTTACCATCAATTTTTGGGACATCAACAAAAGAAGATGTAAAAACTAGAGAAACATCAAAACCGTCAAAAGTTATATTTCCCAACAAATCATTCTTTTCATGTTTCAGATCAAAGCGCAAAAATTCTGCCGTTATTTTTTGAGGCATATCTTTTGTCTCTAACGGCTGAGTAATCATGTCATGCGTATTTTGCAAAGATGCTTGATCTTCTACATTTTCCTGTGTCGTTTTTTTATCTGTTGTTTGTTCTCCTAATGCTTCTTGAGGCTTTTGATCTTCAAGGGAAGAGGAAAGAGGTGAAATTTCAAGCCCTTCAGCTATAAACTTCAATGTTTTACCCGTTTTCCAATAAGGTTCTGTTTCAATAACCAAATTGCGCCAACGCGATACTATGGAAGTTTGTCCGGAAAAAACAATTGATGCAGGAGAATGAACATTAAACTCGACCAAATGAGGTGCATAAATTGGTGCACCAGCTGTCAAACGCCCCGTCGATACAGAAACCCCATGTAAAGGCCAAGAAAATTGAAAATTGTCGCAAACAACACCGATACGTAAAGGATAACCATCCTTGCGCACATTCTCACATACCGCCGCCATATTATAGGAAGACGCTTTTGCAAATATATCAGAAACTTGCTCTTCTATTTTACGTGAAAAAAAAACCAGAGTGCGCTATAAATAAATATCAGAGCAAGACAAAGGAGCCCACAAATTAAATAGCTCAAAGAAAATCTCTTTTGTGATGACGGTATTTGAAAGGATTTAGACAACATTAAAACTTTCTTTATCTCTTAACTTCCTCCCCACCCTAAAAAGGACAAAGATTCTTAACCACAGTCAGTTTATAAACAATCCAACTTCTTAATCGACCGGATTTTATCTACTGATCACTTCAAGGAGTTCCTATACATCGTTCTAAAGTACAGTATCTCATAAGTCCACCCACCAAGATCTTTTTAAGAAAATCCATTACACTTTCTAACAAAAAATACCTCATGTGTAAAGTTTTACATGAGTTTTCTATCTCTGCCTTAAACGATACTGTTTTACAGCACAACAAGAACGATAATAAATAGTGTTTCTAACACTCACACAAATGCGGTCGGTACACAAAAAATCTGGTGTAATGCACCTTCAAACCATTGACTTAAAGCTTGATCATAAATTAAACGACCTTTCAAATGTGCACAAGCAGGTTGAGCACCTTTTTCAGTCAATTTATGTGCCGAACGCACGACTAACCGTCGCATCATAGCACGTGTAAACTCAGCATGAAATTGCAAACCCCATGCATTGTTTCCATAACGAAAAGCTTGTGTAGGATATGTATGCCCTGTTGCCAAAAGCATTGCCTCTTTCGGTAAATCATAAATACCTTCATCATGAAAATGATAGACCATTTCTGGCCAATTCATCAATTCCTTCCCTTGAGGGGTTGCTTCTAGTGGATACCAGCCGACTTCAACAGTCCCATCACTTCTTGTACCAACGCGCCCCCCTAGATTTCGCGCTAACATTTGCGCTCCAAGACAAATACCCAAAAAAGGCTTATTTTCCTTCAGTGATAACGAAATCCAATCAATTTCCTCACCAATATAGGCTTCGCTGTCATTCACACTCATCGGCCCCCCTAAAATAACAACACCGGCATAATGCTCTAATGTATCAGGGAGTTTTTGTCCAAAAATAGGACGATAAATATCAAGAACAAAACCATTTTGTTGTAAAAATTTTCCTAAACGACCAGTATAGGTAGACCGCCGATGAATAACAACAGCAATCCTTGGTTTGTTATTTTTTTGTTTTTTATCAAGACATCTCTGATGTAAAAACATTTTTTAACCAATCACCTCTGCAACCAAGCAAAACTTCATTTTTAAAGCATAAGAGAATAATTTTATTGGACAAGACTAACGATATTTTTTCTTCTAGGTCAATTGTTTCTTCTGAGAAAACATTTGTATTATCACATTGGTGCAATTTAAAATAAACGAAATTTTTTCCTCGATAAAGATGTTTCTTCTTCTGTTTTCACCCCTGGATCATCAACATTTAAGTGAGTTTGACTGAACATTTTTACATCTTGTTCTTTTATATCTTGTTTCTCCACCTGCGCATTATGCAAAAGAGAATCGTCTATAGGTGTTAATTTTTTAAGCTTCTTATCTTCAACACCATCACTTTTCCCCATAACATACTCTTTCTCTTGCTTTTTCGGCACAATATTGTCCGCCTCTAATGTGAGAGAAGGCATACAGGGAGGCGCCTTCCATTCAAAACAGCCCAAACGTCCACTGATTGGAGAAACCGCTGACCAAGAAGAAAAAATGGACCCATCACACATCCATACTGGATCACGTTCAGCACGAAGTGCTAAAGAAAGCCATTGACGCACAGCACCTTGATTGTTTCCCTGTGCCTCTTCAATATCTGCCAACAATAAATAAACACTTTCCCGTGGATGATACTGTAATGCTTTTTTTGCCTGCTCTCTCGCTAATGCTGTTTCACCAGCATCTAAAGCTGCTTTAGCAATAAGGAAAGCCGATTCAAATGCATCTTTATTATAAGAAGCAAGTGTCTTAGCCCTTTTTAATCGCCCAATGGCTCCTTCTTCTCTTTCAAGATAAAGCGTCCCCAAATCAGGATGAGGATTCTTTTGCCAAGCCGCTATAATCATTTTATCCGCTTTACGCGTTTCATTTAACTTATAAAGAATATCAGCAGCAATAACTATTACTGGAACAAAATCAGGCGCCAATTTATGGGCTTTCAAAATGGCTTCACGTGCTTGTACAGGATGTGTATCAAACAAAGAAAGTGCCTGCCCACTTAATAGTAAAACCTGTATATGCTGCCGCTCTGGAGTCGCGCGAACAGAACGCGGGAGAGCTTTTTGCGTTCTCTCAAAAATAGTAAGTGCCTTATCCCATTTACCCTCAGTACTTAACCGATCAAGCACCGCCTGATGCGCCCATAAAAGTGCTGGCGATAAAGTCAGTGCCTCTTCGGCATATTGTTGCGCTGCCTCATAAGCTTTACTCTTCATCGCTTCACGAAACAAACCATAAAGTCCAACCAATTTTGTCGAATCTTCCTTTCTCATCTCCTCATAAAGACCGATGGCGCGAACAGAGTTATTTTGTAAAGACAAGGTTTGCGCTTGTAAGAATTTTACCAATGGCTCTTGTTTTCCTGCAAGATATTTAGCAACCCGTGCTTCCATTTTTTGCGCAACCATACTATCACCAGCAAAAGTTGCAAGAATCCCCTTTGAAAGAGCTTCATAACCACGCTTTTGATGGCGTTTATAAAAATAATTGGAAAGAGCACTCGGTATGGAAAAAAAGAAAGACAATAACCACCATAAAAGCACCAGCGTTACAAAAAACAAAATAAGCACACTTAACACTGTAAGAAATGAAGCAGAAAATCTGAAATGCAAAAATGTGAGAACAAAAATACCATTGTGATTAGCAACCCACGTGAAAGCTAAACCGAGGATACAAACAACACAAATATAAATAAAAACACGTATCATCTTGGGCCTATTTACATCTTTGTTGCTTTAAAAGATCCTTGTTGCACAGACAATAACAATTGCTGCAACAACTGTTGAATAGCAATATGTCTTTCAAGCTGCTTAACAAAATCCATTGAAACATCTTTTGCACTTTGAGGCAATGATTGCCATTCGCTCAAAGCCTTTTCGTAATCACCAGCTTGAATGGCAACTTCCATGCGTGCCGCAATAGCCCCAAGCGTCATCCCTTCAACATTTCCAATCGGTCGCGAAACAATGAGCCCTTTTATCCATGCTAAAATTCGGTCAAAAAAACCAGCATCTGACGCAACAAGATTTTGCGTACCAACAATTGCATCGGCAACATGAGCAAAATCAACTGAAAGTTGTGCTGAACTTGGAAGACCCACAGTAGCTGTCTTTTGCAACACATCAAGTCCATCAATCGAAGGCGATAATTGCTGTAACAGCTTTAATTCATTATTATAAGATCCACCACGCTCTACAGCATTTTTTAATGAACTAATTGCGGTAAAGAGCGCGGTATCTATTTCTTTTTTCTCACTATTTTTAACAGCAGTTTCTTCTTGGATAGCTTCTAACTTTTGTTTTAACGCAGCAAGATCATTTGCATTGCTCTGCCCAACAGACAAAGCCGTCTCTATTTCTTTCGACTCTCTAACAAAAGTTTGTACAGTTTCTTCAAGAGCTTTTACTTTTTCCTCTAAAATTGCAAAAGCTTTTTTGCTTTCTTCTTTCGATAGTTCATCATTTTTCGTTGTTTTAAACTGTTGTGCTGAGAAAGAAGAAAACTCTGTTTTTAACATATCGATTTCTTGAAGTACCCGCCTCAATTGTTCCTTTGTGTCTTCACCTTGACTTTTTGCGGCTTCAGCAATCTGCAAAGCTTTTCCCCCCCCAACAGAATTTGCCACAAAAGGAGAAGGAAAAAAACCAGCCCATTGAAGCCCCATAAAAATTCCCAAAGCAATGAATCCTCCCAAAATCCCAGAAAGGGACAAGAAAAGCCAAGTTGTACTAGAGGTACTTTTATCCTGACCTTGTATATTCTGTTTTTCTCGCGCATGAGATTCTACAGAATTGTGGATTTTTTCCTCTGAATCATGGAGAACAGCTTCATGTTCAATAACTGGTTTCTTACGGCGCGTACCAGCATAATGTGGTTTAACTTTTGGTTTTGAAGAATCGACCATCTCTGTCACTTTTTGTGCACACTTTTTTTAATGATAAAATAATAAAATGAAAAAAGTTTTAAAAATGAAGCTTTTCTCAAATATCTTCGTTTGCTTTACATTCTTTTTATAAAGAGTATAACTTTATAAAAATTTTCCAAATCTCATTTTTCTCAATAATATTTACAATTATAGACTTTAATAGACAAGTTTTTAAAAACACATTTGCATTTTGTACTCAAAAATACAGCTTTATTTTTTAATCAACAATATCATGAAATTCAAAGAAAATACCAAAACACATATTTTTCATAGAAAAATCAATTCTAAGAGAAATACTTTGCATCTTTTTCTGTTCATGATACGCACACAGGAAAGAAGCTTCAATATAAGGTTTTGTTTAAAATGCGTCTTCTAGGAATAGAAACAAGTTGTGATGAAACGGCAGCGGCTGTCATTGAATATAACAATGAATCAAACAGCCGAATTCTTTCCAATGTTGTTTGGAGCCAAATTGATCACCATGCACCTTACGGTGGTGTTGTTCCTGAAATTGCTGCTCGTGCCCATGTTGAAGTTCTTGATCATTTAATTCTGCAAGCACTAACAGAAGCAAACACAAAATTAAAAGATATTGATGGCATTGCAGCCACCAGTGGACCTGGTTTGATAGGAGGATTGTTGGTAGGCGTTATGAGCGCAAAAGCACTCTCTCTTGCCACTGGCAAACCATTTATTGCGGTAAATCACTTAGAGGGACATGCTTTAACAGCTGTCTTAACGCACAATGTCAGCTTTCCTTATTTATTACTTTTAGTTTCAGGGGGTCATACACAAACAATCATTGTTCATGGAGTAGGCAACTACCAACGTTTAGGAACCACCATTGATGATGCATTAGGAGAAGCCTTTGATAAAACTGCAAAACTTTTAGGTCTTCCTTATCCTGGTGGACCAGCACTTGAAAAAGCAGCTTTATTTGGTGATAAAAATCGCTTTCCCCTTCCACGACCTTTAAAAGGTGAAAAACGGTTAGATTTTTCTTTTTCCGGACTAAAAACTGCTGTTCGACAAGCCGCAACAGCCATAGCTCCTCTTACAGAAAATGATATTGCTGACATTGCCGCAAGTTTTCAAGCCGCCGTAACCGATACGATACATGATCGTATTCACCTAGCCCTACAACACTTTACCCACCAATATCCTCTCTCTCATAATCAAGGAAAGCGTTCTCCTGCTTTGGTTGTCGCGGGCGGTGTTGCCGCAAACCAAGCCATTCGTTCTACGTTGCAAGAACTTGCCCATCAACATGGTTTTGAATTTATAGCCCCTCCTCTTTCCTTGTGTACCGATAATGCTGCAATGATTGCTTTTGCCGGTGCACAAAAACTCGCACGAGGAGAAACAAGCTCTCTCGACATTGCACCCCGCTCACGCTGGCCATTAGATGAAAAAGCCACGCCCTTGATCGGAATGGGACGCCGTGGAACAAAAGCATAATAAAATTGACGTCCCCCCACACACACATCTTAAAAAACGAAGATTTCTACTCAATTCGGTCTATGGATAGTCCGAACTCTCTATCGAGCGGATTCCACCTGCTTCCCACTCACACAATTCACTTAACCCAAAGCTCGACACGCAAACCTAAATATTCACCACACATTCTAAAAAACTTTATGTTTCAAAAAACTGCCTTATATCATTACACTTCAAATGACGGTATTTTACAGCATTATAAGATCTACTCTCTCCCACAAAGTATAGATATGAATGCTATTCTTTGACCTCATCATCTTTGATCATCTATTCGTTTCATTGCCGTTGTGATCTTAAAACTTTTTAGAATCAATTTTCTTAATTTTCTCCAAAAAACTCTTATAGTGACCGCATTTCAAACCATAGCTGAAAAGATAAGCAAAGAGCAAAATACCCTTATACAACATGAAATATCAATGGATCGCGTTTCTCTGCTACACGTTATTTTGAAACAAGAAAAAACAGATTATGCCCGTTCTTTACCCCATTTTAAAAATCATCGTTGATGGTGTTACAAAGATGCTTATAAAAATGCATAACAGTCTATGAAAAAGGAGAACTCATGGCTTATTGGCTTTTTAAATCTGAACCCCACAAATGGTCATGGGAGATGCAAAAGAAAAAAGGAGTTAATGGCGAACAATGGGATGGTGTACGAAATTATCAAGCCCGTAATAATATGCGCGCCATGAAATATGGCGATAAAGGTTTTTTTTATCACTCAAATAAAGGTTTAGAAATTGTAGGTATTGTAGAAATATGTGCTGAAGCACACCCTGATTCTACAAGCTCTGATCCACGCTGGGAATGTGTGGATATCCGTGCACTTTGTGACATGCCAACATCTGTTTCATTAAAACAAATTAAAGCCAATCCCAAACTAGCAAATATGGTGCTGGTTAAAGCCAGCCGCTTATCAGTGCAACCCGTGACAGAAGATGAATGGAAAGAAGTCTGTTTGATGGGCAACCTTAAGAGGGAAATGCTTGTATCTTGAAACAATAATTTTTATTCATTAACTCATATAAAAAGATGCTTCATAGCATTGCACAAAAAACCTCTTTATGATGCATCTTTTCGGTATTGCTAAAGGCAAAGCTTACTCAACGATTATAATAAGCAACACCACGAACATCACACACAAAACCCCCTCGCACACAAATGCAACGAAAAAACAAAAATAACCGTGAAATTCTCCTAAACAGTGTATATGTGTTAAGTGTTGCACAGTTCTCTTCACGCTTAAAACACGCATCATATTGAGTGTTCATTGCTTTACATGTTGGATGAGACCCCTCATACCCCAGGATTATCTCATTCCCAACCTGTTTATATTGAATCAATCAAACGCTCTTTTTTTAATTTTCCTCTTTTAATTTTTCTTGCATGAAATCTCATTTTTCACGAAACTACTCTTTACCAATCAGTGCATCAACATGCCTATAAGGAAAAACATGAACCACTATACTCTTTTAATTGTTGAAGACGATGATCTACGCCCCGTTTTAGTAGAACAATTGCAAATGCATCAAGAGTTTGAAATTTTCCAAGCAAAAACAGCAGAAGAGGGAATGAAAATAATCCAAGAAGAAAATATTGATCTCGCTATTTTGGGACTTAAATTTCCTGATCTTGATGGTTTCAAAGCCGTGAAAAAATTACGCATCCAAGGATTTCGTGCCCCCATTATCATGATAACAAATCATGATACAGACAGCGATAATATTTTAGATCTTGAAACAGGCGCCAATGATTATGTGACAAAACCCTTTCGCTTTGCGGTGTTATTAGCGAGAATTCGAGCACAGTTGCGCCAATATGAACAAAATGAAGACACAACCTTTCATCTTGGCCCCTATACTTTTAAACTGAGACAAAAACTTCTTCTTGATCAATGCAACACTAAAATCTGTCTCACAGAAAAAGAAGCAGCAATTCTTAAGTGTCTCTATTATGCCAATGATAAAATTGTTAGCCGTGAAACATTGTTAGAACAAGTTTGGGGTTATAATGAAAATATTGTCACCCATACTTTAGAAACCCATATCTATCGTTTGCGACAAAAAATCGAAAAAGATCCCTCCAATGCACAAATTCTCATAACAGATCAAAATGGTTATCGTTTAAATCTTTAATTCGAGATTTACTGTTTCAAAAATAATTTTAATATCTTAAATGAAAACAAAAACGAGATGAAAAAAACCTTCACATATAATGTGCAAAAATTAAAATAAGAAAATCCTTCTATATTTGCGGTTCTTATGCCAATGGCAAAATGATTAATTATCTTTATAAATTAAAATATTTCTCACTTGTGGAGATAAAGCAGGAATAAAAACACGTCGCGATTGACGACGCTGTACCAGCAAACCCTGATAAACACGTTTTTGTGCCTGACACATTAAGAGTCCACCAAAATAAGGCAAAAGATAGCGTGCAAATGGCTCATAAAAAAATGAGAACAACCGCGAAACATAACCCGTAGAGGGCATATAATGTACAATTTCTTGTATTGGCCCAGAAACAAAATTTGTTTTTTCGAACAAACGAGTAATTTGTTGCCGACTATAAGGCTCGCCATAACCAAAGGGCGTAGTAATATTGCGCGCCCAAAAACCAGAGCGATTAGGTACAATAACGATCAAGTGGCCATTGGGTGCTAAAACACGCCATATTTCATTCAACGTTTCAAATGAATTTTCTGTATATTCTAATGCATGTACCAATAAAATACAATCAACTGACGCATCAGGAAGCGGCAAATCTTCTTCAAAAACAAGCGCTGTAGCAACTTGCTCAGCACAAGGCCAAGGGAAAGCACCCTGAGCAGATGGCATAAAAGCAAAACATTGTTGGGCACGTTCACGCAATGTAGAAAGATAAGGAAGTGCATAACCCAACCCCATAATCCGTTTATCCGTAAGATCAGGCCACCATAAATTCAATTGGTCACACAGCGTCTTTTGCACACGCAGCCCAAGTGCAGAAGCATAAAAATCTTTCAGCGCAACGATATCCAACTCAACATACCATGTAGAAACAAATTTCAAACATTACAGATTTTCATATACCAAACTTATATGGACTTCTGCTCTTTTTCCGCAATAGCGAACATTTCAATATTTCATATTTTAAACTTAAATGATCAAAAAATCAGTACAGCAGGATGATTTTGCGTTACAAGCGCTTTAATCATTTTCTTGGAGATGAACCCCATAGAGATTCTTCATACACTATTTCTGACATCAATTAAGAAAAAAGCCAACACTGGTTAATTAAAATGAAGCAATCTTTCAAGATAGTTTTTTTCTTCTTCTGGAATATGCTCTTTACCAAGACGTTTGCGAATTTCATCCAAAATCTGCCGCGTACGCATTTGATCACTTTTTTGTGGTAGTGCCTCACCTTCTTGTTCTTCATCTGTTTTTGAAGAAAGTGGACGTCCTAACGGATCTTTAGGACCAGAATCAGCATTTTGATCATTTCCCGTTTCTTTGAGTGTTTCGCGCATTTTTTTCAAAACATTTTGTGCACCTTGCCTCAAAGATTCCAAAGCATCAGACTGATTTTGTATAGATACCTGATGATTTCCATTATCAAGAGCATTCTCCGCAGAATTCATTTTTTCTTCTGCCCTTTTCAATGCGCCCCCTGTTTCAAATCCTTGTTCTGATAATTCTTTTTCTAATGTTGATAATTCAGACTGCAATTCAGCTTGACGTTTTTTTAAAGATTTTTTCTGTGTTTCCGGCACATTTTCTCCGCGTTTTTGTTCCATCTCTAACTGATGTGTTTCATTGAGAATTTCTTGCTGACGACGCATTAAATCTCCAAGCTGGTCCATCTTTTCTTTCATTTGTGCAGATTGGCTTTTTTCTCCCTCATTTTGATTGCCTTTTTGCACATGCAAATGATCAAGCGTCTGTTCAACTTCCGCTAAGAGTTGTTCAGCTGCTAAAGAAGAGCCCGTTTTAGCCATTTCCTCAATTAAATTTAGCTTTTCTTGTAATGTAGCTTCAGAAAGATTAGGACTTTTTGAGCTTTTAGAATTTTTAGAAACTTGACTATCTTGTGCTTTTTCAGCCAAAGCACGAATATACTCATCCATAGCTTGACGTAAATCTGCCATAAGCCGTTCAATTTCTGCCGCTGAAGCACCGTAACGCAATGCATCACGTAAAGCAGCTTGAGCTTGTTTTAAATTTTTTTGCACGGATTCAAGCTGATTATCTTCAATACCCAAAGCAATTTGCCATAAATAATCCACCACACCACGCAAATCATCTTCTGTTTGTGCTAAAGAAAGTCTTGTCCACGCACTTTGTAGAACAAGAAAATGCTTTACATTTTGCAAACCTTTTTCTGGACGCACAAGCAAAGCAGAAAGCATATCCAATACACGCTCTCTCGCAGAAGCATCAAGCGCTAATAAACGACGCAATTCACTCACCGCACGCGCGACAGGATTTGAAAAAACGTGTTGCGGTAATGTCATAACAAAAGTTTTGCTACGCCCTTTCTGCCCCGCACCATCTTCTGCCACCAAAGTAATTTTGACTTGCGAACCTGCCCATGGATGCGCTGATATATCTTGCACCATCCGCATTTTTCCCTTTCCACCACGCGGAAGAAGAAGCTCTATTTCCGGAGCATTATAAAGAGAGGAAGCACTTTTATTCTGAGAAAGAAAAGGCTCTATTTCAACAAAAGCCTTTGTCACACCATAATCATCATCCACCACATATCGTAACTCTAATGATCCCGTTAAAATCCTCCCTGGTTTTTCCAGCCAATGAATTGTCGGAAGCGTGTCCTTAATCATCTGCAAATGCCACTGCTGTTTTTTACGACGTGATGATACAAATAAATTCATTGAATGCTTTAAATGTGTTTCAAAATGAGCGATTGGATCATTCAAAGCTGTTTGTTCCGTTTTCTCTGAAAACGAAACTTCCCTCCCATCTTCTACAGACTTTGCTTTTACTGTAACGCCAGCCCCATTGACAACACGCACAACAACATTACTCCCTTCAGGGATTTCTAGTTGTGTTTTCTCATCTTTTGTCAAATAAATCGGTGCCACACCGGTATAAGCAGGTGGTGTTACCCAAGCATCAATCCGCATGAATTTTTCATCAACAACAGGACGAAAATCAAAGGCATCAGCCAAACGCCCCCCTTGTGAACCAAAAGAAAAACTAAAAGCGCACACAAAAAGAAGAACACACAAAGCCCTCAAAGCCAAAGGATCATAATCCGCACTATTAAGAGAGATAAATCCAGTTTTTAAATGGTATAATTGTTTTGCCATTCGGCGTTGATGTTCACGCCAAATAACAGCACTAAAATCTTCATCATTTTCAGAACATAAACGATCTGTCTGAATATTCAAAGGCTGATGTCTAAGATCATTGACGCGTTCAAGACGGCAATTCACTTCCCGTATTGTGGGAAACCGAAAACGAACAAGAAAAAATAAACTCGCCCCAGCACAAACAAGTATAACCCCAAGTAAGAGCAAATGTGACCAATAGCCCAAAATGCCAAAAAGTCCCAACCAGCTAAACGAACAAAAGAGACTAACAACGAGGAAAAATGGCAACAACCGTACCCACATCCGTTCAAATGAAAGGATTCCCCACATCAAAATGCGCACACACAAAAGCTTCATTGCAAAGCCTTTGATGTTTTTATTTTTCATAAACAAGCATTTATCCCCTTTTATCGTGGTGCATTAAGATCATAAACCCCATACAAGACAATTTCTAGAAAATAAATTGTTTCATCAAAGTTTAGTAAAAATAAGACCAAAAACACTTAAGAATTCTCAACCCAATCAGGAATATGATCACATCCCATCAATTGAGCATAATCAAGACGTGGACGAATAACCGCATAACACGTATCTTGAACAAGAACTTCTGGGATCAAAAGTCGGCTATTATAAGTACTCGCCATCACAGCACCATAAGCTCCAGCTTGCGTAATTGCTAAAAGATCACCGGGTGCCAAAATCGGCAAGTAACGATCTAGTGCTAAATAATCGCCAGTCTCACAAACAGAACCAACAATATCTGCACGAATAAGGGGAGCATCTTTTGCTGCTTGTTTCACAAGGACGACATTCTGCCAAGCATCATAAAGCGTTGGACGCATCAGATCATTCATCGCCGCATCTACAATAACAAAATTCCGCCCTTGTCCCCTTTTTAAATAGAGAACAGATGTCATCAGTACACCAGCTTGTCCCACAATGCTCCGCCCCGGCTCCACAACAATATTAATCCCTAAAGGAGCAATATATTTCTTTACCAGCGCAGCATAATCAAAAGGAGAAGGTACAGTATGTTGTTCACAACCATAGGCAATACCAAGCCCACCACCAATATCTATATGCGTTATTGCATAGCCATCGCTCCACAATTGACGCACACAATCTGCAATAAGAAGGAATGCTTCTTCAAATGGCTTTAAATCACAAATCTGACTGCCAATATGCATATCAATACCGCAAACCTGCAATCCAGGTAAAGAGTCCGCTTTTTTATAAGCCTCTCTTGCCAACAACAATGGAATACCAAATTTATTTTCAGATTTTCCTGTTGTAATTTTCTTATGGGTCTTTGCATCAACATCTGGATTAATGCGCAATGAAACACGTGCTATCTTTGAAAGCGCAACAGCACGTTGAGATAACTGTTCAAGTTCCGGCTCTGATTCAACGTTAAAACAATAAATATCCTGTGCAAGAGCAAAATCTATCTCTCTCATGGTTTTACCAACACCAGAATAAACAATACGATGTGCCGGAATACCAACAGCAAGGGCACGCCGTAATTCCCCTTCTGAGACCACATCAGCTCCCGCTCCATTGTTCGCTAAAAGCCGTAAAACTGCTTGATTAGAATTGGCTTTAACCGCATAAGCAAGCAGACTAGGCATCCCTTGAAAAGCCTTTTTATAGTCTTTAAAACGTGTAACCAATGCATTGGCGGAATAACAATAAAAAGGAGTCCCCACCTCCTGCGCAAGAACAGCAAGTGAACAACCCTCAGCATGAAGCATACCTTGATAGTAAGAGAAAAAATCCACACTTTCCTCCTACTTTATCAAACGATCAAGAATAAAAGGTTTATCATCTTCACTTTGAGCAACAGATGTTCCTTGCACAGACTTTTCCACACTTGTAAGAGGCATTTCCAATGACCCTTTACGCCCACACCCAGCAACACAAACGCCTCCTAAAAGGACAATCATCAACCCCTTTAATATAATTTTCATCTGTCCTCTTTCCTCATCTCGATCTCTTTTTTACCTTTAAAATACAATCACTCAAGCGTTCACAAGACACTTTTTCCAATACGCAATTTGCCGAAGAACCTCTGAAGGTGCTGTTCCCCCAAAGCTTTTGCGACTTTCAACAGATTTTTCAACGGTCAAAACATCAAAAAGTGTCGCATTGATATCAGGACAAATTGCTTGAAGTTCATCTAATGATAAATCCTGAAGGCGACACTGTTTTTTTTCTGCCAATGCCACAGCACACCCTGTGATATGATGTGCTTCGCGAAAAGGAATCCCTAAATTGCGTACAAGCCAATCAGCAAAATCTGTAGCTGTTGCATAGCCAGAATCAGCGGCTTGTTTCATAACTTCTTTATTAACTTTCAAATCAGCAATCATCCCTGTCATTGCTGCTAGTGATAATTCCAAACTCAAAGCCCCATCAAACACATATTCCTTATCTTCTTGCATATCCTTTGAATAAGCAAGGGGTAACCCTTTCATCACCGTTAACAACCCCATCAATGCGCCATTCAACCGTCCCACTTTAGCCCGCACAAGTTCGGCAGCATCAGGATTTCGCTTTTGCGGCATAATAGACGAACCCGTTGAAAAAGCATCTGATAAACGAATAAAATAAAACTGTTCACTTGACCAAAGAATTATTTCTTCTGCTAAACGTGAAAGATGCGTTGCACAAAGAGCGCCAGCGCTTAAAAATTCTAAGGCAAAATCACGATCCGAAACACTATCAATCGAATTGCGTGTAGGTTCTCGAAAGCCTAACGCTTTTGCTGTCATAAAACGGTCAATTGGAAAGCCTGTACCTGCTAAAGCAGCCGCCCCTAAAGGCGATTCATTCATGCGCTCAATCGCATCACGCATCCGCGATAAATCGCGACCAAACATTTCAACATAAGCCATCATATAATGGCCAAATGTTACCGGTTGTGCTGATTGTAAATGCGTAAAGCCTGGCATAAAGGTATCAACATGTTGTTCTGCTCGAATAAGCAATTGCTCTATCAATCCTTTTAAAGCTTGTGCTATCTTTTGCGTTGCTTCACGCACCCACAAGCGAAAATCAACAGCAACTTGATCATTGCGTGAGCGAGCCGTATGCAAACGCCCTGCTACAGGACCAATCAATTCGCTCAGCCGCGCTTCAATATTCATATGAATATCTTCAAGCTTTCGTGAAAAAACAAATTTACCGTCTTCAATTTCTTGGCGAATAAGTTTCAAACCATGAACAATTTTTTCATAATCTGATTGTGAAATGATTTTCGTTTGCGCTAACATAGCCGCATGAGAAAGGGAACCTTCAATATCTTGTCGATAAAGTTTTTGATCAAAATCAATAGAGGCATTAATTTCTTCCATAATTGCAGCAGGACCTGCCGCAAACCGACCACCCCACATTTGGTTCTTTAACTTCTCATCTGTCATATTCTGAAAACACCTATTTAAAGGACAAAATTATGATTTTTCAAATTTTCATCAGCGAAAAAAACAATAAAAAAAGGCAATTCTCCCTTGCTTTCTTTATCATTGCATTGAGTTTATACGCAACCATAAACTACGATACCAAAAGAGAGTCTTTTCTTTTCAATTTCATTTCAGCAGCACAAGCACAAAAAATAAACATTGATAAAGCACGAGCAGAAAAAATGATGGCGATCCGAAAAGCAGCAAAAGGCTTTTTTAGCCACATAAGATTTGCTGATACGCCCTCAGATATGAAGAAACTCTCTTTCAAGGACATTCGAGGAAAAGAGCGCACACTCAGCGAATTTACTGGAAAACCGATGCTGGTCAATCTATGGGCTATTTGGTGTGCACCTTGCCGCACAGAAATGCCAGAACTTGCGCAATTAAAACATGAATTAGGTGGAGAAAACTTTGATGTCATAGCTATTAATATCGATAAAACTGCTTCTCCTGAAAAAATTCAGCAATTTTTACAGAATATTCATGCGGATAATTTGCTTTACTATCGCGATGAAACAATGGATATTTTCAACAATGTTAGAAAACAGGGGCTTGCTTTAGGACTCCCCATTACATTTCTCATCGATAAAGAGGGATATCTCATTGCTTCCTTCAATGGTGCAGCTCCATGGGCCAATGACGATGCCAAAGCACTTATAAAAGCTGTTATAAAAGAAGCCCTATAACCTAATAACCGCTTCTTTTTAAACGTTGTATAACAAGATCCAGTGCTGACAAAAAGGCAGAACGGTCTTTACGAGAAAAAGGACGGGGACCACCTATTATACTGCCCTGTCCACGCAAATCTTCCATCAAATTGCGCATCGCCAAAGCCTGACCAATTGAATTTACATCAAAAATACGCCCCGTTGGCGAAAGACAAAAACCCCCAGCTTGCACAACCCGTGCTGCTAAAGGAATATCACTGGTAATAACGATACTTGCCTCATGCACATGTTCTACGATCCAATCATCAGCACAATTGAATTCACCAGCAACGACCACTCTTTCAATGAGTGCTTCATCTGGAAGGGAAAAAAAACGATTTGCCACAACAAATGTCTTAAGCTGATAACGATTCATCACACGATAAACTTCATCTTTTACAGGACAAGCATCCGCATCAATCAACAAAGTAATAGCAGGCTTTATTGGGATATTCATACCTTGGCTTTCACGCAATAGTTAAGTTCTTTCATCCATCTGAATGTTGCAAATGCTTGCGATAAAACATTATCGCCGCGTTTATTTCTCCTCCCAAAATAAAAATTGCACTCAAGATGTAAAGAAAAATAATAGCAACCATAATAGATGCTAACCCTGCATAGGTAGAAATATAATCAAACATTGTCAAATATTGTGCAAAAGCAATTGAAGCCATAAACCATACAAACATTGTCAGTACAATTCCTGGTAAAATATCTATAAACTTCCGCCGCTCTGCTGGTAGCCATTTATGCACAATCAAAAGACTTACAAAGAGAACAACCGCTGCGATTATGTAACGCCATAGACGAATGACACCGATATATTCTGTAATGAAAAAAGAATGATTTTGCATAATCTTGATAAGCAGAGGTGTTAAAATCAACAAAACGCTGATCACAATAAGACCAACAGCTCCAAGAATCACAAAAAACAAACTTTGAAAACGACAAAACAACAAGCTACGCCGATCAACAACACGATAAGCTCTATTTAAAGCTGTACGTAACGCCTCTACCCCATTAGAGGCAAAATAAGCCGCTCCAATGACAGAAACTGTCAACACTCCCCCCCGCTGTATGGTTAAAACATTGATAATTTCCTGAGATAAAGGCTCTGCAATGACATCTGGTAATAACTGCACCAAAGCTTTGATTTTTTGCGGTGTATATGTAAAAGCACCAAGAAAACTGGCAAGAGAAGTTCCAAAAATAAAAAAAGGAAAAAATGCTAAAAGCCCAGAGAGCGCGACATGGCTTGCAAAAGCACTCCCATTATCACGCCAATAATGGCTTACTGCGTCAACAAGGATACGATAGCTATACCTAAAGATATTTCTTAACAAATCTCTATACTTTCTGGTAAAACTCTTCCTCTGTCTATTTCAAGCTTTATAAAAATCATCAAAACTCTGCAAACAAACATCTTCCGATGTTGTAATATAAAGGGCAATAATCAACACGGTCAAGCCTGACTTTATACTAAAACAAAAACAACAACCCACTATATGAAATTCTACAACGACTTCATTTTTTTGTCTCTTCTATAGATCAGTAACCTCTTCTGTACATCATATGCCCTATAGAGAGTTAAGCACGATAATCTTGCACACATAAAACCTTTTGAAGTCATAGTTATCTGTATCGAAGCAATCGCCACTCTTTTTTATTGCCATCTATGACTGAATAAAGAAAAAACTTCTTATCGATTTCTAGAAAAAACCAATGAAATTCAACAAAAAACCTTGCTTTTATTCACCCTTTTTTAGAAACACTCTGACGTCCAAAATCAGGAGCATCAATTTCCTGTCCAGCATCAATAATATTGCGACGTACAGCACGCGTACGTGTAAAAAAGTTAAACAATGTCTCACCATCTCCTAAACGAATTGCCTGCTCTAAAAAAGCAAGCCCCTCACTAAAACGGCTCAACATTTCTAAAATAGCATCCTTATTATGCAAACAAATATCGCGCCACATAACGGGATCAGAAGATGCTAAACGTGTAAAATCACGAAAACCGGAAGCGGAATAAGCAATGACTTCTGAATTTGTTACTTTTTCTAAATCACTCGCTGTCCCAACAGTATTATAAGCAATCAAATGCGGCAAATGCGAAACAATAGCCAAAACAAGATCATGATGTTTAGGATCCATCTTTTCGACACGCGCACCACAAGCTTCCCAAAACGCTGTTAATTGTGCGACAGCAGCAGCATCACTCTCAGCAAAAGGCGTTAAAATACACCAACGATTCATAAATAAATCAGCAAAACCAGCATCTGGTCCTGAATATTCCGTTCCAGCAATTGGATGCCCTGGAATAAAATGAACTGTTTTTGGCAATAAAGGTGCCATTTCCGCAATAACCAACGCTTTCGTAGAACCAACATCACTCACAATCGCTCCAGGTTTTAAATGATCACGAATGTTTTTTGCTACTTCTGCACTAGCCCCAACAGGAACAGAAAGAATAACCAAATCTGCTCCTTCAACAGCTTTTGCATTATCTGTCGTATAAAAGTCCCCAAGCTCCAATTCGCGCGCTCTTTTCAAGGTTTCTGAACGACGTGTTGCAATAGAAATTTGAGCCGCAAGATTTTTCTTTTTAATAACTCTTGCTAAAGAAGATCCAATCAGACCGATTCCAATGAGTGCTATTTTTTCAAATTGAATATGGCGCATCTTTCACCTTCAAAGATTCTTTGCAAATGGCAATAAAAACAATTGTAAAATCATAATTTTCCTGTCTGTTTGTTCAAGAGTTATGCGTAAAACATTAAAAAACAACAACTAGGAAATAAAGAATAACGCAGTTTACCAATCATCACCTGCGCAAGCTGACAACAGATCATTTTACCTAGAAAATACATAAAAAATAAATGACGAGAAATCTAACATCACGCTCTAAAACTCCCACTTAATTACTGATCAAAGCGCATCACTGAAACAAAAATTAAATGCACTCTCAATTAAGATAACAACGACTCTACATAAAATCTCATCAATTTACTTTATCTTACTAAATCTTACTAATTTACTCACAAAAAACACATCAAAAGCGTAAGCAGACACCAACTCTTTCCAAATTATCCCAATACGTTCATTAATTTGTACATCAGACCTATATAAGAATGTATTACGCCTCCACCTACAACATCAACACAAGTTTTATGAATATTGAAAACACCGTAAAATAACGCATACAAAAAATACCATTAAAAACATTTTCCTCTCCCGATTCCTGATACCGTAAATCAAACAAATATGAGAAAAACACGCTCTCTCAATAAAGAAAAAGTTTGATAACAAAACACCGAATATCCCTTTAATGGAGCCATACCCCTCACGTAAAACAAAGCGCCCTAAACAGGATAGATTTGGATTGCAAATTCATGCGTTTGTTTTAAAAAGACATCTCTCTCCCCAGCCTATCTCACGACAGTGTTTGTAAATGTTATAACTATAAATCCATTAAGCACGACCCTCTTCACACTTAATAAAACACTATCATTATATTTGCCTACCTCCAATGTTGCAAAAACCCTTGGAATTTGAGAGCATTCATAAGAGGCATTTTTAGTGCTTTCTTGCACAGTTTTTATCCACACGCCCCCACTTATGACGTGCAAAAGACATCGTTTTGATTGACTCAATATGAAAAATGATGAGTTATAATAATAAACAATGGCTTGCTCTGTTTATGAGACACATTCATTGCTAAGATAATCATCTCTGTATCAAAAATAAAAATCTCCTCATAGGTACTGTCGTTTTCATCATAATCTATTTTGACTTTCTCCTCATCCCACGAAGATTCTTAGTTCATACCGATCTGCAAACAATTCATTTTCTTGTCTAAAAGATTCCACTAATTCACTATTTTAAGTGATTCAATTAATCTATAATATATTGATTTATAAATATAATAATTGTTTTTCAATTTGAATCATAACTTCAAATACGGTAAAATTCTTCCATCACAAATCCTCTTACCAATTAAAATCTCTTGTCTGCACGTCACAAGAAGACATGTGAGAAAAAAATGATGCAAAACGCTCTCTAATGCCAAAAACTGTAGCAAATTAGAGACTAGACAAATATATGATGATGCTCTGGCTTGCACTTTTATTAAGCGTAAAAATAGTGATGCTCTATGGATTTTATATTCTTCGAGGAGCACTTTACCATTATACCATTCATAAACACCGCCGCGAAATAGATATGCGCGCATTGAGAAATATTTCTAAGAAAGCGTATGAATCTACCATACAAGTGTCTTCTGTTGTTTGAGATGCTCTGTTTTGCATGAGGGATGTTACTCCATTAAGGCGCTATGAACTAGCCTAATATTCACCCCATACTCACACAAAAAACACCGAATACGTAAATTTTGCCTGAGCCCTATATCACGAACCAACAGTGTTTTACGACACAACAAGATAATAAAACCGTGTAAAAACTGCCTTTCAAAGATAAATAATTTTTCTGAAGAAAAGTTTCTATAAAAATTTCAAGCTCTTCAAATGCAACTTCAAAACTACAACTAACCTCTACTTGATAACACAACAGTTTTAATTGCTGAAAACACCTCTGTGGCGTACTAAAAATAAAAAATCATCATATTTCTAAACTGTTAAGCTGCCATCTGGCGTCGTGCAATAATTGTAAGCCCTAACAAAACTTGACGAATGATAGCTTCACCCAAAAGTGGATTTTTACGACTGTCTAAAACAGCACTCTGAATTTTTTCCATTGCATAAGAAATCTGTTCTAACTTCCAATATTTTAAAGCTTGTTCAACGATCTTTTTCCGTTGAAAAAAAATGGGAGGCCGTGCTTGAGAAACCACCGTAAAAGGCGATTTTCCTTCAACCTCTACTTGATAACGCAATAGCTGTAATTGCTGAAAATGCCTTTGTGCTGCACTCAAAATAAAAAAAAGCGCCCCATGCAATGCTGCATGTCGGTTAAAATGCACTTCAAAGCCTGATATATCGCCCAATAAAAGAGCATCAATGACTTCATCTTGAGAAAGAGCACTGACATCGCTTACAACAGCTTTGACATCTTCAAGAGTAATATGAACATTTGCAGCGTAAAGACAAAGCTTTTCTAATTCACCTCGTGATACAAGGCGATCCGCCCCTAAACTTTCATGTAACCATCTACGTGCATCCAAAGAAATAGTCTTCTTAAACTGCCCTAAAACCTCATCAATCAAACCGTCAAGAGAACGCATATCATCTGCAAAACAGGGCAAAGCCATTGCTTTTGATGCTGTTTCAACAGCATTGCGCAACCCTGTTCCTTTTTTTAAATCCCCTGCCTCAATGAGAATAAAACAGGCTTCTGGTGGATTCTCAATTAAACGTTTCAAGGCAGCAAGAAAACCCTTTTGGTTAGCAGCATTAGAGATCCATATCAAACGGTCTCCCCCAAAAAGCGATAACGTACGCGCTTCATTTTCCAAACGTGCAGGATCTTTATCAATTTCAGCAGCATCCAAACGAATTGTCGAAAATGGATCTTCTATTGCTACCTTTGTAAGTTTTGCAAAACATTGTGCACGCTCACAAATAAGACCACGATCTGGCCCATAAATGAGAACAATAGGAAAAGCACGTGAAAAACGCGTTAAAAACTGATCAACTTCATGTGCTTTTTTCTGAGCCACATTATTAATCCATTAACAGTTCATCATCATCAAGAACTTCCCCGCGAACTTTCTGAAACATGCCAATTAAATCATTGACATCCAAGCCCTTACGCTCTTCATGACAGACATCCAAAATCACTTTTCCACCATGCAACATCAAGGTGCGATCGCCATAATCAAGAGCCTGGCGCATAGAATGAGTCACCATGATAGTCGTTAATTTTTTCTCTTCAACAATTTTTTCAGTCAACCGCATCACAAAATCAGCCATTCCAGGATCAAGCGCTGAGGTATGTTCATCAAGCAATAAAACATCTGCATGAGCTAATGTTGCCATCACAAGGCAAACAGCTTGGCGTTGCCCACCTGATAAACTATCCATAGGATTATGAATATATGCTTCAAGACCAATGCCTAATTGAGCAATTTTCTCTCGAAAAAATTGCCGTTTCTCATGGTTTAAAGCCGACCGCAAACCACGACGACTTCCTCGAAGAGCAGCAAGAGCCAAATTTTCTTCAATTGTTAAAGAACCACAACTGCCTATTAAAGAATCTTGAAAAACACAAGCAACCTTTCCAGCGCGTTCACTGACTGACTGCCTAGAAACATTTTGCCCATTGATAACCACTTTCCCTGTTGAGGGAAGCGTTGCACCCGCTAAAACACTGAGCAAGGTTGATTTACCAGCGCCATTTGAACCAATAACCGTAACAAAACTACCCTGATCGATTTTAAGGTTAATATCAATCAAAGCCTGTTTTTCCAAAGGTGTTTGAGGTTTAAATGTAACCCCAACATGAGAAAACTCAATCACGTTTACGCCTCCTCCAATAGCGTGGCACAATAAGGGTTAAAATAACCAACAATGAAGTAATCAACTGAAGATCTGTCGACGTATCAATACCAATTCCATTTGCTTCAAATGCAAATTGTACCGCCACACGATAAAGCACAGATCCCACAATACAGCTGATTATAATCCAAAAAATATTACGCGTACGAAATAAAGTTTCACCGATAATCACAGCTGCCAACCCAAAAACAATTGTTCCAATTCCACCGGTAATATCCGTTGCAATCGCAGTTTGAATATAAAGAGAACCACCAAGTGCAACACAGGCATTTGAAAGCCCCATACCAAAATAAATTAACGCCGACGTATGGACCCCTTGAGCTGTAGCCATCCGTGGATTAGCTCCCATTGCACGCATAGCAAGACCTATTTCGCTTTCCAAAAAACGCCAAATCAAAAACGCTACAACCAGCAATACAGTCCCAATGAAAAGAGGACGCACAAAAATATCAGACAAACCAAACAGATTATAAAAGGGCGTTAACGCCGTATCAGCAAGCGCTAAATTAACATTAGATCCTCCCATAATTCCCATAATACGAAGATTAACCGTATAGAGTGCTGACATTGTTAAAATGGAAGCCAAAAGATTCAAAATACCAAAACGCAAATTCAACATAGCTGTTAATAAACCAGCTACCATGCCTGCACAAAAAGCACATGCCATAGCTGCCCATGCATTAAAACCTAAAAGAATCAAGACACCACAGACACAAGACCCAAGAAGAAATGAACCATCAACTGTTAAATCAGGAAAGTCCAAAACGCGAAAAGAGAGATAAACCCCTATAGCCACAAAAGCATAAATAAGACCTAATTCCACAGCGCCAGAAAACGCAAATATATTCATGTAAAGACAATCCCCATGAAAACTTAACGTATTTTATTGTATCAACATCCTATCAATGAAAGTCATTGAATCACTTTTGTCGCGCGATCAATAACTGCCTGCGGAATAACAATCCCCGCTTTTTTTGCTGCTTTCATATCAATTCGAATGTCATTATTAGCCGCCTGCACAACGTCAATATCACCAGGCTTTTCACCCTTTAGAATACGCACAACCAACTTCCCAGCATCACCCCCTACATCATAGAAATTCACACCTTGCGTCATAAAAGGACCGCGTCCAATAGAATTAGCATCAACAGTAAATATAGGAACATTTGCTTCCTGTGTGACCTTTACTGCACCCTCTAAAACAGAAAGAACAGTATTATCAGCAGGAATAAAAATGATATCTACCTTACCGATTAAAGCCCGTGTTGCTGCCTGAACATCTGAAGGTTTTGGTGCCGATGAAGGAACGATTTCAATTCCAACTTTTTTTGCCGCATCCTTTAACACCTTAAGTGTTGAAACAGAATTTGCTTCAGAAGCATTATAAAGATAACCAATTTTTTTCAAATCTGGTTTTACTTCTTGTAAAAGTTTAACACTTTCTGCAACATCTATACGATCAGAACTCCCCGTCACATTACCGCCAGGTTTGGTAAGCGAAGAAACGATTTTAGCTCCGATAGGATCAGAAATCGCCGCAAAGACGATAGGAATTGTTTTTGTTGCCGCAAGCATTGTTTGTGCTGAAGGCGTGGTAATCGCTACAATAACATCAGGTTTATCACCAACAAATTTACGTGCAATTTGCGTTGCTGTTGAAATATTGCCTTGCGCTGATAAAAAGGTGAGCTGAAAATTTTCACCTTGCTTATAACCATTTTCTGCAAGAACATCTTCCACACCTTTACGAACGGCATCCGCAGCAGGATGGACCATAATTTGTGTGAGTGCAACTTTAATGTGTTTAACTTGGTCATCCGCTTTTGCAACACTGTTCATCATAAAAACAGCTGCAATGATAATCCCCAATATATTTATTCTCTTCAACATTATATTCCACCCCTCTCTATGCAAAATTAAAAAAGGAATAATCTATTACTGAAGAATCTTATAAAATCAATCTTTATTTCATTTTATTAAAACATGGACAAAATAAATCAAACTAAAATGATATTTTTTTGTTGCAATTCGTAGAAGCCTACGCCATACAGGCAAGATATATATCGAATCGGTAAGCGGGTGTAGCTCAGGGGTAGAGCACAACCTTGCCAAGGTTGGGGTCGTGGGTTCGAATCCCATCGCCCGCTCCATTGAATTTTGTATTTATTCGTTCTTGCGTGGAGCTGTAGCTTGCCACTAGTTTTTTTTACAAATTTATTTTTTCAAAGTTTTTTTAAGATTCATAATTTCTTATGAAGCATCTATTGGTTTGGTGTCTTAGATTATCAGATAACAATTTTTAACTTAGACGGATTTTTTCTGGAAGGTTGCTGTTGTCTGTTAAGTCGTTAAAGCCGTGTAAAATAAGCTTGAAAAGCGAAATGAACAATTCCCATTGGTTCATGACGCTGCTTAGCAACAATAACTTTATTTCTTGCCATCCCGAGAATAAT
Organism: Bartonella sp. OD88NMGDW; assembly: GCF_042193775.1. Classification (NCBI taxonomy): domain Bacteria; kingdom Pseudomonadati; phylum Pseudomonadota; class Alphaproteobacteria; order Hyphomicrobiales; family Bartonellaceae; genus Bartonella; species Bartonella sp. OD88NMGDW. Next base: position 260,286 of record NZ_JBHIMA010000002.1, on the reverse strand, counting down.
TTTTTCACTATTGGCAGCAGATCTTTTGCGGCTTTGCAGATTATAGAAGCTTATGTAAAAGAATTTGGGATTACTTTTGAGCTAACGGATTTTTTACAGCCCCAGTATTAAAAAATGATGAGCAATTACAAAGAGAGCAAATATTAAACAAATCAAAAATTGACTTATCGTTAGAGAATAACTTTTTTTCAAAGGTACGTTTTTTACCGAAATTATGCCCTAAAATGAAGGTTGTTGATTTTCCAAATGGAGTATCTTCTGTTAATTCAACATTTGCTTCAGACACATTCAATATTGTCTCTGCTAAAAGTTTACAAAAAACTATACCTACAAACCAAGCAAAATCCATAATCCATTCCTTTAATGCACAAAAACTACCTTTAGCTTGGTGGGTTGGACCTCATTCGTCTCATTATAAAGTTGATGAAGTTCTCTTAATCTATTGGTTTAGAGCTTGTTGAAACAGAGGTAGGAATGGCAGCTTTAGCACAAAATATAGACTCACATGTTACTTCTATGCCGGATAACTTCAAAATCAAGGAAGTTGAATCTCTTCAAGATTTTAGAGATTACAGAAATGTTATGGCATCAGTATTCGAGCCTTTTGATGAAGAAGCGGTTATATTTTATGAAACAATAGGCCGTTGTTATAAAAAAGACTCTGATGTAGAGATGTTTGTTGGTTATATAAATAACAATCCTGTAGCAATATGTTTTTGTATTAAAGCCGATGGAGTTGGTGGAGTGTATGATATTGTCACCAATCCAGATTTTCAGAAAAGAGGTGTTGGGACATTCATGACAAAAATTGCTATTAAGCATTTAAAAAGAAAGAAATGCCATGTTATTGGTATGCAAGCATTTCACGAGGGAATTGGCATTTATAAAAAATTGGGTTTTATAAACTTTAGTGAATTTAAAGTTTATTCCAATAAACACATGATCATTGAGCGATGAATTCTTTTCATCGATAAGCGAATTTATTAGATAAGCGAATTTATTATTTTCAGCAAAACTCAAATACAGAAAACCAATCTATACAACCAAGAAAGTTTAGCCAATCTCCTTTAATACTGATAATGAAAAGCTAAAAAAGTTATTACAGATATAATTGTTTCAAATGACTCACTCAATTTTTCTTACTTTTATGATTTTCAGGATCATTGTCTTAAAAAAGATATCTATAAAAGATCTAAGTTGAACAAGTGAAAATTTTATTTGATATGATTGATAATTTACTATCTGTTACTGATAATTATAAAAAACTCGAAAGCAAATATTTAAAACTACAGTTACATCATAGTTTGTTAGATGGTTAATCTGTTAGTCAATTAATAGAAAAAATCTTCGCTTTATACAATAACCAAAGGAGCTTCAAAACCCTTTTAAAGGTCCTTTATGTATATTGTTTCTTTTTTATATCACAGTTGATAATGAGAAATATCTCACGCTAATTGTATTATTTTTACACGAAATAAACTGTTTTCACCTACTATTTGAATAAATTAAGTTTTTGAGATTTCTGGCACATCATTTGAAATGACAAAAGAAATTTTCCCTTGTACTTGTGCAAACAGCGTAGACATCCTTCGATAACCCTCTTGCTTGAACAAATTCTTATCCAGAATAATCTTCAACACGAAAATAAATCAATAATTTGATTCATAAAGGTAATTTATTATTATTCATATTGAGCAATCATCTCAAATATCATAGGATTATCTCATTTCAAATCTCTATATATTAAATCACTCACAATCATCTGCTTACACATCACAAGCGGAATTGATGTATCAATGAAATTCACTTGAAGAAAGGAATAAAAGTTCTTCTTATAAACGCTCTAAAATACCAAAGCTTATCGCAACATTGGGAGCTAAAAATAGTATAGGGGGCCCCTTTCACCTTAAAAACATAAAAATGGGAAGCATAATAGCTTTATACACTTCATAGGAGCTTTAGAGCATTCACGGACGTTATTATAAATGATGGATGTGACACACCTTGAGAGAAATCTCTTTAAAATAAACATGTGAATTAACAATGTAAGTGCATTCTACTTGAAGCATACTATTTTACATGAGGAACATAACTTCAATCAACGTAAAATAAGGTGTTGAACAGTCATAGCGCACAATAAAATCAGATCGTTTTAAATACTTAATGATGAAATCCGTTAAATGACAGAATAAAAATTCAAGTTTGAAAAGATTAAACCACACGCTACAGATCTATTGAAACTCCGATTGAGCGATCAACTACTTTCTCGCTAAAACTTAATCACTATAAATATAAAAACCTTAAAACCCGCTCTAAATCCGTGAAAGTTTCTAGATCTTGCTGTATTAAATGTTGAAACTCCTCACAGCTGCTCATCTGAAATGTCAGCAATTTCATAAAGCAGTTCCATAAAAAGAGGATAATGACGTTGTAATATCCGAAAAAATTCACCACATCGCCTGAAAAATCATTGATAATTCCATCAGGACGTATCAATTACCATTTAGAAAACCCTACCCATGCCGACAAAAACTCTGTAAATGTTAGATATATTCAATAATTTTGATAACGATTTTGGCTCATCCTGTTTTGCAACCAATATAATAAACAGCAAATATAGTGGGATCAGCCAGTTTCAATATCGCCTTGTAAAAGGCCTTTCCCCCTACCCTTTTTTCTATCAAATCCTGATTTTACAATTCCTTGCTCTCTTTTTTATACTCAAAATTGCCTCTGAAACAGGATACATTAATCTTAAAAAATATATAAAAGAAACAAATTATAACATTTTTTTCTCATCCTTCTTAATACGAAATAACTGTTAAACTACAATGCACTAACACTTACCAGTCATAAATCCAAAACAGCATATAATGACGAAACAAATTCATAGAGTGAAGATTTTTCACAATCAATTGTTGTATTAATCTTTCCATAATGCATAAAAATGATGAAGCGGCCCTCGCCCTTTCCCTACTTTTAAAGCATTTGAGGCAGTTAAAGCGCCATGCAAATAATCTTTTGCTTGTTTAACAGCGCAATCCAAGGGTTGGGTAGGTAACAGAGCTGCAATAGCGGCAGAAATGGTACACCCTGTCCCATGATCATGAGTGGTTGAAAGACGAGAAGCTTCAAGCATAAAAAGGTTTTCACAATCACAATAAAGATCTGGACTAGAACAATCGTAATTTTCTGTACTATTTCTGCTAAGCGTATTCAAATGTCCCCCTTTTAACAAAACTGCATGACACCCTAGCGCCAAAAGTCGTGGAGCATATTGATACATAGTCTCTAAAGACCATTGCACTTCACCTCCCAATAACAGTGCAGCTTCAGGCAAATTTGGCGTGATCAAAGTTGACATCGGCACAAGAACGTCACGCATAATTTCAATTGCATCAGACTTTAAAAGAACATCACCACTTTTTGCAACCATAACCGGATCAAAAACAATGAAACGCGCTTTATGATAAGCAAGACGTTGTGCAATAACCTGTGCAATCTGAGCATTTGCAACCATACCAATTTTAACGGCATCAACATGGATATCCTCAAAAACAGAATCAATTTGATCTGCAACAAAAGAAGCATCTAATGCCTGAAAAGAACGCACACCTTGAGTATTTTGTGCAACAACAGCTGTAACCACACTCATACCATAAGTTTTCATAGCTGAAAAAACCTTCAAATCCGCCTGCATTCCAGCGCCACCAGAAGGATCTGTTCCCGCAATAGATAAAATCCGTGGAATAAAAAGTTTATCTTTTTGTAATTCCATCAACCTCTTTCCTTCTGTTTTTAAATATCGGAAAATAAGTTACCGAAAAAATAGATGTTTGAAAAAACATAAAGAAGATGTTTTCTCATGTGAGTTATATTATATATGAAGTCTTCTTATAGATATAAAATGGAAAATGTAGTGCTTATCCTTCGTTCTATTCTTTTTACGTTCGCTTTTTATACAACAACTCTCATACAAATGATTCTTTACGCTCCCGTTTATTTTTTAATGCCCCGCAAAAAGGCATGGATTGTCCCTAAAACATGGGCGCGCGTTACACTCTTTTTGCAAAAATACATCGCAGGCACAAGTTATGAGATTGAAGGATTAGAAAATCTTCCCAAAGGACCCTATATCATTGCTCCAAAGCATCAATCGGCTTGGGAAACTTTCAGTCTTGTTCCCTATTTTGATGACCCCACTCTCATTTTAAAACGTGAATTGATGTGGATTCCATTGTTTGGCTGGTATATGGCAAAAACACAAATTATCCCCATTAACCGCACAACGCCCATCAAAGCCTTAAAAATGGTTATACAAAAAGCAAAAGAGAAAGTAAAACAAGGGCGCCAAATCTTGATTTTTCCCGAAGGAACACGCCGACAACCCGGTCAAGAACCAGATTATAAGTCAGGAATTGTCGCGCTCTATAATGAATTAGGGCTTCAAGTTGTGCCTATTGCACACAATGCGGGTTTATATTGGCCACGCAATAATTTTCGCCGCTATCCCGGAACAATTCGTGTCCGTATTCTTCCCCCGATAGAAGCTGGTTTAAGCAAACGTGATTTTCTAGATCAACTTGTCCAAAAAACTGAAAAAGCATGTGATGAACTGCTTCTCTTAGCAGCTCAAGATCCTACCCCTCCTCCTATGCCACCATACGCTGTTCAGAAACTTCAAAAACTAAATCATTCATCATGAAACAATGTGCTGATTGATTAGAATAATGCATCACTTTGTATATTGGTATATTGAGCAGAGTATATGGAACAAAAATATAAGAAAGATACTTCAAACTTTCTAATTCAAAATTATAAAACACATGTACATTACAAGAAATGATTGATGTGTGAATTTTTTTGAGAAAGAATTCTTTCTCTCTTTAAAATCGTTTAAAAAACATACATCATATTGATTTATAAGGATATTTTATCTTTATTCAACTTGAATGAGAACCATGAATACCTTAATATTCTCTCATTTCAAATCTATTCCATTTTGAATTAATTAGAATCGTTTGCTTGCACATTACAAGCGAGGATATCTGTGTGAATAAAACGATACAAGAAAAGATTAAAATGCTTTTTACGAACCATCTTAATCTCAAGTGCCGAGGGCTATCCTACCAGGAGGACAAGAAAAATGTATGATTATGCCGATTCGTTCCTTCCTGAGAAACATCAATCCCCCAAGAACCTGAAATCTTGTGCAAGCTTCATTATTTAAAAAGTATTTCTTGAGATACTTAAGCCATCAAAACAAATTCAAGGGAAAAATAAAAATGAGTATTGGTTTTTATCTCCGAGACACAACGAATACAGCAATTAACCATCTTTCCTCCCTAACCTAGACTTAAAAGCTTTGTGTGCTACATTAAAACAATTCTAAATAACGAATAAGAAGGAACTAGATTTAAATTAATGCAACGTCTCTTCTATAATTTATTTTTTTCTGTGATTTTGAGTTTATCGAGCGCTGTTGCTCTAGCGCAGCCTTTTATTTCTGTTGATGTTACAACGGGGCATATCTTAAAACATAATCAAGCTTTTGAGCGTTGGTATCCTGCTTCCTTGACAAAATTAATGACCGCTTATGTTATTTTTCGTGCCATGAGCCGAGGAGAAATTTCACCAGACAAACATATCACCATCAGCGAATACGCCGTAAAAGCTCCTTCATATCGTTCAGGCTATAAAGCTGGTTCCGTACTCACACTTGATACAGCCTTAAGTATCACCATGGTTAAATCTGCCAATGATTTAGCCATTGCCATGAGTGAAGCTGTTGCAGGTTCACAGAAAAATTTTGTACGTAAAATGAATAGCGAAGCTAAACGTTTAGGCATGTTTGGAACGCATTTTGCGAACGCAAGTGGTTTACCAGACTCTCAAAACTACTCCACGGCACGCGATATTGCTCTTTTAGCCGTTCAGATACGTCGAGAATTTCCACAATATGCTCATTATTTTTCTATTCCAGCAATTGATTTTGGTAATAATCGAAAAATCCAGCATAACTCAAACAACCTCATTGGCCGTTTTTATGGAATAGACGGTATGAAAACAGGCTTTATTTGTGCCTCTGGTTTTAATCTTGTTGCCTCAGCCACCCGTAATAAACGTACAATTATTACTGTCATTCTAGGTGCTAACAACATAACTGAAAGAGAAGAAAAAGCTGCACAACTTCTTGAAACAGGATTTTTGCACCAAGGAAGCCCCCGATTAACACTAGCAACATTAAAACCTTATGGGAGAAATATAACACAAGCCAACAATATGAGACAACAAACATGCACACCGGAAGCCATAAAAATGCATACAAATTCATATGATGATCAAGGAAATATTATCCTCACCTCACCTTTTATCACTGCTCCACCTCCTTTTTCTCATCCTTTACCAGTACACCTCATTCGTACGCCACAAACACCTAAAATAACAGTAAAGCCACTAAGAAAGCCCCATAGTTCGTATAAAAGACGCGCAAACCATTCTATAAAAAAGCCATAAATCATAATCTACGATTAATTATAAATACTTTGATTTATAATGATAATTAATTATTTGTATCTTATGTCAGAACCACAAATGTTGTAAGATTCTCTCATTTCAAATCTGTATTTGTTGAATCAATAAAAAACCAGTTTCTTGCACGTCACGAGGTAGAGGAACATGTAGATAAAATAATTAAAACAAGGAATAAAAATTCCTCCTATAAGTTCTTTCAAGAACCAAGAATTATCATAACATTGACGCTAAAAAAGTGTATGATATACCCCGAATACACCTACCTTTATAAGTGTAAAGATAGTGATACAATGGATTTCATAGGGTATTAACCATTATATCGGACACCATTATAAATTGGTTAGACGTACTGAAATATGTTTTTTTAAAACAAAACCATGATTGATGATTAACATGAAAATAAAGCGCATCCCTCTCACGCTTATTACTGGTTTTTTAGGCTCTGGCAAAACAACTTTGCTCAACCGTATGTTACAAGACCCTCTTTTAACAGAATGCGCTATTATCATCAATGAATTCGGTGAAATCAGTATTGACCACCTTCTGGTTGAAAAAACGACAGAAGGAATTATTGAGCTTGCCAATGGTTGCTTATGCTGCAATTTACGCAGTGATCTCATCGATACATTAATTGATTTAATAAATCGCGTTCAGACAGGACAGATCAAACAACTCCATCATATTATCATTGAAACCACAGGGATGGCTGATCCCGCCCCTATTTTACAAATACTTTTAAGCCACCCGTTGTTTATTCAAACATTGTCTATAAATGCTGTTCTTGCAACATTCGATACATTAAGCACACTTTCCATATGTGAGCGCTATCCTGAAATATATAAACAATTAATATTTGCTGATAAAATTATTCTCACCAAAACAGACCTTATGGCTCAACAAACGCTTTCAGATACGCTCCTTAACACACTTAAAACGATTAATCCTACAGCACAAATCATTGACGCCCATTCTGAAGATTTCTGTTCAAAGCTATTAATAAATAACACATTATGGGATGAAAAAGTAGAAAATACAAAACTTAAACAAAATCTTACGAATACCCCACATGATCATACCCCCCATAAAACCATTCGTACCTTTTCACTCAACTGTGAGGGTCCTGTTGATTACGCCACAATTGAAGCTTTTTTAGATATCCTACAAGAGCGTTATGGTACAAAATTATTACGTATTAAAGCAATTATCGCATTGCGTGATGACCCTTATCGCCCACTTATATTACATGGCGTACAAACATTTTTTCATCCTCCCATAAGATTGCCAGAATGGCCAAAAGGAATAAAACAAACACGTTTTGTCATCATTGCCGATGGTGTTGAAAAAGAAGCAATACAAAAGCTCCTCAAAGCTTTCTTTAATAAACCAGCAATAGATACTGCAGACAAAACAGCTCTCTTAGAAAATCCTCTAGTCATTCCAGGAATAAAATTTTAATTTTTTCCCCCCTTCAATGATACACCATTAAATTCATTGGCACCACCATCTTTATGCTTTTAAAGGAGCAAACCGGCATCATCACACACTTTGCTAATCCCCAATGTTGAAACAAAAGCTCTTGGCACTTGAAACGGTTCGTAAAAAGCATTTTAGTCTTTTCTTACACAGCTTTACCCACACGGCTATCCCCGTTTGTAATGCGCAAGCAAATGGTTTTAATTGATTCAACATGGAGAAACTTTGAAACGGGAGAATCCTACGGTATCCAAGATTCTAATTCAAGTTGAATAACACTAAAGTATCCTTATAAATCAATATGTTATAAATTTATAAACACTCCTATTCAAGTTTATTCACATAATGGAATAAAAAATAAGAAAATACACATTTTTAACAATGCTTTCTACACAATAATGTCTCCTATAAAATTATCCGTACCTTTTCACTGGACGGCAAAATCACTATAGACTACCACAATTGAAATTTTTTAGCTCTCTTACAAAACCGCATGATGCAAAATGACCACGTATAAAAACACTCCAACGCTAACATATTACCCTTATCTGTAAAATAGTCACCCTCACACAAAATAGAACATCATTGTATCGCGAACTCACGCATTCGTTAAAAAAACCGTCTCTCAATACGCATCATCCCTATTTCAAAACGCTACCTACAAATAATATAATACAAAATTCTCCATAAAATGTATAAGCCCCATTCTCCATCTTTACTCCATAAATATGCAAGCTGGTAGCCTCATGCTCTTGCCAGTTGAAAATGCTTTGGAAAACCTTGGTACTTTAGAGTACTCATGAGAAATATCTGTACTCCTTTCTTTAAGAGTTTTATTCACATGCCAATTCAATTTTATGACGTGCAAAAAATGGTTTCGATTAATTCATCATAAACAGATTTTAAGATAAAAGAATCTGATGATATTGAGTCCCTCAACTCAAATTGCAAAATGATAAATTATTATAAATCAAATTGTTATGATGAAAAATTTAATATCCATCAATCTGTAATCAGATTGTTTTCTCTCTAAATGCGCTTCATCTGCAAACCACTTCATGTGATTCATTTCACAAACCGATTGGACAAATTCTTGGTTCTAAAATATTCTGCTCAACTCTATATTTACTCCAGCTAATTGAAATCAAAATCCCTGTTGAGGCAAAAAACAAAAATCAGACAGAGGCAATATCGGATTTTAAAATATGTGAATGTATCTTATATAACAGCATGATAAGACAATATTTTACAGCATGAAAGAATAAAACTCTTTGAAAGAAATAAAAAGAGAGGCGAATTTTATGTTAACTTACTCTTTATTAAAAACGACGATTAACACCACTACCGATGTGCAAACAATCCAACTTCTTTGAGAAAATTCCTCCTGGCTTTCCACTTCATCTAATTTACTTACGCAAAGCTCTATGAAAAAACTCTGCGCTTTAAAATATTAACTACTCACTTAGACACCTTATGCGTAAAGTTTTTGCATATCCTGTATCGCCATTTATAAGTGATCGTATTTACGGGTGCAGCAGGATACAATAATACTCACTGCATTAGAGAAACTGAAGTTTTATCAATATCGCGATTAAAAACGTAACGTTTTCCATAAACTTCAACAGTTGGAGGCTGACGATTTTTTTCAAAAAAATCATAACCTTTCTTAAGCATAACCCAGAATTGATAATGAGGATCATTGCTATGACGTAACATATTATCCTCGGTCATGCGGAAAGGAAAAGCCTGCAACTGAAACTCTCTTTGTCCTCCTTTAAAAGCATCCCGTGCAAACGCATAAATCTGAGCCATGTTCTTATCACTCATAGAATAACAACCTGCGGAAAAGCAAGAACCATGCACCATAAGATTGCTTCCTGTACGACCATTTTCCTGATCATAAAGGTTAGGAAATCCTATATTAAAAGAAAGATAATATTTTGAATAAGGATTCATTTGGTTTGCGCTAATAGTGTAAAACCCCTCTGGTGTCTGAAAATCTCCTTCTTTATATTTAGGTCCAAGCTTACCAGACCATTTGCAAATGCCATAGCGAGCAACCAAGATAAAAGGCCCTGAACGAGATTGCTTCCAAACTTCAGCAAGATTTTCTTCCTTGAAAAATCGCATTACAATTGGTGCATAAGGATCAATATCGTATAAAGCCATTCTGTTCTGGATTTCTTGTGGCAACGGCTGCTCAACTTTGGCACGAATAGAAGCTGGCAATCTTCCCCCACATGCCGTCAATATTCCCATTAAAAACAACACACACACAGCGAGGAATCTTCTAAATGTCATCGAATAAAACTCCAATCAATCCCCTCACAAAAAATAACCTATGTTAGAGATCGACCAATTTGAAGGTATTTTTCCCTTCGCTCTTGTTTAAGAGCTTCACCATCTTTTCCAGCCATAGCTTTTAACGCCTCTGAAATAACATCACCCGTTGCATCAATGACAATCTCTTTGCCACGATGCGCCCCCCCTAAAGGTTCCGAAATAATGCCATCAATAATCTTTAAGCGATACAAGTCTTGAGCGGTAATACGCATATTCATTGCAGCATCTTTTGCACGAGCTGGATCACGCCATAAGATAGAAGCTGCTCCTTCTGGTGAAATAACAGAGTAAATCGCGTGCTCCAACATATAAACTTTGTTGGCTGCAGCAATTGCTATCGCCCCTCCAGAACCGCCTTCTCCAATAACAACGGAAACCACAGGAACTTTCAAACGCAAAGTTGCAGCTGTTGATTGAGCAATTGCTTCCGCTTGCCCACGTTCTTCAGCGCTTACCCCAGGATAAGCACCTGCAGTATCAATAAAAGTGAGGAGTGGCAAACCAAAGCGGTCAGCCATTTCCATAATACGTACAGCTTTACGATATCCTTCTGGGCGTGCAGAACCAAAATTATAGCGCAAACGTGTTTGTGTATCGTGACCTTTCTCTTGACCGATATAAGCAACTGCTTCTCCCCTAAAACGTGCAAACCCAGCTTGAATAGCCTCATCTTCAGCAAACTTGCGATCTCCTGCCAAAGGCGTAACATCACTCAATAGGCGTTTAGAATAGTCCATAAAATGGGGACGATCAGGATGACGAGCCACTTGTGTTTTTTGCCATGGCGATAATTTTTTATAAATATCGCGCAATGCTGTTTGAGATCGCGCTTCAAGACGAGCAATCTCATCACTCATATCAAGACTGCCTTTTTCCTGAGAAATTTTTTTTAATTCAAGAATTTTCCCATCAAGATCAGCAACTGGTTTTTCAAAATCAAGATAATTATACATTTGTACCAACTCATTCAGTGTCACTTATACACTTATAATTTGCTTTATAAAGTCTTTTTCAAAAACATCACCTTTTCTTTAACGAGCCTTTTGCTCATCGGCAAGTGGATGATGCTCATTGACTAAACGATAAAGTCCATCTTCCAACACATGGGTATAAATCTGAGTAGTAGAAATATCAGAATGACCTAACAAATGTTGAACTGCACGCAAATCAGCACCATTTTGCAAAAGATGGCTAGCAAAAGCATGGCGCAACACATGGGGAGAAAAGTGTTTACTTTCTATTCCTGCTCTTCTAGCGAGATTTTTCAACTCCCGCGCAACAACTTGACGAGCAATATATCCTGTCTCGGAATTCGCAGGAAAAAGATAAGGACTTGCGACATCCTTTCCCTGATCACGTAAATTTAACCACTGCAAAAGAACTTGATATGCTTTTTTTGATAACAGCACCATTCGTTCTTTTTTGCCCTTACCACGAACCAAAATGCTGTATGCTTTCCCCCGAACAGCCTGCACAGGCAAACTCACCAATTCACTAATACGTAATCCTGTTGCATAAAGCATTTCACTCAATAGCTGAAGACGCAATGCACGCAGATAATCCTTAGACCCATAATCTGCTTGATTGACTTCTAACTGTGCTAAATCAAGCAATTTTATCACTGCATCTTCACTCATGATTTTGGGCAAAGGGCGCCCCTGACGAGGTGCATCAATATCATGAGAGGGATCATCTGCTCTCAACCCTTCAGCATAAAGGAATTGATAAAACTGACGCAAAGTCGATAAACGGCGTGCTTGTGACGATGCTGCAAAACCAAAAGTATGCATAAGCGACAAAAGGGCAATTAAATCTTCTTTTTGTGCTGAAAAAAGCGAAACAGAGTGTGAAGACAATTCGTCTTGTGCCCACTGCAAATCATGCTGATAAGCCGCAAGCGTATGAGGTGAAGCTCCTCTCTCCGCGCTCATCATCTCAAGAAAATGATCTATCACAGCACCACTTTTCATTTCATTGATTCGCTTCCGTAGAAAGATTCCATGAATCCAAGGGAACATCGATGTACATATCCACAGTTACTGGTTCAACCCAAACCACAAGAGCACCCATTATAATGAAAAGAACAGAAAGCAAAATGAAAAGAATCATCAAAAATCTGGTCAATGTTGGCATAAGATAATAACCTACCCAAAAATATTCTATCTCGTATTATGCCTCACAAAGATTAACAGGAATTGACTTTAAGATGGATAAATGCCGAAATAAAGTTATGAAAAGCAATCGACCAAAACGCGTCCCTATAACACAAATAAAGAATCAGCTCTTATCGTCCCTTGATAAAAAAGCACTTGTCCTTGTTGGTCTTATGGGAGCAGGCAAATCAGTGATCGGAAAACGCGTCGCCACCATGCTCCGTTTACCCTTTTATGATTCTGACCAAGAAATTGAAAAAGCTGCGCAAATGACAATCACTGAACTCTTTGAAATTTATGGTGAATCAGAATTTCGTGCTCTTGAACAGCGTGTTATTCTGAACCTAATGAAAAAAAGTCCCCTTGTTTTAGCAACAGGTGGTGGTGCCTACATAAACGAAAATATCCGAAAAACCATTCATCAAAATGGTATATCCATATGGCTAAAAGTCGATCTTGATATCCTCATGCAACGTGTCTCAAAGCACCCAACACGCCCCCTGCTTCAAACAGCCAATCCTAAAGAAACCATGCAAAAACTCATGGAACAGCGTTATCCTATCTATGCAAAGGCAAACTTAACAATTAACAGTCATAAAGAAAGCCGTCATACCGTAGCACAAAATGTTATACGATCTGTAGAGCACTACCTATACACAGAAATTAACAATAGGGAAAATCAGCATGCAAACAAAGACCGTCACTGTTAAACTGGACAAACACTGTTATGATATCATCATTGGTCCGAGTCTGATTGCCCAAGCTGCTTCACAGATTAAACATGCTCTTAACAAAAAAGATCCTCATCCAACGCGCTTGGCACTTGTTACAGATACAAATGTTGCTTCCCTTCATTTGGAGATATTACAAGCAGAGTTAACAAAAAATAAAATTCATACTGTCCCTATTATTGTAGAAGCAGGAGAACAATCAAAATCATTTTCAACCCTGCAAGTTGTCATCGATCAAATTCTTGCTGCGCGTTTAGAAAGAGGCGACTGTGTTATTGCTTTTGGCGGTGGTGTCATTGGCGATCTAGCAGGATTTGCGGCAAGTATAATCCGCCGTGGTATGAACTTCATTCAAATGCCCACAACGCTTCTTGCACAAATTGATTCCTCCGTTGGTGGAAAAACTGGAATCAATAGCCAATATGGTAAAAATCTTATTGGTACTTTTTATCAACCGCAATGCGTTATTGCTGACACATGTCTTCTTGATACCCTACCACCGCGCGAATTTCGTGCTGGTTACGCAGAAATGGTCAAATATGGACTCATTAACCAGCCTAATTTCTTTGAATGGCTTGAAAAAAATGGACAAGAAGTCTTTTCTAATGGCCCTATGCGAACAGAAGCCATTGTCCGCTCATGCCAATTTAAAGCTGCCATTGTAGCACGTGACGAACAAGAAACAGGAGAGCGCGCGCTCTTAAATCTCGGCCATACATTTGGACACATGCTTGAAACAGCAACGGCTTATGAATCAAAGCGTTTAATTCACGGTGAAGCTGTAGCAATTGGAATGATTCTAGCGCATCAATTTTCTGCTCAACTAAATTTGATAAACCCCACACTTACACAACGCATTGAAGCACACTTCAAATCTATAGGTTTGCCTACACAATTAAAGGATATCCCAGGGAAGTTACCAGATGCTGAAAGTTTAATAACTCTCATTGCTCAAGATAAAAAAGTTTCGCAAAACAATTTGACCTTCATCTTAACACGCGGACTTGGTCAATCATTTATTGCAAAAAATGTCTCTCCGGAAGCAGTTTTGACTTTTCTGGAACAAAAATTAGCAGAAATTCGTTAATTCATATTGAATATAATTGATTCGTTTTTATACTTCTATTAAAGGAATAAGTATGATGATGTCTGCGTAGCTCAGTAGGATAGAGCACAGGATTCCTAAAAAAATTGGGCATTTTGAGGAGAAATCCTCAAAGTGAATCTGCTCAAATTCGGGGAAAGCTTCATGGGAGACTATATGCCAATCCCGAGCCAAGTCTCTCTTCAAATGAGAGAAAGGTGTAGAGACTGAACGGGCAGCACCTAAAGAGCAAAAGCTTCAAGGTGAAGAGACAGTCCAGACCACAAACAGCCGTGAAAAGCTGGCGGTGAAAATCGAAGTGGTATGAATCCTGGGGTCGCAGGTTCGAATCCTGCCGTAGACACCATCGTATCAATCAAATTATTCTTTGTGCGCAATATAGGAATATAGGGAAGCATCATGAAAAAAACTTTACATATTTTAGGATTTTTCACCGCTTTAAGTTTATCAATCTTCAGCTCAAACAATAGCTTAGCTGGTTCTTTTATCATTGAGGTACCAGACAATCCAGAGCCAAAAACAGAGACCATTACCTACCAGTGTGATACTGGAACAGGTAAAGAGCGCGTTGAGGCAGTCTATCTTAATGCTGACAATATTTCGTTGGTTGATTTCAAATGGAACGGTGATCGTGTCATTGCTGCTAATGTCATCGCGGCGACAGGAGCAAAATTTGCAGGAGCTCAGTATATCTGGTGGGAGAAGAACAAAGAAGTCATGCTTTATGACCTTTCTCAGGATCCAGAAGAAAAAAAACCTATCCTCTGTAAAGATGAGTCAACATTATTATTTTAAATAACACGGGAAATATTATGAAAAAAATTTCTTTTACTAAACAATTTTTCATTACTTTAAGTGTGTTCCTCCTAGGTTCAATTAATGCATTAGCAAGTTCTTTAGTCATTGAAGTACCAGATGATCCAGAACCAACAACAGAGACCGTCTCCTATCAATGCGATATGGGAACAAGCAAAGAGCATGTTGAGGCAACTTATCATAATGCTGGCAATATTGCGCTTGTTGATTTAAAATGGAACGGTAAGCGCATCATTGGTTCTAATGTAATTGCCGCTTCTGGAGGAAAATATGTAGGTGGTCAATACATTTGGTGGATAACTAAAAATGAAGCCATATTTTACGATCTTATTGATGATCCAAAAGAAGAAAAGCCCATCCACTGTGTAGAAGAAAAAAGCATAGAATAAGGAAGGTTCTTACATTTCAAGAACCGCGCTGGCTCTCATCGCTTGATGTTCCTTCTGACGTGGGTAACTTTTCCTCCGTCTG
The DNA here is from genome assembly GCF_042193775.1 of Bartonella sp. OD88NMGDW. Lineage (NCBI taxonomy): Bacteria > Pseudomonadati > Pseudomonadota > Alphaproteobacteria > Hyphomicrobiales > Bartonellaceae > Bartonella > Bartonella sp. OD88NMGDW. The sequence goes on along the minus strand of NZ_JBHIMA010000002.1, from coordinate 244,660 downwards.
GTTTAATAAAAGAGCCAGCGGTTTTTCTGACTGTTCTTCTGAATGATGTCGATAAGCTGCTGTATGTGAGAGCAACATAGAAGCTACCGGTGCTGTTAAAAACAAAAAAAACATCAGCAACACTTCATGAAAAACAAAATAATGGTCCACAAATATTGAATAAAGAAATGAAGAAATAAGAATGCTACCAACACCCCAACTCGTACATACTGAAAGCATATGCAAACGCTGATAAAAACTGGAAAAACGCACCAAACCTATCGTTGCGATCAGTGTCAATCCAGACCCTAATATTAAGAAAACCGTGATAGCAATAGCCACCACAAGCGATACGTCATCTTTCATTCAATAATCTCCCCCCGCATAAGAAACTTCGCTAAAGCGATGCTTGATACACACCCCAACAACCCAATAATGAGAGCAGCAACAAAATAAATGGTTGTTCCTGAACGGATATCGAATGTAAGAAACAAAAGAACAGTGGTTATATAAAGAGCATCCAAACCAACAATTCTATCCTGTGCCCGTGGACCACGAATCAACCGAAACAATGCGAAGATCACCGCCAAACTTAAAAAAAACTGTGAAAAGAAAAGCCCCCAATAAAGGATCACCATACTCATAAGAAAATCTCCAAAAGTAATTGCTCATACCGTTGTTTTATCAATCGTTGATAATTATATCCTTTTTTTAAATTTAAGACATGGAGCAAAAGCTCACCCTTTTTACTATTATAGGCAACCCAAGCCGTTCCAGGAGTTGCCGAAAGGATGCACGCTAAAATAGCCAAAGCAGTGCGATTATGAAGCAGAAGAGGCACTACAATAAAGCCAGATCGCTGTTTTCGAGACCTTTTTGTTAAAACAAACCAAGCGACCGAGATATTTGAGGATATAGAATCTATTAAGACTCGAAAAATAAGACGAAAAACCGCACTCCAACTTTTAATAGCAACCTTCTCCGGTTCAAGGAGCCGTATCATCCAACCACAAAACAAAGCGGTTATAATGGCTAAAAGCAATTGCCCTAAACTAAAACCATTTAAAATAAGCCACATAAGGACAATGACACCACTGAAAAAAGGAGAAGGACAAAAACGATTCATTTATTCATCTCCCTCTTTTCGAGAGAAAAATCCGTTAAAACGCTCCCAATATAATTCTGAGGTTCATACAAAGTCTTAGCAGTTTCAGACATATAATGACTAACAGGACCGGCTACAATTGTTATAAGAAAACACAAAGCAAGAAGAACAGCAATAGGTGCAAATTCTATCACCTGCACACGGGGAACGCGACCTTCAAGAGAAACCCAAAAAGTTCGAATCCCCGTTCGTGTCAGTGCAATCAAAGCTGCAAAACCAGAGAGGGTAACAAAAACCACAAAAAGCCAATCGTGATAAACCGGAAGAGAGGCAAAAAAATCCTCTCTACTATGGTTTAAAACTGCCATGAACATCATAAGTTTAGCAACAAAACCAGAAAAAGGTGGCAATCCAATAATCAAAATGGCACAAATACCAAAACAAGCCCCAAGAATTGCCAAGGTTACAGGGAAATATGTGCCAACTTCATCTTCTTCCTCCTCTTCATCATCACCATAAACCTCCATTGTGACAGCCAGAACATTAGCAGCCACATCTTGACAGCGTTCAACCAACTCTACCAAAAGAAAAAAAGCTCCCAGTGCTAAAGTTGAAGAAACAATATAAAAAAGAGCACCTGCTGTCAGTGCTGCATTGCCGATCCCTATTGCTGCCAACAATGTACCAGAAGAGACAAGAACACTATAAGCTACCAAACGCACTAAAACTTGACTCGCCAATACCCCAATAAAACCAAAAATCATAGTGGCCAACCCACCATAAAACAAAACGGTATGACCAAAATGGTTAAAATATTCACTTTCAGGACCAAACCACAGCAGCGTTAAACGTAAAATAATATAAATACCCACCTTGCTCAAAAGCGCAAAAGAAGCTCCAACAGGCGCTACTGCTGCACTATAAGTTGGCACCAACCAAAAATTAAGCGGCCACATACCAGCCTTAAGCAAAAAAGCAATACCTAGAAGTGCAACACCTATTTCGAACAAAACAATATCTGTAGAAGATATATATTTTATTTTAACAGCCAAATCGGCCATATTAAGAGTACCAGCGACTCCATAAATGAGTGCTGTACCAACTAAAAAAAGTAATGAAGCAACAAGATTAACCACGACATAATGCAACCCTGCGCGTACGCGTGCCTGACCAGAACCATGCAAAGCAAGCCCATAGGAAGCCGTTAACATAACTTCAAAAAATACAAATAAATTAAATAAATCACCGGTCAAAAAAGCGCCATTTATCCCCACCATAAAAAATTGCATCAGTGACTGAAAATGAGAACCCGCTTTGTACCAATAAGCCCGCGCAAAAACCAGTACGCTAGTCACCAACAAGCTTGAAAGTAAAAGCATCATGGCGCTTAAACGATCAAGGACCAAAACAATTCCGAAGGAAGAGGGCCAATTGCCAAGCCGATAAACATCACAAGCCGGCGCTATTTCAAGAGTACGTATAATTAATAAAACAGCAATAACGACCGACAATCCCGCCGAAAAAAGACTAATCAATGATTTAAATTTCGAACGCCGTTCATCATAGAAAAGTAGAGCAGCTCCAGTGATTAACGGCAAAAGAATAGGCAAAATAAGGAGATGATGCACCCCTACTTCCATCACTGCACCTCACGTCCATCAACGTGATCTGAACCCGTTAAACCGCGTGAAACCAAGAGAATAACTAAAAATAAAGCTGTCGTTGCAAAACCAATCACAATCGCAGTTAAAACTAAAGCTTGAGGGAGAGGATCGACATAATTAGCTGGATTAATAACAGCAGTAGGATCAACAATTGGCGCAGCATTACTACGCGGTCTACTCATTGAAAACATAAAAAGATTGACACCATAGGAAATCAAAGACAAACCAAGAATGACTTGAAAAGTGCGTGGACGTAAAATAAGCCAAATTCCTGATCCAACAAGAATACCAATACCTAAAGAAAGAACAATTTCCATTAATTTTCCTTCTCTTTCAAAACAGGTTTCTTCCCGATTCGGTAACTCCGAATTGACTGGTGTGCAAGTGCAATTAAAATGAGAACAGTTGCTCCTAACACAAGAGAAAGCACACCAAAATCAAACAAAAAAGCAGATGCCATGGGAACTTTTCCAATTAACGGAAAATGAATATATCGAAAAAAGGATGTTAAAAAAGGATATCCAAAAAACCAAGAGCCCATCCCCGTTACGACTGACAACAATAAGCCAAAGCCCATCCAACGCAAAGGTAAAACTCTCAAATGCGTTTCCACCCACCGAATATCGCGTGCAAGATATTGTAAAATAAATCCTATCGCCAAAGTAATACCACCAACAAATCCACCTCCTGGCAGATCATGCCCTCGCATGAATAAATAAACAGCAAAAGCGATAATAATCGGAAAGAGCCAACCCATAATAACAGCAGGAACAGCTAAATAATTCAAAACTGTATCTCCCACATTTCGATTAGGCTGTGCCATATCAAAGGCTTTTTGAACACGTTGTTGAAAAGGTGCATCAATACTTTCAGGGGCAGGACGAAACCGCCGTAAAAGGGCAAAAACAGTGAGAGAAACAACACCCAAAACGACAATTTCTCCCATAGTATCAAAACCACGGAAATCAACCAACAACACATTCACAACATTGCGACCACCAGCATCAGAGTAAGCCTTGGTGAGAAAAAAATCAGAAATCGTCGTACCTTGAGGACGTGTCATCACTGCAAAAGAGAGCCATGCTACACCAGCACCTCCCACAAGGGCTATGATGAAATCACGGATACGACGCAAGCGCACGAAAAAACGAACAGGCGTTGGTGTAGGATTATGCAAACGTTTAGGCAACCACCGTAAACCAAGCAATAATAAGACGACTGTAACAACCTCAACAACTAATTGTGTTATTGCTAAATCAGGAGCAGAAAGCCATAAAAAGGTTGCACAAGTCATCAAACCAGCTCCCCCCGACAACATGAGTGATGCAAGACGATGAAACTTTGCTTGCCAAGCAACTAAAAGCGCACATAATCCGCCGACTAACCAAAGAGCAAGAAAAGGAATATCAACTGGAAAAAGCGGTAACGCCCCCGCTGAAATGAAACCATCGCACCAAAGTAAAAGACCAACAAATGCAAAACACACCCAAAAAATCCAGTGCAACTGTATCTGCAAACGGCGTGTTGATAAAATAGATTCCACCGCACGTGCCCATTTCCAAGAAATAATCACGAGAATACGTTCAAAAATACGCGGTCCATTTAAGTGACGAAAAAAAGGTGCTCCATCATCACAGGATAAAAAATAACGGTGCCCGACAGCGTAGAGCAATCCGCCTCCTAATAACGCAACAAAACTCATCACTAATGGAGTATTCAACCCATGCCAAACGGCTAAACTATAAGGGATTGTCATTGATCCTAAAACAGACACGACCGCGTTATCTAAAATAGGTCCTATAGTTAAATTAGGAAAAATACCAACGGCTAAACAAATAAACACCAAAAGCTCCATTGGTAAACGCATGAAATGCGGTGGTTCATGGGGAGTTTTGGGTAAATTGACAGGTTTTGGACCCAAAAAAACGCCATGAATAAAGCGTATAGAATAGGTTACACTAAACAAACTAGCCAGCGTTGCTACATAAGGTGCAATCCAATCGAGCCATGATTCCATATGCGTTTCAACAGCTTCAGCAAAAAACATCTCTTTCGATAAAAAACCATTCAACAAGGGAACTCCAGCCATCGCTGCACTTGCAACTAAAGCGAGAGTTGCTGTAATAGGCATAGAGCGATAAAGCCCTGACAATTTACGCATATCACGTGTTCCCGTCTCGTGATCAATAATACCAGCAGCCATAAATAAAGAAGCTTTAAAAGTAGCATGATTGGCCATATGGAAGATCGCTGCAACACAAGCAAGTGGACTACCAAGGCTTAAAAGCGTGGTAATCAATCCAAGATGACTAATAGTCGAGTAAGCAAGCAGTCCTTTCAAGTCTTGCTGAAACATGGAAAAATAAGCACCAAGAAGCAATGTCGAGAGTCCTGAAAAGCCAACTAGCCAAAACCAAGATTCTGTCCCAGAAAGCACAGGCCATAAACGAACAAGTAAAAACAATCCCGCTTTTACCATGGTTGCTGAATGCAAATAAGCCGATACGGGGGTTGGAGCAGCCATCGCATTGGGCAGCCAAAAATGAAAGGGAAACTGCGCACTTTTTGTTAATCCCCCCAATAAAATACAAATAAGGACAGGACTATAAAGAGAACTTGACCGAATCATATCTCCAGACTGAAGCACCTTATCCAAATCAAAACTGCCAACAATATACCCAATCAATAAAACCCCAATAAAAAGAGCAAAACCGCCAAAACCTGTGATCGTTAGAGCCATACGCGCACCCTCACGCGCACTTGCATTATGGTACCAATAGCCGATCAACAAAAAAGAAAAAATGCTGGTGAGTTCCCAAAAAATAACCAAAAAGACGAGATTGCCTGATAAGACTATTCCCGTCATTGATCCCATAAAGGCCAAAAAAAAGGAAAAAAATCGCGGTACAGAATCTGCTGGATCCATGTAATAACGTGAATAAATGACAACAAGCAGCCCAATTCCTGTAATGAGCAAGCAAAAAAGCCACGACAAACCATCTATACGGAGAATCAAATCGCTCCCACATTCTGGAAGCCAAGAAATATCTAAACGCACTATGTGGTTTTCGCAAACTTCTGGATAAAGCATTATTGTAAAAATAAGACAGAAAAGTGCAACAATCCCAGCAAACCATGCTTCATTATTTTTTGCTGTCGAGCGAAAAAAGCCAATGACAGCACTTCCACCAAAGGGAAGCAAAACGAGCAATATCAACATTGCTTCCCGTGTTGTCATTCTTTCAACTCCATCCTGTCCTTAATATTTTGTCATCGACAAAACAAAAACTTATATCCTCCCCCCATTCCACACTTAATGATAATAAGATTTAATAAAACTTAAAAGTATTTAAATTTTTCAAAAAAAACGCTTGCATGAAAATGCTACGCACCACGCAAGTTCTCTCTTTATTGTAAGAACAATAACGCCCACGACAAGAAGCAATTAAAAATTTATTTAATAATTTCTATCCTTTTAAAAAGCGTGATAAACACTGTTTACGCCCCCCGTGAAAAGGCTGAAAACTATTATCATTTTTATTATAAGAGCGATAACGCGCACGGCAAGATTCAATATGTTGTTTAAGCATCCATGGCTCTTTTTTTTCTAATTTTTCCGAAGAAGACGTTAAAAACACTTTTTTAGCATCTGGTACAACTTTTAATGATGCGCCTTTTGTGCTTAAGTGCCGTGATGTAACAAATGCCACTTCAGGATACCACCAATTATCACTATATTTACGATAACCACGCCGATAATGACGATAACCTTTAAAACCATTAAGTTCTCTACGCCCCGTAAAAATCAAAGGCACCGAACTATCTTGGACAGAAGTCTGAGTAACCAGTTTGGCTTTAGCATAACTCCTATTTTTCCCCCAATTAACAAGAGTAGTTGTTATAATGAAAAAACTGCTAACCAATACAAAAGCTAAAGCATAATATAATTTTTTTTTCATACTCATAACGCAAAACTCAAAATAATAAACAACAGTAATTACAGAAAGCCTTTCTCTTGCTAGACAGAAACAGATTCTTTTCTTAAGACTCTTTTTTCTTGAGACATTCTGTTACTCTTTGTACTAAACGTTGATCTTGGTAATAAGATCCTTCAAAAAAGAATGAATAAATGATGATAAAAACCCCCTACTATCTTATAGACAAATCGAAACTCATCAAAAACATGCAAACAATTTCTCGTTTACGGGAAATGTCTGGAGCTAAAATTTTACTTGCTTTGAAATGTTTTGCCACATGGAGTGTTTTTGATTTAATGTCTGAGTTCATGGATGGAACCACATCATCATCCCTTTATGAGCTGCGTTTAGGAAGAGAAAAATTTGGCAAAGAAACACATGCTTATTCGGTTGCTTGGGCCGATCATGAAATTGATGAAGCCTGTGGCTATGCAGACAAAATTATCTTTAACTCAATCCAACAACTTCAACGTTTTTCTAAAGCTAGCAAAACCATCCAACGGGGTTTGAGGTTAAATCCAGGAATCAGCGCATCCAATTTTGATCTTGCCAATCCCTCCCGCCCTTTTAGCCGCTTAGGCGAAACCAATCAAAGCGCTATAAAAGAAGTTCTACCCCTCATCAATGGCCTAATGATCCACAACAATTGCGAAAATGCTGATTTTAATCTTTTTAATCAAATGCTGAATCACATGGAAGAAAAATTTGCAGAACTTTTTTCTGCTGTTGACTGGATAAGCCTTGGTGGCGGAATCCATTTTACCGCTGAAAATTATCCTTTAGAATCTTTCGCAAAACGTTTAAAACAATTTTCTAAAACCCATGGTGTTACTATTTTTCTAGAACCAGGAGAAGCTGCTATCACCAAAAGCACCACATTAGAAGTCAGTGTTCTTGACACATTGTATAATGAAAAGAATCTTGCCATCGTTGACAGCTCAATTGAAGCACATATGCTTGATCTTCTCATTTATCGTGAAAATGCCAAATTAGAACCCAATCAAGGTCCCCATGAAATCATGGTTTGTGGAAAATCTTGTCTTGCTGGTGATATTTTTGGAACATTTCAATTTCAACAACCTCTTAAAATAGGCGATCGGCTGTCTTTTCAGGATGCAGCAGGTTATACAATGGTCAAGAAAAACTGGTTTAATGGCGTTACAATGCCTGCTATTGTTCTCAAAGAATGCGATGGTACACTAACACTTCAACGCCAATTCAGCTATAACGACTATCAGAAAAGCCTTTCATAAAGATCAACCATAAAAACGTCATACAACAGTATTAAAAAGGAGATGAACCTACAATGAAAAAAAATGTTCTCATTATTGGTGCTGGAGGTGTTGCACAAGTTGTTGCACACAAATGTGCTCAAAACAACGATATTTTTGGTGAAATTCACATTGCTTCACGAACACTCAAAAAATGTGAAGCCATCATTGCTTCCATTAAAGAAAAAAACACAATGAAAGAACAGGGTGTTCTCAAAAGCCATTCGCTCAATGCCATGAATGTAGAAGAAACTATAAAGCTCATCCAAAAGACCAAATGCGAAATTGTCATTAATGTTGGTTCTGCCTTTCTTAATATGTCTGTTCTTTCAGCTTGTATTGAAACCAAATGCGCTTATATCGATACAGCGATTCATGAAGACCCGTTGAAAATCTGTGAAACACCTCCTTGGTATGGCAATTATGAATGGCCTCGGCGTCAAGAATGTGAAAAAGCTGGTATAACCGCTATTTTAGGAGCAGGTTTTGACCCAGGTGTAGTGAATGCTTACGCAGCATTAGCGCGTGATAATTATTTTGATAAAATCACAGATATTGATATTATTGATATTAATGCCGGAAATCATGGGCGTTGGTTTGCTACAAATTTTGATCCAGAAATTAACTTCCGTGAGTTTACAGGACAAGTATGGTCATGGCAAAATAAAAAATGGACTTCCAATAAAATGTTTGAAGTCAGCCATGAATGGGATCTTCCCGTTGTTGGAAAACAAAAAGCCTATATGACGGGACATGATGAAATTCATTCATTATCAAAAAATCTCGATGTGGAGAATGTCCGTTTCTGGATGGGATTTGGTGAACGTTATATCACTGTTTTTACGGTTCTAAAAAACCTCGGACTCTTATCCGAACAACCGATTAAAACGGCAGAAGGTCAAGAAGTCGTGCCCTTGAAAGTCGTGAAAGCCGTCTTACCCGACCCTTCCTCTCTCGCCCCAGACTACACAGGAAAAACCTGTATCGGAGATCTTATTAAAGGCGAAAAAGATGGGCACCTGCGAGAAATTTTTATCTATAATATAGCCGATCACAAACAAGCTTTTCATGAAACTGGAGCACAAGGCATTTCCTATACCGCTGGCGTACCAGCCGCTGCTACAGCCCTTCTCATTGCTACAGGCGAATGGGATGTTAAGACTATGGTCAATGTAGAGGAATTACCACCCCGCCCTTTCCTTAAATATCTTGATCGTATGGGGCTTCCCACTTTTATAAGAGAACAACAAGAGGATAAAAAATTAGAATTTTAAATTTATACCTATAGAAAGCATATGCTTGATTTTTTAAGTTATCAGAAAACTGCCCAATGAAAACAAACTTAATATTCTCATGTAATTATGGTTTTCAAAAAAATTTTAGCTATTCGTTATATTTTGGCAACATTACGATTTCTTAACAACCTTAAAGAAGAGACATATCATCTTTCTAAGACATAACAAGCAATGATCAAGAAAAACAGAGAAGCAAAAACTAATTTAATCACACTGTATAACTTGTCATTATCATCAAAAAGATAGTGTGATAAAGAAAAGATATAAAAATACCGCTCTTTTAAAAAAGAGTGGTATTTTGTAGAATATTCAATCCCTCCCCTCTTTATCTTAAATGACAAAGATCCTTAACCCACTCCAATCATTAAACAATTAAATTTCTTTGAGCGAATTCCTCTTGGCTTCCCTCTTCACATGATTCATTTTCATATATAAAACATTGATTTATAACAATAAATATCATTTTCAACTTGATTAATAACGCTGAAAACTGTAATATTCTCTTATAAAAACTCTCAAATAATAAAGAGCTTTAGCAATATTGAGAACTGAAAAAGTGCATTATAACGTCAGCGTATACGTTTACTAAACATAAAGATGATGATGCACAAATAGGTCTTATAACAATTTGAATGAATTTTATATATTTCAAGAGGAACTTTACAGCTATACCATTCACGAGCACCATCGTGAAGTAGGTTTGCGCATTTTGAGAGATGTGTTCTTAAAACAAAGCACGCAAATAGGCTCAGAACCCTATCCTAAATATTTTATAATAGTATAAAAAACCACCCCATATGTAAAACTTTACATAAACCAAACAAACACCACCGCTCTAAACGATAATGCACAACAGGATAATCAATAAAAACTACACAACTGAATTTTAAAACAGTAATTATCGAAAAGCATACAACAAACGGAATATTTCAATATAATTGGTTGTATTCCTTTTTAAAGTTTTAAAATGTTGTTGTATGCTTCACAAATATTTTCTGCCTCCTATGCCTTTTAAAATGTACTTTTTAAAAGCTTTTTAAATATGAAGTGGTTTAGCAAATGTTGCCAAAGCTGCCTCACGCACGGCTTCTGATAAAGTAGGATGTGCGTGGCAACAACGCCCCAGATCTTCTGATGAACCACCAAATTCCATTAAAACTGCAATTTCATGGATCATTTCACCAGCACCAAATCCAAGAATATGCCCCCCTAATACCCGATCTGTTTTTTTATCAGAAAGGATTTTAACGAACCCATCACTCTTTTGCATTGCACGTGCACGACCATTAGCCATAAAAGGAAATTTGCCAACATTATATTCAATACCAGCAGTTTTTAGCTCTTCTTCTGTCCTTCCTACACTCGCAATTTCCGGCTGCGTATAAACAACACTAGGAATGACATCAAAATTAACATGCCCTTTTTGACCTGCCAAAATTTCTGCCACAGCAACGCCTTCTTCCTCTGCTTTATGCGCTAACATTGGCCCTTTTACGACATCACCAATCGCATAAATTCCTGGAACATTCGTCTGCCAATGAGCATCAATTGCAATAAATCCGCGTTCATCTAACTGAACACCAGCCTCTTGTAAGCCAAGCCCCTCCGTATACGGAGAACGTCCAGTAGCAATAAGCACAACATCAGCCTCTAAAGTTTCAGCTGCGCCACCTTTGACGGCTTCAAAAGTCACCTGAGCAGTTGAGCCGGATTGTGTAACAGCTGTTACTTTTGTTCCCGTTTTATATTCTATCCCCTGTTTTTCCATTAATTTCTGAAATTGCCGTGAAACTTCACCATCCATTGAGCCCAAAATTTTATTAAGATACTCAATAATGGTAACTTTAGCACCTAAACGGCTCCAAACTGATCCAAGTTCTGAACCAATAACACCAGCACCCACTACAATCATATGCTCTGGTACTTTTTCAAGTGAAAGAGCTCCCGTAGAAGAAACAATAGTCTTTTCATCAATTTCAACATTCACCCCTGGAATGCCTGAACTCTCTGAACCGGTAGCAATAATAATATTTTTTGTTTCAATTGTTTGTTTATTACCATCTCTGGCAACAACCTCCACATGACCCGCACTCAAAATTTTGGCTGTCCCAAAAAAAGTATCAACTTTATTTTTTTTCATCAAAAAAGAAACACCACTTGTATTGGCTGTCACCACAGCTTTCTTATGAACCATCATTTGTTCAAGATTAAGCTTAGATTTACCAATAGAAATACCAAGCGTTTCAAAACCATGCTGGGTTTCAGAAAACACTTCTGAAGCATGCAACAATGCTTTAGAAGGAATACAACCAACATTGAGACATGTTCCTCCTAATGTTGTACGCTTTTCAATAATCGCTACTTTAAGCCCCAGTTGTGCAGCCTTTATTGCTGCTACATAACCTCCTGGACCTGCTCCGATCACAGCCACATCATAAGACATCCGTTTCTCCTTTCATCCTGAAAACTGTATTTTACAAATCAAGAACAAGGCGTTCCGGATCCTCTAAGCTTTCCTTAACACGTACAAGGAAAGTTACAGCTTCTTGCCCATCCACAATACGGTGATCGTAAGAAAGCGCTAAATACATCATGGGGCGGATCACAACTTGGCCCTCAACAACCATTGCTCGCTCTTTAATCGCATGCATTCCCAAAATACCAGATTGTGGTGCATTCAAAATCGGTGTTGACATCAACGATCCATACACACCACCATTGGTAATGGTAAAAGTTCCGCCCTGCATATCAGAAACGGCTAATTTTCCATCACGCGCAAGACGCCCCAAACGCCCAATCTCTTTTTCAATCTCTGCCAATGACATTTGATCTGCATCTCGCACCACTGGAACAACAAGCCCTTTATCCGTTCCAACAGCAATTCCGACATTGACATAGTTTTTGTAAACAATATCTGTCCCATCAATCTCGGCATTAACAGCGGGAAGTTCTTTTAATGCATGACAAACAGCCTTGGTAAAAAAACCCATAAAACCAAGTTTAACACCATGTTTCTTTTCAAAAAGATCCTTATAACGCTTGCGCAAATCCATCACCGCTGACATATCAACCTCATTAAATGTGGTTAACATTGCTGCTATATTTTGTGCATCTTTAAGACGGCGAGCAATTGTTTGACGCAATTTCGTCATACGAACCCGCTCTTCACGTGTTTCTTGAACAGGAGTTGCCGAAGAAATCGTCGCAGAAGAAGAGGGTGTAGGAGCATTTGTACTTTGTTTTAATCCACCAAGAACATCTTCTTTAAGAATTTGTCCACGTTTTCCAGAACCTGAAATATCGCTTTTTGCAACATTATTTTCAGCCATCAATTTTGCTGCTGAAGGAGAAGGAGGCATTGTACTGCTCGAAGCAGGCTTCTCCGATTCAGATGAAGCTGCTGGAACAAGTGTAGCAGAAGGTGAAGATGATTGGGAGACACCAGCTTCTCCAGCTTCCACCACTCCTAAAAGAGCATTTACTTCAACCGTATCGCCTTCTTTTGCAATGATTTCAGATAATTTTCCCGCAACAGGAGAAGGAACTTCAACGGTTACCTTATCAGTTTCTAATTCAACCAAAGGCTCATCCATAGCGACAGCTTCGCCAAGTTTTTTAAACCATTTGCCAATCGTTGCTTCGGTAACCGATTCGCCCAAAGTAGGAACACGAATTTCAGTAGTCATAATATTTTTCCATACATCAGAGTAGTAATAAATTAAGAACCTAACGCGTCTTTAAGAAACGCAGCCAGTTGTTCAAGGTGTTTCACCATTAACCCAGAGGCCGGTGACGCACTCGCAGGACGTCCTGCATAACGAGCACGTGAATATTGCGCATTAATATGCGTCAAAACCCATTCCAAATAAGGCTCAATAAATGACCAAGCCCCCATGTTTTTTGGTTCCTCTTGGCACCAAAAAACTTCCGCCTGCAAAAAGCGCGACAACACATTCACCAAAACTTTAGCAGGGAAAGGATAAAGTTGTTCAACACGAAGGAGGTAAACATCATCAATACCCTTTTTTTCACGTTCTTCATAAAGGTCGTAATAAACCTTACCAGTACAAAGAACGACACGGCGAATTTTATTATCTTTTTGCAACTTAATGACAGAATCTTTGAGACATTCTGCATCATCAAGCAAAACACGACAGAAACTTGTTTCTGGCCCCATTTCATTGAGAAGAGAAACAGCTCGCTTATGACGTAAAAGTGATTTCGGTGTCATCAAAATCAATGGCTTACGGAAATCACGCTTAATTTGTCGACGCAAAATATGAAAATAATTTGCAGGGGTTGTACAATTAGCAACCTGCATATTATCTTCCGCACAAAGTTGAAGAAACCGTTCTAAACGTGCAGAAGAATGCTCCGGCCCTTGCCCTTCAAAACCATGAGGCAATAAACACACAAGACCAGACATACGAAGCCACTTACGCTCCGCAGAAGAAATAAATTGGTCAAAAATGACCTGTGCACCATTGGAGAAATCACCAAATTGCGCTTCCCAAAGCGTTAAACCACGTGGTTCAGCAAGAGAATATCCATATTCAAAACCAAGAACAGCTTCTTCAGAAAGCATAGAATTAACAACTTCATAAAGCGCTTGCCCCTTTTGTAAATGATTCAAAGGAATATAACGCGCCTCATTTTCTTGGTCATAAAGAACTGAATGACGTTGCGAAAAAGTTCCCCGTTCAACATCCTCACCGGAAAGACGAACCGGTGCTCCTTCCAAACAAAGCGAACCAAAAGCTAGAGCTTCAGCGGTTGCCCAGTCAACACCCTCACCGGTTTCAAAAATTTTAGCACGATTATTTAAAAAACGTTGAATGGTTTTGTGAACGTGAAAATCTGCCGGAATTTCGACAATTTTTTGACCAATTTCCTTTAAAATTTTTAATTCAACACCGGTTGTTCTAGAATGTTGCTCATCAGAACTACTAAAAGCTTTGAGTCCCGTCCAGCTTCCATCAAGCCAATCAGCCTTATTAGGCTTATAAGAAGCACTTGCTTCAAATTCACCTTCAAGCTTATCGCGCCATAATTTTTTTTGTTGCTCAATCTCTTCTAGAGAAATCACCCCTTCTGCTACCAATTGGTCACTATAAAGTTGAAGTGTTGTTTTATGATTACGAATTGCCTTGTACATAAGTGGCTGCGTAAAGGAAGGCTCATCACCTTCATTATGCCCATAACGGCGATAACAAAACATATCAATAACCACTGGTTTATGGAAAATTTGGCGAAACTCTGTTGCTATTTTTGCAACAAAAACAACTGCCTCAGGATCATCACCATTCACATGGAAAATTGGTGCATCAATCATTTTTGCAACATCTGATGGATAAGGCGAAGAACGTGAAAAACGCGGAGATGTTGTAAAACCAATCTGATTATTGATAATCACATGAAGTGAGCCTGCAACACGATAACCTTTAAGACCTGAAAGACCAAAAGTTTCTTGGATAACGCCTTGTCCTGCAAAAGCAGCATCACCATGAATAAGCAGTGGCATCACTTTTGAACGCTCACTTAATGAGAGTAAATCAGTATGTGCAGGTCCCATAAGTTGATCTTGTTTAGCACGTGCTTTTCCTATAACAACCGGATCAACAATCTCAAGATGAGATGGATTGGCCAACAGCGATAAATGAACTTTTTTACCATCAAATTCAAGATCAGCTGAAGTTCCCAAATGATATTTGACATCACCGGATCCCTCCACATCATCAGGCTTATAAGATCCCCCTTTGAACTCATGAAAAATAGCCCTATGCGGCTTGGCAAGAACTTGTGAAAGAACATTTAAACGACCACGATGTGCCATTCCTAAAATAACTTCCTGCACCCCTAAAGCACTACCACATTTGATAATCTGTTCAAGAGCGGGAATCAGCGCTTCACCACCATCGAGTCCAAAACGCTTTGTACCTTTATATTTAGTGTCTAAAAACTGTTCGAAACCTTCCGCCTGAATAAGCTTATTAAGGATAGCTTTCTTGTCTTGTTGTGTGAAAGAAATTTTTTCATCTCGCCCTTCAATGCGTTCTTGAAGCCATGCTTTCTGAACCGGATCAGAAACATGCATATATTCCACACCGATTGTTGAACAATAAGTACGGTTGAGAATTTCAAGCATTTGTGGAATAGTTGCATATTCCAACCCTAAAACATTATCAATAAAAATGGGACGCTCATAATCAGCTGGAGTAAAACCATAAGCTTCTGGAGAAAGTTCCTTATAATCTTCTTGTTTTTCGGCCAATTGAAGAGGGTCAAGCTTTGCCCGAAGATGCCCCCGTGCTCGAAAAGCACGAATCATCATAATTGCATGAACGGAATCACGTGTTGCACGAATAACATCTTGCTCACTGGAAGTTTTTCCCTTTTGTGCAGCACCTGTTATTGCTTTTTCCTTTAATTTATCACCAAGATATTTTTCAAGAGAAGACCAATCACCATCAAGAGCAGAAACCAATTCTCCATTTGCCTTTACTGGCCAATGATCACTTTGCCATGTTGCCCCTTCAGCATTTCTGAGAACATCTTCTTTATTATCATGAAGTCCTTCAAAAAAAGCACGCCACTGCGAATCAACACTGGTAGGATCTTTTTCATATTGAGCATAAAGTTGATCTATATAATCCGCATTGCCACCATAAAGAAATGATGTCTGTGCAAAAAGGCTATTTATTTCGTCCTGCCTTGCCATATACCTCTCCGGAACATCTATTCCGTCTCCTTATATCTCTTTTCGACCTTTAAATGCTTACAAAACAAGCAATGATTCAAACATTCAAAAAAGTTTTACCTTTTTATACTCAAGTTTTTTCACCTGAATCTAAGAACTTTTTCTTATTCAGATGAAATTTTCTTTTAGCCCTTCAAAACTGACATCAAAGTCTTACCTATCTGTGATGGTGAAGGAGACACTCGAATCCCTGCTGATTCCATTGCCGCAATTTTATCTTCTGCTCCACCTTTACCACCAGAAATAACAGCACCAGCATGTCCCATTGTACGTCCTGGAGGAGCTGTACGGCCAGCAATAAAGCCAACAACTGGTTTTTTACGACCTTTTTTTGCTTCATCTTGCAGAAACTGTGCTGCTTCTTCTTCAGCAGAACCACCAATCTCCCCAATCATAACAATAGACTGAGTTTCATCATCCGCTAAAAACATTTCCAACACATCAATAAATTCAGTGCCCTTAACAGGGTCGCCACCAATCCCTATCGCAGTTGTTTGCCCGAGACCTTCCTGACTCGTTTGAAAAACGGCTTCATAAGTTAAAGTTCCCGACCTCGAAACAACCCCAACAGAACCTTTTCTAAAAATAGAACCAGGCATAATACCAATTTTACATTCATTTGGTGTAAGAATACCAGGACAATTAGGACCAATAAGACGAGACTTTGAGTTTTCTAACCGCGCCTTCACTTTAACCATATCCATAACGGGAATACCTTCCGTAATACAGATAATTAAACGAACTTCAGCTTCAATAGCCTCTATAATAGCTGCCGCAGCCCCTGCAGGCGGAACATAAATAACAGAAGCATCCGCGCCTGTTTTTTCCTTTGCTTCTGCAACATTAGCAAAGATAGGAAGAGTTTCGCCTTTTGAACCTTCCCATGTTTCTCCACCCTTTTTAGGATTAACACCCCCAACCATTTGCGTACCATGATAAGCAAGCGCCTGTTCTGTATGAAATGTTCCTGTTTTTCCTGTAAGCCCTTGAACTAGAACTTTTGTCTCTTTATTCACAAGAATCGACATAGCTTAAGCTCCCTTCACGGCTGCAACAATTTTTTGAGCAGCATCATCTAAATCATCAGCAGGAATAACATTCAAACCACTTTCATTGATAATTGCTTTACCCTGCTCAACATTAGTGCCTTCAAGACGAACAACTAAGGGAACCTTTAAACCAACCTCACGAACAGCAGCAACCACACCTTCAGCAATGACATCACAACGCATAATACCACCAAAAATGTTAACCAAAATGCCCTTAACATTTGGATCGGCCGTAATAATTTTAAAAGCAGCTGTCACCTTTTCTTTTGACGCTCCACCACCAACGTCAAGAAAATTTGCAGGCTCAGCTCCATAGAGTTTGATAATATCCATTGTTGCCATAGCAAGACCCGCACCATTAACCATGCAGCCAATTGTACCCTCAAGAGCAACATAAGCAAGATCATGCTTTGATGCTTCAATTTCTTTTGGATCCTCTTCTGAAAGATCGCGTAATTCTAAAATATCTGGATGACGAAATAGAGCATTATTATCAAAAGAAACTTTTGCATCAAGAACACGTAAACGACCATCTTTCATCACAATAAGCGGATTGATTTCTAAAAGGCTCATATCTTTTTCACAAAATGCCTTATAGAGAATCGGAAAAAGCTTTTCACCATCTTCTCGCGCACTACTTTGTAGTTTCAATGCATCACAAAGTCTTGCACAATCAACCGAAGTAACACCCTCTACAGCATCAATGGGAAGCGTGAATATTTTTTCTGGTGTCTCTTCAGCAACCGTTTCAATATCCATTCCACCTTCTGTTGAAACAACAAAAGCAATTCGACCAACGCCACGATCAACCAAAAGTGAAAGATAAAGCTCCCTTTCAATATCGGCACCATCCTCAATGTAAAGACGATTGACCTGCTTACCCTCTGGACCCGTTTGTTTGGTTACCAAAGTTTTACCAAGCATTTCTTGAACATTTGCAACAACTTCTTCAACAGATTTTGCAAGCCGAACACCACCCTTTGCATCAGGACCAAGTTCTTTAAACTTACCCTTACCACGACCACCAGCGTGTATCTGACTTTTAACCACATAGAGAGGTCCGGGCAATTTTTCCGCCCATTTTTCAGCTTGCTCTATAGAATAAACAGCGACACCATTTGCAATTGGTGCTCCATATTCATGAAGCAGACGTTTGGCCTGATACTCATGGATATTCATGCATTTGTCCTTTTCTTTTATGGATCATTATTAATCCTAAAGTTTTAATATTCTAAATACTTAGTTTTAATGAATTAAATCTTGTTCAATTTACTTGAGACTAGGCACAAGAGCAATACAAGCTTCACAAAGCTTTTTAACTGCATTTACTGAATGATCAAAAGCATCTCTTTCTTCTTTATCAAGATCAATTTCAATGACTCGCTCAACACCACCTGCACCAATTACAACAGGAACACCAACGTAGGTATCATTAACCCCATATTCTCCTGAAAGATAAGCTGCAACAGGCACAACACGCTTAGTGTCCTTTAAATAGGCCTCAGCCATAGAAACAGCAGAAGCTGCTGGTGCATAATAAGCAGAACCTGTTTTTAACAAACCAACAATTTCTGCACCACCATCACGGGTACGCTGGATAATTTGATCAATTCTTTCCTGTGTCGTCCAGCCCATCTTTACAAGATCAGGCAAAGAAATACCACCAACCGTTGAATAACGCACGAGAGGAACCATTGAATCACCGTGCCCTCCTAAAACAAACGCTGTCACATCTTTAACAGAGACCTTAAATTCCTCAGATAAGAAATGACGAAAACGTGCTGAATCAAGAACACCAGCCATACCAACCACTTTATGTGTAGGGAGACCTGAAAATTTCTGCAATGCCCACACCATCGCATCAAGGGGATTGGTAATACAAATAACAAATGCTGAAGACGCGTATTTTTTAATTCCAGCTCCAACTTGTTCCATCACCTTTAAATTAATGCCCAAAAGATCATCCCGGCTCATACCAGGTTTTCGCGCAACGCCTGCTGTTACAATAACAACATCAGATCCTTCAATTGCTTCATAAGCATTAGCACCTTTTAAACTGATATCAAAACCGTCGACGGGAGAAGATTCGGCGATATCTAGAGCCTTACCTTGTGGCACACCTTCCGCAATATCAAATAAAACAACATCACCAAGTTCTTTAAGCCCAATAATATGTGCTAAAGTACCACCAATCATACCTGAACCAATGAGAGCTATTTTTTTTCGTGCCATTTTATTTTTTCCTAACTTTTAGATAATTCAGCGCACACCCATCAGCGTCCCTATACTGAATATTTTTGACTTCAACCATATTCAAACAATATCATAAAAAGGAGTAAAGAAATGAAATTTACAAATTTTTCTCCTTACAGAAACAACAAACCTCCGCTGAAACAACTATTAGAAAATTATCACGATGTATCGATAAAGTGAATTTAAAAAAAATACAACAGAATTATTACGTTTCTTTAATTTCAAAGAGTTATTGTTTTTACAGTTTACGTAAAGGTAAAAGTATAATCAATGCTTCTTCTTCAAAAGAAAATGTTCTTCCCAAAGTTTTAAATAATCGTGGCTTTGCATTTCAAAAAGACGTGACTGTGTTCTTTGAAATTCAAATGTTTCCGTAATCTGTGCATTCCCTTTATACAAATCCCCCACCTCTGCCGCTGCCGACATAAATAACCGTATGTGGCGCTCATAAAGAATATCAATAAGCAAAATAAACCGTTTTGTTTCATTGCGACATGTATCATCCATGACCGGTACATTATCAATAAAAATCGTATGATAACGCTCCCCTAATACCAAATACTCAGCCGCTGCCAAAGGCTTTGCACATAAATCTCCATAATCAAAGCGTGCACATCCTGCACCAACGCGCGGAATAGGAATAAGGCGCCCTTTTATAGAAAGCTCATCAGATATCTCCTTATGTCCTTGCAATACAAGTGCCCATGCTTGATCCATGCATTCATCTGCTTTTTTTCCTAAAGGTGCTACATACACAGGCTGTAGATTTGATTTTTCAAGACGATAATCTGTTTTTGCATCAAGATTAACAACACGAACATATGCTTTCAAAACTTGAATAAAAGGCAAAAAGAGTTCACGATTTAAACCGTTACAATAAAGGTTATCCGGCGCCACATTTGAAGTCGCAATAAAGAAAATTCCTTTATCAAACAAAGCAGAAATAAGCCGCCCCAACACCATAGCATCAGCAATATCTGTTACACTAAACTCATCAAAACAAAGTACCTTTGCTTCTCGTGCAAGATCTTCAGCAACAGCTAAAATAGGATTATCTTGTTTAAATTTTTTACCCCCAGATGCTTGACGATAAAAATTAATACGCTCATGCACATCAGTCATAAAATCATTAAAATGAGCACGCTTTTTATGACCTTTAGGCAAACAAGAAAAGAACAAATCCATCAGCATAGTTTTGCCCCGTCCTACTTCACCAAAAACATATAATCCCTGAAAAGAACCCTTTTCATCCCCTTGTTTTACAACACAAGAAATATTTTGTTTTTTTCTTTTAAATATTCTATTAAAGAAAGAGCAAAATTTCCAAGTCCAAGGACGAGAGATGTTTTGTTCCGCAATTTTTTTTAATAAATGATCAAAATATTCTGTTATAGCTAATTGAGCGGGGTCAAAACAAACCTCTCCTTTAGAGACAAGCTCTTTATAACGTGTTGAAACGAGAATCATCCAAACAACCTTTTTCAAACCGTTCTCAATGAAAAATATAAATACTTTTCACGAATCTGTCCGTCTAGCTTAGTTTTTCATAAACGATCAAAAATGATTTAACGACTTAAAACAACGGGATGATCATCAAGTGTACGTCCCTCAAAACGATCAACATTTGAAGAGTAGAGAGCAAGGATAACACGTCCAGAGTTATTATAAAAATATAATCTTTTTCCTTTAACAGCCCACGATCTCACTTGAGAAGCAATTCCTGGACAGTGTAAAGGACCAGCACGGTACCCTTGTCCAAACTTTGTTTGCGGCGTTGCGATCCGGCAAACTTTACCCCCCATAGAAAGATTCCATACACCAGCAACACTTGCAGGAAATAAATCAGTAGCATTACTTGGCAATTCGAGACTAGCCATTCGTCCATCACTCTGAGAATCTCCCTTCTCATACATCGAAGCGTTTGCTGCCTCAGATATCGACGAAGAAGTAGATGACAGATCAGACACTTCCAATGTTGTCATTTGTTGAGATGGATAAAAAACTTCTAATGCGTTACTACCGTCATTACTGTCAAACCGTGTTGTTGAACATCCCCCTAAAAGCATTACAGTTGATAGTGCAACGAAAAACGAAATTTTTGAAAACGACATATCTGTACTCTCTCCCACGACAATAAATAAGTTCACAAAGAAATTAAGTGAATATTTGTTATAGTTACAAAGATAAATTAACAAATTAAAAAAATAGGTTAAAATCATTTATTTTAAACGAAATAATTTATGTACCCAATTTTATATTTATTAAACACTAGAAATTTATAAGATTTTCAGTCATATATCTCTTTATAAGTAATCATTAGAAATAGAGAAGTTTCATGAAAACGCCATTTAGCAAAATGGACGGTCTTGGAAATCAAATTATTGTTGTTGATATGCGTGAAAGCACTCATACTCTTACATCGCAAGCAATCCTCGCTTTGTCGGCAGATCCCGAAATGCATTTTGATCAAATCATGGCTATCCACACACCAACCCAGAAAAAAGCCGACTTCCGCATAGAAATATGGAATGCCGACGGATCAATGGCTAAAGCTTGTGGCAATGGTACCCGCTGTGTTGTTGCATGGCTTAAAAATCACAATTTTGGTGAAAAATTTCGTTTAGAAACTCCCGCTGGAATTATTGAAGGGAAATATCAAACCGATAATCTCATTTCTGTTGATATGGGATGCCCAAATTTCAATGCAAAAGAGATGCCTGTTTCACGTGAAATAGTTGATACCAATCACGTAGAAATTACGGCTGGTCCCCTAAAAGATGCTTGTCTCATATCCATTGGCAATCTCCATGCTATCTTTTTTGTTGAAAATGATATTCAACATATTCCATTAGAAAAATATGGGCCGAAACTTGAACATGATCCCCTATTTCCCGAACAGTGCAATATTTCCATTGCTTGCATAACGTCAAAGAAAAGTCTAAATTTACGGACATGGGAGCGAGGAGCAGGATTAACACAAGCATGTGGGAGTGCTGCCTGTGCAAGTGCAGTGGCTGCTTATCGTCGTGGTCTCACACAACGCCATATTGATGTAAACTTACCAAAGGGAACACTTAATATTTTTTACCGAGAAGACGATCACGTTATTATGATAGGACCAATAAAATATCAATTTAGTGGTTTTTTGAGCCCTCTAACAGGGTGCTACAAAAAGGATCACTCCTGATGGCAATAGAAATTGTAACTTTTGGTTGTCGACTTAATAGCTACGAATCGGAAATCATTCGCAAAGAAAGTACTTCTTCAGGGCTAGATCAGCTTAAAGATGGTGCTATTATCTTTAATACCTGTGCTGTCACTGCCGAAGCCGTACGACAAGCAAAACAAGCTATCCGCAAAGCACGACGTGAAAATCCTCATGCACGTATCATTGTAACAGGGTGTGCAGCCCAAACAGAAGGGCAAAATTTTGCCTCAATGACAGAAGTGGATCTCGTTTTAGGAAACGAAGATAAACTTCACGCCCATTCTTATCGTCAACTTCCTGATTTTGGTATTAACCATTCCGAAAAAGTGCGTATCAATGACATTATGGAAGTACAAAAAATTGCTCCACATATGGTCAGTGCAATGCAAGAGCGCACCCGCGCTTTTGTACAGGTACAAAATGGATGTGATCATCGCTGTACATTTTGCATTATTCCTTATGGACGAGGACCATCTCGCTCAGTTCCCATGGGTGCTGTCATAGAACAAATTAAAAAGCTGGTAGGTGAGGGTATCCAAGAAGTGGTCCTTACAGGTGTTGATCTTACAAGTTATGGTCACGATCTTCCTGGAAAAGCTACTCTAGGAAAATTAACTTCAGCAATTTTGCATCATGTCCCTGACTTAGCGCGATTACGCCTCTCATCTATTGACTCAATTGAAGCAGACGAAGAACTCATCAATCTTTTAGCTTATGAAACAAGGATCATGCCCCATTTGCATTTATCTTTGCAAGCAGGTGATAATATGATTTTAAAACGGATGAAACGGCGACACTTACGCGAACATGCTATTCAATTTTGCCAAGAATTGCGTGCCAAACGTCCTACAATGGTTTATGGTGCCGACTTAATTGCTGGTTTTCCTACAGAAACAGAAGAGATGTTTCAAAACAGTCTTATTTTAATCAAAGATTGTAATTTAACCCATCTCCATGTCTTCCCCTTTAGTCCAAGAGAAGGAACACCTGCCGCACGTATGCCACAAATCAACCGTAAAATAGTTAAGATGCGTGCTGAAAAATTACGTAAAGCAGGTGAGGAGGCTTACCAAAAGCATCTTGCTCATTTACAAAACAGTCTACAAACAATTCTCGTTGAAAAAGATGAAATCGGACGAACGGAAGATTATACTCTTGTACAAGTTAAAGGTGCAAAAGCAGGAACAATTGTTCAAGCCCTTATCGTTGATCATGATGGCGATAAATTGATTGCTATCCTTCCAAAATTAAACGCTGCTTGAGCAGGAAAATTCTTATGACGAAATCTTTTATAAAAAAAATATTCTCTTTTAACAAATCTCAAGAGCAGGAAATGGAACAACAGATTTCTATTCCTGATAAAAGCGATGTAATGGAAAAAAATAAAGACAAAAATGAAAGGACAAAAAATAACCAAATCTCTATAGACACAGAAAAAGAAGAACAAACAAAAAATCGAGAGTCAACACTTACAAAATATGATGAAAAATCTCCATTTCTAGAATCTCATTCTGATAAAATTCCTCTTTCTGGTAAAATTATTGTCACAGACAACGTCCGTGAAAAAAAGAATGAAGAAATTTTATCTGAACTTTCTGTTGAACAAAAAAGGATAGCGTGGTTTGAGCGCCTTAAAAAAAGTCTATCCCTTTCTTCACAACGCCTAAGCGGATCAATTGGCGACCTCTTTGTTAAAAGAAAACTTGATGAAGATACATTGCAAGAGCTCGAAGATATCCTTATCCAAGCTGATCTTGGAGTAGAAACGGCGACACGCATCACAAATACTTTAGCTTCCAGTCGTTACGGAAAAGATCTTTCCCCAGACGATATTCATACTATTGTAGCTGATGAGGTCAAAAAAGTTCTGGAACCTGTTGCAATTCCATTAGAGCTTGATCTCAGCTATAAACCTCATGTTATTTTGCTGGTAGGTGTAAATGGAACTGGAAAAACGACAACAATCGGAAAACTTGCAGCAAAATTAACAGCAGGGGGATTAAAAGTTATGCTTGCAGCTGGTGATACTTTCCGAGCCGCAGCTATTGAGCAATTGCATATTTGGGGTAAACGTACTGATTCTCCTGTTATTTCGACAAAATTGGGTGCAGATGCCGCCAGCTTAGCCTTTGATGCTTATGAAAAAGCAAAAAAAGCAAACAGTGATGTATTAATTATTGATACAGCAGGGCGTTTACAAAATAAATCTGAATTGATGGATGAGTTAGCAAAAATTATTCGTGTTTTAAAGAAACACACACCCCAAGCACCCCATACAATCCTTCAAACGCTTGATGCAACTACCGGACAAAATGCACTCAACCAAGTGGAAATTTTCCGTGAAATTGCTGGTGTTAATGGTTTAGTCATGACAAAGCTGGATGGGACCGCACGAGGAGGAATTCTTGTCGCTATAGCAGCAAAATATAAATTACCCGTTTATTTTATCGGTATAGGAGAAAATATTGAAGACCTTCAACCTTTTTCTGCTTCTGACTTTGCCGAAACTATCGCAGGAAAACATACATGAAACAGCCTTTATCTAACTCTAATTCACAGAATAATTCTGAAAAAAATATGAATAACAATAAGAAACCCCCTCTCTCACCAACCATAAAATTTTTCTTGGAAATGGGGCCGTTAGTCGCCTTTTTTCTGGCTAATTATAAGGGCGAATGGTTGATAAAAAACATTGGATTTTTTCAAAATTTTAGTAAACCTATTTTCCCTGCAACAGCTATTTTTATGATAGCTATTATTATTTCTCTAAGCTTATCATGGATCCTTGCACGACAAATTCCTATTATGCCCCTTATTTCAGGAATCTTTGTTCTATTCTTTGGATTTTTAACTCTTTGGCTTCATAATGATACTTTCATCAAAATGAAACCAACAATTATTAATAGCTTATTTGCGCTCATCCTCTTTAGTGGTATGTTTTTTAAAAAACCACTTTTACGTTATGCTCTTGATTCTACATTAAAACTTGATGATTTAGGCTGGCAAAAACTTACCTATCGTTGGGCATTCTTTTTCGTTTTTCTTGCCCTTTTGAATGAAATCATTTGGCGCAATTTTAGCGATAATTTTTGGACAAGTTTTAAAGTATTTGGCGTTATGCCCCTAACAATCCTCTTTATGCTTACCCAAATGCCTATCATTCTGAAACATTCAAAAGGACTTTTCACAGAAGAGGACAAATCTGATTCTTAAAAAAATCCACCACTATATATTATTTTATAGATTCATTACCAAACACTGTTCAGGAGAAAAACATGTTGATTGAACAGTTTATTTGTCGAAAAGATAACTTTGGTGTACTCATTCATGATGAAAAAAGTGGCTACACAGCTGCAATTGATGCACCTGAAAGTGAAGCTATTCATAACACCTTAAAACGCCGTAACTGGACACTTCAGACTATTTTTGTAACTCATCATCATCACGACCATGTAGAAGCATTGGAAGAATTAAAACAAGTATACAACGCTATGATTATCGGACCAGAAGCAGAAAAAGAAAAGATTCATCATCTTGATCAAACACTTCAACCTGATGAAAAACTTCTCTTTGGTTCTCACCCACTTTTAGCTCTTTCAACACCTGGTCACACTTTGGGCGCATTATCTTATTATTTTCCTGAAAAAGGTTTGCTCTTTGCTGGAGATACACTTTTCTCACTTGGTTGTGGACGCCTTTTCGAAGGAACACCTGCTCAAATGCTGAACTCTTTAAAAAAGCTTCGTCAACTTCCCGATAAGACACTTCTTTATTGTGGTCATGAATATACCAAAACCAATGCTCTTTTCGCATTAACACTTGATCCACATAATCAAAAACTTCGTCAAAGAGTGGAAGAAGTTTCTTTGCTACGTGCAAAAAACGCTATGACTTTACCAGTAACCTTAGGGCAAGAAAAAGCCACCAATCCCTTTCTCCGATGGGATGATAGTGTGTTGCGAAGAAACCTCGCAATGGAAGAAGAAACAGATGAAGAAGTCTTTGCTGAAATTCGAAGAAGAAAGGATAACTTTTAAACATGCTTAAGTTCGTATTACGTTTGTTCCTCCTTTTTCTTTTCGTGATACATACTCAACTAACAATGGCAGAGGAAAAGAAAACAGACTATCGATTTGAGTTCCCGTATATTATTGCAAATTATACCTTAACAGAAGATTTTCTCTTGAAAATGGAACAAATTGGAAAAGAATATGAAAATTTACTGCCAGAGTTAAAAGCATCTAATACCCCATGTAACAATACTATTAAAGAATTTACCACTTACATTTCTGATCAGCCAAAATTAATGAATATTTTAAAAAACAATAACATCACGCCTAGAGATTTTTTTCTTGGTTGCAATGCGCTTACGGGAACGTTATTGATACTTACCTCGGCTGAATTTGATGAAAAAAACACCGTATTTTTAAGCAATTTGGAATTTGGTAAAAAGCATATGTATAGAGTATATACTGTTGTAGAAAAAATTTGTGGCTGTTAACTTTAAAAATTAATTGACTTAACAAACGGAGAAGTCTTTGCTGAAATTCGAAGAAGAAAGGATAACTTTTAAACATGCTTAAGTTCGTATTACGTTTGTTCCTCCTTTTTCTTTTCGTGATACATACTCAACTAACAATGGCAGAGGAAAAGAAAACAGACTATCGATTTGAGTTCCCGTATATTATTGCAAATTATACCTTAACAGAAGATTTGCTTTTAAAAATGGAACAAATTAATAAAGAAGAGTGTGAAAGTTCACCATCAGAATCAAAAGTATCCGATACCGAAAAAGAACCTGATATTGAAATTGAACACGACAACAGTATTGAAGGATTCGTAGCTTCTATTTCTAATCAACCAAAATTAATGAATATTTTAAGAAAAAATAATATAACACCTAAAGATTTTGCTATAGGAACCATCGCCCTTCAAGCAACATTAACAATGCTTTTAGCTCCTCTTGAACTTCTTAAAAAAGAGGGGATTTCTTTTGATGAAAAAAATACTGTAGTTTCAAACAATTTAGAGTTTGGTAAAAAATATACGTATAGAATACTTGCTATTTTAAAAAGTCGTTGTAAATAGAATTCGTTCTATTTTGAACAGACTATCAATTCATTCTCTTCCTAGCAGCAATCCAAATATCATTGTAAATTATCCTTTAACAGAATATTTTCTCTCAAAAATAGAATAACTAAAACAAATAAATTGAGGATTTACCCCCAGAGCCAGAGGCATCCAATACCGGAAATGATAACAGCATTGAAGGGTTAATTGCTTCTATTTCTACTAGATCAAAACTAACAGATCTTTTAAGAAAATATAATCTCTCACCTAAAGATTATGTTATTGGTCTCATGGCCCTTCAAACAACTTTAGCTGCAATAATAGCCTTTGAAGATAAAAAATTCTCTTCAAAAATACTATACCTTCAGATAATTTTAATTTCAGTCAAAAATATGTAGATAGAATTCGTGCTATTTTAGATAATTAATTAGTTTTGCAAACGCCGGCAAATATCATCTAATTGTTCTAGTGAAGAGTAGCGTATTTTTAAATCACCACCTTTTTTGCCATGCCGAATAGTCACTTTCATTCCGATCACGTCTGCAAGTAATTTTTCTAAAGATTTTGTTTCTGTATCTTTCTCAACAGCAGTTCGTTTTTTGACTTTTGGATTTGCCTGTTCATACGCAAGTATTTCTGTTTGGCGCACAGAAAGCCCTTCGCGAATAATTTTTTCAGCTAAATCCTGTGGATTCTCAACAGTGATAAGACAGCGTGCATGACCAGCGGAGAGTTGCCCATCGGTTAAGAATTGTTGTACTTTTGGTGGAAGTTTTAACAAACGAAGCGTATTAGCAACATGACTGCGACTTTTTCCAATAACTTGCGCTAAATCTGCCTGCGTATATCCATGTTCATTCAGCAAAATTTCATATCCCATTGCTTCTTCGATAGGATTAAGATCAGCACGTTGAACATTTTCAATAATTGCCAATTCCAAAGCAGTTTTATCATCTACATCGCGAACAATAACCGGTAATTTATTTAAATTGGCTCGCTGTGCAGCACGCCAACGCCGTTCGCCAGCAATTAATTCAAAACGATGAGGATGATCACGTGATGGTCTTACAATAACAGGTTGAACAACACCGTGCTGGCGAATTGATTGTGCTAAATTATCAAGTTCTGAATCGGTAAAATGACGTCGCGGATTATGTGGATTGCACGAAATAGATTCAAGTGGAACAAATCGTTCAGAAACAGGAGAAGCTGTATTGGACTCTGTAAATTTGTCAGTATTTGATGAACGTGTAAGATCGCTGTTTAAACTGATATCCCCAATTAATGCCGCTAATCCACGACCCAGTCTTTTTTTTGATTGATCATCATTCATAATTTTGCTCTTTAAATTTTTAGTTTATTTTTTTAAGCAGCAGCACGTGCTTGTTTTTCACGTTGAATCATTTCTGATGCTAGACGCAAATAAGCTTGGCTCCCAGCACATTTGAGATCATAAAGCAATACAGGTTTTCCAAAAGAGGGCGCTTCTGATACTCTTACATTTCGTGGAATAACAGTACGATAAACCTTATCTCCCATAAAAGAACGTACATCTTCAACAACTTGATTTGAAAGATTATTACGTCCATCATACATTGTTAGAACGATACCTTGGATTTCTAAAGATGGATTAAGTACGGATCGCACTTGTTTTACTGTTTCAAGTAATTGACTTAAACCTTCAAGTGCTAAAAATTCACACTGCATAGGCACTAAAACAGAATCCGCAGCCCCCATAGCATTAAGTGTTAAAAGATTAAGGGAGGGGGGACAATCAATTAAAATATAATTGAATTTTTTTTCCATTTCCGGATCATCATAGAAAGCTTTACGTAAGCGTTGTATGCGATCTTGTGATGAAGAAATTTCCATTTCCACACCTAAAAGATCAAGTGTAGAGGGAACTATATAAAGATTGGGTACTGCTGTTTTTAAAGCCGCTTGTGTAATTGAAATTCCCGAAACTAAAACATCATAAGAAGATAAAGGACGGTTATTACGATCAATCCCTAAACCTGTACTAGCATTACCTTGTGGATCAACATCCATAATAAGGACATTTTCACCAATAGCCGCTAAAGCTGTTGCAAGATTAATTGCTGTGGTTGTTTTTCCGACTCCACCCTTTTGGTTTGCAATAGCGATAATTCGTGTTTCGCTCATTTTGCTCTACCCTCTATATGATCGAATATGAGAAATTTCCAAAATAACAGAATTTTCATCAACTTTACTTTTATGTTTTAACAGATCAAAGTGCCAATTGGCAGAGGCATTTTTTATTTCTGTAGCGTAATCCCGACCTTTTTGCAAAAGAGCGATTGTTTTTTCTGTTAATAAAGGAAAAATAAGTTGTAGAAGACTATTGAGCGGCGCTAATCCCCGTGCCGTTATAATATCAGATACGGGAATTTTTTGATATACATCTTCAATTCTAGCGTGATAAACCGTTGCTGGAAGATTAAGTTGAGAAATAACTGTTCGCAAAAAAGCAACTTTTTTCCCATTACTTTCAACAAGATTAATATGTCCTACTTTTTTTTCTTTCAAAAAGATAGCAATCACAATTGCAGGAAAACCTCCTCCTGATCCTAAATCACACCAATGTAAAGAATGAGCATACAAAGGAAAAATTTGTGCTGAATCTAGAATATGCCGTGTCCATAGATCTGGTATCGTTGTAGCAGATATCAAATTAATATGTGCATTCCATTGAAGTATTAAAGACTCAAACTGAATTAAATTTTCCATCGTTTCACGTGAAACAGAAGGAACAATATTTAATAATTGTTGATATTTTTTTTCTGTAGAAAAATCCATTAAGCTGTTTTAGCCTTTTCACGTCGTTGACGTTGAATATATGTAATAATAAGCGATAACGCGGCGGGTGTCATGCCATCAATTTTTTGTGCATCAGCAATTGAACGCGGTGACACTTCTTGAATTTTTGATTTAAGTTCATTTGAAAGACCTGAAATTGCCTGAATATCAAGAGAAGAAGGAATTTCTAAACGCTCATCTCTCTGAAGAGAAGCAATATCTTGTGCTTGTTTATCTAAATAAACCGCATATTGTGCCTCAATTTCTAAAGATTCTGCTGTTTTAGAATCAACCGTTTGTAATTGTGGCCAAAAATCTGAAAGACGCTCTAAAGTCATATGAGGATACGCAAGAAAATCATAAGCGGAACGCCGAATTCCATCATGATTAACGTGTAATCCATGAGCAGAAGCTTCATTGGGTGTTAAAAAAAGATTTTGACATATTGATCGTGCTTGATCAAGGCGTTCTTGTTTTTTCTGATAACATTCCCAACGTATTTCACTCACAATACCCCATTTTTGTGCCAAAGGTGTTAAACGCGTATCAGCATTATCAGATCGTAAAGATAAACGAAATTCAGCACGTGATGTAAACATCCTATAAGGTTCACAAACACCACGTGAAACCAAATCATCAACCATAACACCAATATAAGCGGTAGAACGACTTATAAGTATTTCATCTAATTTACCTACTTTACGTGCCGCATTTAACCCAGCTAAAAGTCCTTGTGCTGCTGCTTCCTCATATCCTGTTGTACCATTAATTTGGCCTGCTAAAAACAAACCCGGTAAAGAACGTAATTCTAAGCTTCTCGTTAATTGTTGTGGATTAACAAAATCATATTCAATAGCATAACCAGGTTGCAAAACTACAGCATTTTCCAACCCTTCAATGGTTTTCAATAGAGAAATTTGTACATCTTCAGGAAGAGAAGTAGAAAGACCATTTGGATAAACAGTATCATCATTTAATCCTTCTGGTTCTAGAAAGATCTGATGTCCATCACGTTCTCCAAATTTCACAATTTTATCTTCAACAGAAGGACAATAACGTGGTCCTAACCCTTCAATATTTCCAGAATATAAAGCAGAACGATAAATATTCTCGCGAATAATTTGATGTGTTTTCTCATTTGTACGTGTTATTGCACATTCAATTTGTGGTTGTTCAATTTTCTCTGTTAAAAGAGAAAAGGGAATGGGATTTTCATCTGCTTGTTGTTTTGGAAGATGATCCCAAGCAATTGTTTTTTTACTCAAACGAGCAGGAGTTCCTGTTTTTAATCGACCAAATTTTATATGATAATTTTTTAAACGTTTAGCAAGTTGCACACTTGACTGATCTCCCATACGTCCAGCAGCCCATGTTTTATCACCAATATGAATAAAGCCATTTAAAAATGTCCCTGTTGTTAAAACAACAGCACCAGATAAAATTGTTCCTTGTTTTTTTAAAATAACACCTGATACACAATTATCTTTAACGACCAGATCAATAACTTCATCCTCAATAAGAGTAAGATTTTCTTGTTCTTTTAATAATTTTTGAATTGCTTTTTTATAAAGTTGTCGATCCGCTTGCGTCCGTGGTCCTCTTACTGCCGGTCCTTTACGTCTATTAAGTAGTCTAAACTGAATTCCAGCAGCATCTGCTGCTCTTCCCATGAGACCATCTAATGCATCTATTTCACGAACTAGATGCCCTTTTCCAAGACCACCAATAGCAGGATTACACGACATTGTTCCCAGTGCTGATATTTTATGTGTAACAAGCGCTGTTTTGGCTCCTACACGCGCTGAAGCTGAAGCCGCTTCACAGCCAGCATGACCACCACCAACAATAACAACATCATATGATTGCATTTAATTCATTCCGTAGAAAATATTCTAAGGTTTCACGTGAAACAGTATATAAATTACATAATCTTTATAATCTGTCTATTAAATAATCAATGTTTCACGTGAATCATTATTTACCAACACAAAACTCTGAAAAAATAATATCAAGCAAATCTTCAACATCAATATCTCCTGTAATTTTTCCAATAAAATCACTTGCACAACGGAGATGTTCTGCACGTAAACTGAGATCAAGAGAATGATAATTAAGAGAATATTCAATCTCTTTAACAGCCTCCTTTAATAATTGAAGTTGTCTTTTACGCGCCGGAACAATATTTCCAATTTCAGAAGCACGATGATGACAAAATGATTCAAGTTCTTTGATAAAATAATCAAAATTTAAACCAGTTAATGCGGAAAATTGTATAGACCAATGCTGATCATTTTTTTCATAAAGATCAAGCTTATTGCCAACACACCATATTTCAGCCGATGTTTCTGGTAAATCAACTTGCTCAGGATTTCCTATATCATAAACCAAAATAACTAAATCAGCTTCCCTAACATGCTGTTTAGCAACTTCTATTCCCATTTGTTCTATTTTATTTTCTGTTTTTCTAAAACCAGCAGTATCCGTTAAAAAAATAGGTAAACCACCAAGAATAATTCTCATTTCTAAAGCATCACGGGTTGTTCCTGCTTCTTCCGTTACAATAGCAACAGATCTTCCTGAAAGACGATTCATAATGCTTGATTTTCCAGAATTTGGAGCACCAGCAATAACAATTTTTAATCCATCACGTAAAATACTCGCACGCTCTCCTTCAATAATATATTCACGAATAGAAGTACAAAGATCCTCAACATCTTTCCAAACTTTATCAGATATTGCGTTGGGAATATCTGCTTCATCAACAAAATCAAGTTCTGCCTCAATAAAAGCACGCGCCTTCATAAGCTTATGACGCCAATCACGATAAAGCGTCGTTAAATGTCCACTTGTACCCATAACAGCTAAACGCCGTTGGCTTTCCGTTTCTGCTTCTATTAAATCAGCAAGACCTTCTGCTTGAACAAGATCTAATTTTCCTTCCATAAAAGCACGACGTGAAAATTCACCTGCTTCTGCAATACGGCATCCAGAAAATGTCGACAATTCATCGAGAAAACGACTAACAACGGCTTTTCCTCCATGTAAATGGAATTCTGCACAATCTTCCCCCGTAAAACTATGAGGAGCAGGAAAAAAAACAGTTAAACCAGAATCTAAAAAGCTCCCATCACGAGCAGTAAGATTTCCATAATGCATAAAACGTGCTTTAGGTAAACGACCACAAAGCGTTTTAACTATATCCACAACATGAGGACCAGAAAGCCTAATGACTGCAACCCCTGAAGGTAACAATCCACTCGAAACAGCAAAGATTGTATCCACAGGTTTTATCCTAATAAAAACTTTAATGACTCTACGTATTCATTGAATCAAAAAATTCACTATTGTTTTTTGTTTGCTTTAATTTATCAATCAAAAATTCAATTGCATCTGTTACATTCATAGATGCTAAAATACGACGAAGAACAAAAATTTTGTGTAAATCTTGTCGTTCTACCAAAAGTTCTTCCTTACGCGTTCCTGACTTTAAAATATCCATAGCAGGGAAAATACGCTTATCAGCAACTTTTCTATCAAGAACAATTTCAGAATTACCTGTTCCTTTAAATTCTTCAAAAATAACCTCATCCATACGACTTCCTGTATCAATCAAAGCCGTTGCAATAATGGTTAAAGATCCACCTTCTTCAATATTACGTGCTGCACCAAAAAAACGTTTTGGACGCTGGAGAGCATTTGCATCCACACCACCTGTTAAAACTTTCCCCGAAGAAGGAACAACTGTATTATATGCACGTCCAAGACGTGTAATAGAATCAAGAAGAATAACAACATCGCGTCCATATTCAACGAGGCGTTTGGCTTTTTCAATGACCATTTCTGCTACTTGTACGTGACGTATTGCAGGTTCATCAAAAGTAGAAGAAACCACTTCTCCTTTTACTGAACGCTGCATATCTGTAACTTCTTCTGGTCGTTCATCAATTAAAAGAACAATGAGATAACATTCAGGATGATTAGTGGTAATAGAATGAGCAATATTTTGAAGTAAAACTGTTTTTCCTGTCCGAGGAGGAGCAACAATTAACCCTCTTTGTCCTTTTCCCAATGGAGATATCAAATCAATCACGCGTGATGACATATCTTTCTCTGTAGGATCTTGTATTTCCATTTGGAAACGCTCATTTGAATAAAGAGGAGTAAGATTATCAAAGTGAATTTTATAACGAATCTTTTCAGTTTTTTCAAAATTAATTGTATTAATTTTAAGGAGAGCAAAATAACGTTCTCCCTCTTTTGGACTACGTATAGGACCTTCAATGGTATCGCCTGTTTTTAAAGAAAATGACTGTATTTGTGCTGGTGAAAGATAAATATCATCGGGACCAGGAAGATAATTAGCGTCAGCAGATCTCAAAAAACCAAATCCGTCTTGTAAAACTTCAACAACACCCTCTCCTATAATTTCTACATCTTGTAGAGCAAGTTTTTTCAAGATAGCAAACATTAATTCTTGTTTGCGCATAAGAGAGGCATTCTCAACTTCTAATGTTTCAGCAAAAGAAACAAGTTCAACGGGATTTTTGCTTTTAAGTTCTTGTAGTTTCATTTTTTGCATGAAATATGCTCTTTGTAATTAAGGAGAAGATTATCTTAAATAATTTATGGAAATTTATGAACGAAATATTCTTAAGAAGAAAAATATTTTACACTCAATTTTTTTAATCTGCAAGTACCATTTATATGAAATTTATCCCTGTAATATTAAGTAATTGTATGAAAAAATTGAAAAAATATAAAAATACAAATAGTGTTTAATTTATTTTATAACAAAAATATGAGTTAGAGTTATAGCATTAATTAAATGCTATTCAAAAGTATTTTTTACAGAAATTTATATTAATAAATTTATATTAAAGAAGGGATTCTTCTTATTTATAACTGTGTTTAGTGTGAATTATTATTTATCCTCAATTTTATCCACAAAAGAGACTAAAAAAAAGAATAAAAATAACACTATCTTAAAGATATTATCCCCTCTTTTTTATAAGAGGTATAAAATTATCACAAGCATTTAATTTGTGTATAAAAACGAAGAATTTTTCCTAAATTTTAGTTTTATAAAAAACGGTAAGGATATATACACATATCTTAACAAGGAGTTAAAATTTCTGTGACAAAAGAAAAAAAAATCTTTCATTTACACATGCTTTCTGATGCAACGGGAGAAACGTTAATCTCTGTTGGGAGAGCTGTAGCATCGCAGTATACAATGAGTCAGGTAACAGAGCATATCTATCCTATGATTCGTAATGAAATACAGTTACAAAAAGCTCTTGATGAAATACAAC
This sequence comes from Bartonella sp. OD88NMGDW, assembly GCF_042193775.1. NCBI lineage: Bacteria > Pseudomonadati > Pseudomonadota > Alphaproteobacteria > Hyphomicrobiales > Bartonellaceae > Bartonella > Bartonella sp. OD88NMGDW. Next base: position 208,903 of record NZ_JBHIMA010000002.1, on the reverse strand, counting down.
AAGAGCCAGGTATTGTTCTCTACACAATGATTGATGAAGAATTTAAACTTCTCCTTCAAAAAAAGTGTAAAAAAATAAAAGTTCCCTGTATTGATATATTGCATCCTGTTTTAAATGCTTTTCAGTCTTACCTTGGAATGCCAACACATTTACGTGCGAGCGCACAACATGATCTTAATGCAGATTATTTTCGCCGTATTGAAGCACTGGATTTTACAATAGAGCATGATGATGGACAGTCTTCCAGTAGCTTATCCGAAGCAGATGTGATCCTTGTTGGAATTTCAAGAACCTCTAAAACGCCAACAAGTATCTATTTAGCAAATCGCGGAATAAAAACGGCTAATGTTCCTCTTATTCCTAATATTGATTTGCCAGAATCCCTTTTAGAGGCAAAAAATTCTTTAATTATTGGTTTAATTGCTTCAGCTGAAAGAATCTCACATATTCGTCAAAATCGAGATTTGGGAGAAGGTTTTGCTCTTGATAGTTATACAAATCGTATCAACATAGCTGAAGAATTAATCTATGCAAAACGCATTTGCGAACGTTTTGGTTGGCCTATTATTGATGTCACAAGACGCTCTATTGAAGAAACTGCTGCTGCAATATTTGAACTTTTATCACGATTTCGTGAAGGAAAATGAGAGAGAATTCTCATGAAAGCAGATACGTTAATATTAGCATCTCTTAGTTTTTATCGTGCAAAATTATTAAAAAAAGCAGGTTTAAATTTTTTCATTGAAGGAGCTTCTTTTGATGAAAGAGAAGTAGAAAAAAAAGCAAAAGAAAAAACATCTAAAGAACTCAGCTGTTTTCTTGCGAGTGCAAAAGCAAAAAATGTTTCAGATCGTTTTCCTGATGCTTTCGTTATTGGTTGTGATCAAGTGCTTGATTTGGAAGGTCAAGTTTTTCATAAAGCAACAAATATTAAGGAAGCACATCAACGTTTATGTGAGTTATCAGGAAAAACTCATTCTCTTCATAGTGCAGTAGCTTTATTTAAAAATGGTCAAAAAATTTGGGTTGAAGCTTTTAGTGCACATATGTCCGTCCGTTTGCTCTCGTCAGAATTTATTGAACGTTATTTAGCACGCGTAGGAAAAGATGTTCTAAACAGCGTGGGAGTATATCAAATTGAAGGGGAAGGGATTCATCTCTTTGAAAAAATTGAAGGAGATTTTTTTACCATTGTTGGTTTACCTTTGCTGCCTCTACTCATAAAACTGCGTCATTTAGGAATTATTGATGGTTGACTTAACAATAAAAAAAATAAATTATCCGCGTGCTTTTGTTGTTGGTTCTCCAATTCATCATTCAAAATCGCCTAAAATTCACAATTTTTGGCTTAAACAATATGGTTTACAAGGAGAATATCTTGCACAAGAAGTAACATCTGAAAAATTCAGTCATTTTATTGCATCTTTACAAAAAATAGGTTTTTGTGGAGGAAATGTTACTTTGCCTTATAAACAGGAAGCTTTTCGTTTAGCAGATTATAAAGATGAGAGAGCAACAATGATTGGTGCTGTTAATACACTTTGGTATGAAGGAGATAAGCTTTGTGCCACGAATAGCGATGCCTATGGTTTTAGCGCTAATCTTGATGATTTTGCATCTGATTGGGGAGGAGAAACAGCTCTTGTTTTTGGAGCAGGTGGTGCCGCACGCGCTATCATATATGCCTTAGAAAAACGCGGATTTGAACAGATTTATTTGATTAACCGTACAAAACAACGCGCTGATAATTTAGCTCAGCATTTTGGAAAATACATTAAAGTTTACGATTGGCATAAAATCCATGAAATACTTCATCAAGCTGATTTGATTGTTAATACAACCTCTATTGGCATAAAAAATCCAGAAGAAAAAAGTGATTCTTTTTTTTGCGATTTTCATAAAGCAAAAAAAACGGCGTTAGTAACAGATATTATTTATACACCATTAATAACTCCTTTTTTACAACAGGCAAAAGCTTGTGATCTCAAGACGGTTGATGGACTTGGGATGCTTCTACATCAGGCTGTTATAGGGTTTGAACAGTGGTTTGGAATAAGACCACAGGTAACAAAAACATTACGGACAGCTATTTTAGAGGATATGAGTGAAAAGAAAGAATGAAGATCATAGGATTAACGGGATCAATTGCTATGGGAAAATCAACAGTTGCTGATTTTTTCAAGCAAGCGGGTATATCTGTTTTTAGTGCTGATGAAGCAGTACAACAGCTTTATAAAAGTGAGCCAGTTTTGTCATTCATAGAGAGTATTTTTCCTGGTGTTGTTGAAAAAGGTGAAGTTAACCGTTTGAAACTTTCTGAAATTTTGATTGATGATAAGGAAAAATTACAAACATTAGAAAAAATAATTCATCCTTTGGTGCAAGAAAAAGAAAGGGAATTTATTGATATAGCGCGTAAACAAGGGAAAAAATTAGTTATTCTTGATATTCCACTTCTGTTTGAAAAAAATGGTGAAAGTCGTGTGGATAGCGTTATTGTTGTTTCTGCTCCACCAGAAATACAAAAAGAACGTGTAATGATTCGCCAAGGTATGAATGAGAAAAAATTTGCCTTTATCAATGCTCGACAAATGCCGGATGAAAAAAAACGAGAACGTGCTGATTTTATTATTTATACAGGGAAAGATTTAGAGAATACACGTCAACAGGTTTTTGATGTGATAAAAAAACTAAAGAATTGAAGTCATGCGGGAAATTATTTTTGATACAGAAACAACAGGTTTAGATAAAGAAAAAGATCGCATAATCGAAATTGGTTGTGTAGAAATGGTTGATCGTTATCTTACGGGGCGACAATTTCATGTTTATTTAAACCCTGAAGGCGTTATTATTCCTGATGAAGTTGTAGCAATTCACGGATTAACCAATGAACGCCTAAAAAACGAGAAAAGTTTTAGTGATATTGTTGATGAATTTCTGGAATTTATCAAAGGTGCGACAATGATTGCGCATAATGCGAGTTTTGATATTGGTTTTATTAACGCAGAATTAAAACGCGTCAACAAACCGCTTATCAGTGTTGATAATATTCTTGATACATTGGCTATGGCACGGCGTAAATTCCCTATGGGTCCTAATTCTCTTGATATTTTATGCAAACGTTTTGGAATTGATAACAGCCATCGTGTTCTTCATGGTGCTTTGCTTGATGCAGAGATTTTAGCCGATGTTTATATTGAACTGATCGGTGGAAAGCAAGGTGTATTGGGTTTTGATAACAGAAGGGGACTTGAACATATCCAGAATGATAAAGATACATCTTATGCAGTTAAAATTCGCCCACAGGCTTTACCTTCAAGATTGAGTCCGCAAGAAAAAAGGTTGCACGCTGATTTTATCAACAAGATAGGTGAAAAAGCTCTGTGGAATAACTTTAAAATTCATGAATAACATCATTTTTTCTCTAAAAAAATCACTATTTAAATTAAAGAATATGGATGTCAAAAAAATGGTCGTTGTGGGGAGGGGAACACCACAACGACCCTGTCGCTACATCGTACCTCAGCTATCATAGGAGGAGCAAAATGAAAGCTATTAATCCTGTAACAGCAAAGAAAAGCTCTAGGTACTTAATATAAAGTGCAACGACTTCATGTGTTATGAAAAGAAAAAATGGCTTTTTAGAGGCAAAATGAAAAAATAAAAATAAAAGTGAAAAAAAATATATACAGGTAATTTGTTTTTTAGCTGAAATGGAGAAATAGAATTGTCATGAAAGCAACAGATCATCTTTTTTTGGTTGACGGATCAGGCTATGTTTTTCGTGCTTATTATGCTTTGCCGCCTTTAAAACGTAAAAAGGATGGACTTCCTGTAGGAGCAGTAGCTGGTTTTTGCAATATGTTATGGAAATTACTTTGTGATGCTCGTAATACAGCTACTGGTATTGTTCCAACACATTTTGCTGTTATTTTTGATTATTCATCTGATACTTTTCGGAAACAAATTTATCCTGAATATAAAGCGAATCGCGCTGAACCTCCTGAAGATCTAATTCCTCAATTTGCGCTAATACGCCAAGCAACGAAGGCTTTTAATTTGCCTTGTATTGAAAAGGAAGGCTTTGAAGCGGATGATTTGATTGCTACCTATGCAAAATTGGCAACAAAGGTTGGGGCAAAAACAACCATTATTTCTTCTGATAAGGATCTTATGCAACTCGTAAATACGCATGTATCTTTGTATGATGGAATGAAAGACAAACATATAGGTATCTCAGAAGTTGTAGAAAAATGGGGTGTTGCGCCTGAAAAAATGATTGATTTACAAGCATTAATTGGAGATTCAACAGATAATGTACCAGGTATTCCAGGTATTGGTCCCAAAACTGCAGCTCAGTTGTTAGATCAGTTTGATTCTCTTGATCTTTTATTGCAAAACGTAACAGAAATTAAACAAACAAAACGACGCGAAAACATTCAAGCTTATAGAGAACAAGTTAAAATTTCTCGTGAACTTGTTAGGCTTAAAACAGATGTTCCTATAGATAATGATTTAGATGATTTTGTTTTGGAGCCACAAGATGGTCCACGTTTAATTGCTTTTTTGAAAGCGATGGAATTTTCAACATTAACGCGTCGCGTGGCAGAGGCAACGTCATGCGATGCAGCTGTTATTGATGCCCTTGATATAGATGTTGAATGGGAAAAACTGAGCCACAGGCATGATTCTGATATCAATAATACTGAGCGCGCATCTCTTCATAATTTTTCTGAAAATTCTCCACAAGTTTTTGCACAAAAACGTAAAGATCAAGCGCTGACTCAAAAAATTACAAGAGATGCTTATACAACAATTCTTGATGAGGAAATTTTAAAAGATTGGTTATCACAAACACAAGAGCAGGGTTTTTTCGCTTTTAATACTGAAACAACATCTCTTGATCCGATGCAAGCAAAGCTTGTTGGTTTTTCACTCGCATTACAGCCAGAAAAAGCAGCTTATATACCTCTTGAACATTTTGATGAAGGAGAAGAGGACCTTTTGAGGGGCGGGCGCATTGCCTCGCAGATTGAGACCCGAAAAGCTTTAGCACTTTTAAAACCGATATTAGAAGATTCATCGGTGTTAAAAATTGGCCAGAATATAAAATATGATTGGTTGGTGATGAAGCAATACGACATTATGATAAGCTCTTTTGATGATACCATGCTTTTATCATATGCTTTTGATGCTGGAACATTAACCCATAATATGGATGATTTATCTGAACGTTGGCTTGAGCATAAACCAATTTCCTATAAAGATTTAACGCATAACGGAAAAAAAATTACTTCTTTTGCACAAGTAGATTTAAAACAAGCAACCCTTTATGCCGCGGAACATGCTGATATAACGCTACGGCTTTGGCAAGTATTAAAACCGCAACTTGTTGCTCGTGGAATGACAAAAATTTATGAGCGTCTTGATCGACCCCTTGTAGAAGTTCTTGCAAAAATGGAAGAACGTGGGATTCTTATTGATCGGCAGATTTTATTGCGTCTTTCAGGAGAATTGGCACAAGCTGCTTTGATTTTAGAAGAGGAAATTTACAAACAAGCTGATGAAAAGTTTAATCTTTCTTCGCCAAAGCAATTAGGGGATATCCTTTTTGGCAAAATGGGATTACCTGGAGGCGCTAAAACTAAGGGTGGACAATGGTCAACTTCTGCACAGACCTTAGAAGAGTTGGCTGCTGAAGGTCATGTTTTGCCGCGTAAAATTATTGAGTGGCGTCAACTTGCAAAGCTAAAATCTACCTATACAGATGCCTTGCCTTCTTATATTTTTTCAAAAACAGGGCGAGTTCACACGAATTATTCTTTGGCAATAACATCAACAGGGCGGTTATCATCATCAGAGCCAAATTTGCAAAATATTCCAGTGCGGACTGCTGAAGGGCGTAAAATTCGAACAGCTTTTATTGCTCCCAAAGGACATGTGTTACTTTCTGCTGATTATAGTCAGATTGAATTGCGCATTCTTGCACATATTGCGGATATAAAAGCATTAAAAGAAGCTTTTGCTAAAGGGCATGATATTCACGCTATAACGGCATCACAAATGTTTGGCGTTGCGATAGAAGGAATGCATTCAGATATACGACGGCGTGCAAAAGCGATTAATTTTGGTATTATTTATGGTATTTCAGCTTTTGGATTAGCCAATCAATTGGGAATTTCACGCCAAGAAGCGGGTCGTTATATTCAACTGTATTTTGAAAGATTTCCAGGAATTAAAGATTATATGGAGAAGACCAAAATCTTTGCACGTGAAAATGGTTATGTAGAAACAATTTTTGGACGTCGTATCCATTATCCAGAAATAAAAGCAAAGAATGTAAAAATTCGTTCTCTTAATGAGCGAGCAGCTATCAATGCTCCAATTCAAGGTTCTGCAGCCGATATTATTCGCCGCGCTATGATACATATGGAAGATGCTTTAAAAGAAGAAAAACTATCAGCAAAAATGTTGCTGCAAGTGCATGATGAACTGATTTTTGAAGTAACAGAAGAAGAAAGTAAAAGAACCATGGCTGTTGTTAAAAATGTTATGGAAAATGCTACAATGCCGGTTTTATCTTTATCTGTACCGCTTGAAGTAAAAGTCATGACGGCTCAAAATTGGGATGAAGCACATTAATTTTTTTATTTATTTTTAAGAATGTTGATTGCGTTGGAAAGATTAAGATAGGCTTTGATAGGCAAATGATCTGAAGCAATGCGTGCAAGCGGTGAATGATGATTTTCAATACTTGTTATCAATTGGTGTGGAAAAGAAAAAACTCTATCAAGGGCTAAAAAAGGAAAGCGAGAGGGAAAACTTGGTACAACTTCAAAAGTGCTATCAAAATAGGGGAAAAAATGATTTAAAGATGAGCCTTTTCCCATCCGCCATTCATTAAAATCTCCTATGAGGAGTGTAGGCATAAGGGAGCGTTTTTGGAAAATTTCAAGGAGCATTTTTGTTTGTTGTTTACGAGAGTAACGTAATAAGCCAAAATGAGCCGCAATAATACGAATAGGGCCTGCTGCCATTTCCAACTCTACAATTACAGCCCCACGTGGTTCAATACCAGGAAGAGTGACTTGTAAAGTATCACGTACATATCCCTTTCGCAAAAAGAGAGCATTCCCATGCCAACCATGTCCATGAGGTGACATAGTATTAAGAGGTATAGGAATCAAACCGGTTTCAGCTTTTAATAGCTGAAGATTAATCAAACCGATGCGTTCTCCAAAACGTCTATCTGCTTCTTGAAGAGCAAGGATATCAACTTGTAATTCAGTAATAACACGGACAATTCTTGTAGGATTAAAAATTTTATCAACACCTACACATTTATGCACATTATAGGAAGCAACGGTCAGATCATAATTACTATTTTTATTGATGATGTTTGATTGATGATGAGAACGGCTGTGAATTGCATTTAAAAAGGAGCTATGGAGTTTTTGTTGGATAAAACCGGTAAACCAAGGAAATTTTTGCTTATAGGGTATTTTTGTCATTTTGCGAAAAGAATAGTCCCTAAGAAACAAAGGGTAAAGACTTACACTAAAAACAAAAGAACCTTGTCTCTTTTAGAAACAAGGTTCTTTAATTAAGTTATGATTTTTGCAATCAATCACGGTTTGAGCCAAGAAATTGTAGCAAGAAGACAAACATATTGATGAAATCAAGATAAAGATTCAACGCGCCCATAATAACTTTACGTCCTCTGGTGTCGCTTTCATCTCCTTCATAATACATCAACTTAATGCTTTGGGTATCGTAGGCTGTCAAACCAGCAAAGATAAAAACACCAATTACAGAGATAGCAAATTGCAAAGCGCTTGATCCAAGAAAAATGTTCACAATCATGGAAAGAAACAAGCCGATCAATCCGATGAATAGGAATGAACCGATTGCTGTGAGATCACGCTTTGTTGTGTATCCATAAAGTGAAAGAGCTCCAAAAGTTGCGGCGGAAATGACAAAGGTTTGCACAACACTTTCTGTCGTATAGCGCAAAACGATTGAAGACAGTGAAAGACCAACCAGAGCAGCATAACCAAAAAAGAGGCTACGAGCAGCGTTTGTACTCAATGTATTAATTTTAAAACTGAGGAATAAAACTGCTATGAGTGGTGCAAACATAACAATGTAAGAGAATGGCGATGTATAAAATGTTACTCCAAATGATGTTAGATAAACACTGCTATTGATCTGAGCTGCTGCTTGGCCCATATCCGTTGTCGTTGCTAATGATACAATTGCATAAGCGGCAGCAGCTGTAATAAGCAAACCAATGGCCATTGTATTGTAGACACCCAACATATAGTCGCGTAATCCCTGATCAATTGATGCATCGGCATGAGAAGCAGGTGCCGAACGTAAATCTTTAAAATTAGCCATAATATAAAATCCTTTAGCATATGTTCCGTCAGGTACAGGGCTTTAAAAGTATCTCTGTCATTATACAGATAAGCTTGGCATAAGCTTTAATTTGGCAAATACAAAAAACCCTTAAGAATCACTGACAGAATTCCAGTATACCTGCTCTTATTATGGCGATTTATTTAAAAATTACAAGAGATTTATATAAGCAAGGAACCTTACAAATTGGTAAGGAAATGGTTCATTTTAATAAAAAATGTTTCCATTTTTCGCCATATTTTTACAAGATAATAAAGACTACACTCAAAAATTTTTATTATTCACAGAAACTATGTAATACAATCCTTTATAAAATATCCACTATTTTTGCGTTTATGAGAAGAGCGGCAACTATCATAACGCTATTTTTCAATCTTCAATATTGCACCTGTTTTGCACGGTTAGAAGAGCTATTGAATTGGATTTATATAACATATTGAGATATAATGATAAACTGTCTTTTTGTATGCTAGATAATATTCCGAATATCGTAAGATTCTCTGGTTGCAAATCTGTTTATATTACATCAATCAAGATTATTGACTTGCTTGTGTCTTGCAAGAGACATGGTTTTAATAAATTCAGCATGAACAGATTTCAAATAAAAGAGATTTAGGCTATTAAGGGCTTTTATTCAATATGAAAAACGGTAATTTATATTTATAATCAATAGGTTGATTTAAGAAGACACCATTGAAGATAGTTGAAAAAATGTTTTTTATTAAACAATATATAAACCAAAAAAGGAGAGTTTTTTAACGAAGCGCTTAAGAAGGGCTCTGTAAAAAACAATACCTGTAAAAACTAAAAACATATGAAAAGCAAATGTTCTAAGCAAATAATAGAACTTTAAATGCTGTAAAATATTTTCTCTCTGAATTTGATAGAGGACATATGGATAAAAAATATTGATTTCTATTTGAGTTCATTTCTTTTGCATTGACCAAGTGTAGAAGTGTAAAGTTGAAAAATAAGATTTTATAATCTTATGAAAAGAAACACGAAAAACAATTAGCTGCAAGAATTATCCAAGAAAAATCAATTTATAATCAGGCTTATGATGGTCAATGATCTCTGTTTTCTAAGACAATGAGCATATCAATGAGAAGATGTATTGTTAGAATGATTTTTTGCTTTCATCCAAGCGCGCAATTCTTCAATAAGGATGGCAATAACACCGAGAGTGATAAAACTATCTGCAAGGTTGAAAATAGCAAAATAAAAAATATCATCAATATGAAAGAGTATATAATCAGTGACATGATGAAAGCGAATACGATCAATGAGATTGCCAATTGCTCCCCCAATAATAAGGATAAGGCCAAAGCGCATTAAAGACTTATTATATTCAGTATTTTTCCATAGCCATAGAAGGAAGATAATCACAATGATTGTGATGGCGATGATTACCCAGTGAGAAAAGGAAGAAAAAAACGAAAATGCAATGCCAGAATTACGCACATGATAAAGGGAAAGAAAAGGAATAAGCGAAATTTCTGTTCCTAAAGGCATATTGTGCATAACCCAGTATTTGACAGCTTGATCAAGTAGTACTGTAAAAGCCAAACCCAAGAGAAGAAAAGGGAGTGATTTAGGCGTCATATTTTTCCTCACATGGTTCCAGTATTAAATAGGGGCGACGGATTTCATAAAGCATAACAGCTGTTGCTACAGCTAGATTAAGCGAGTCTGCGCGTCCGCTTTGTGGAATACGCGCAAGTTTATCACACCGATTTGTAAGAAGATCTGATAATCCCTGTTTTTCATTCCCCATTAAAAGGATAATAGGGCCATTTTTGAAATCAAGTGTGCGATAATCCAGAGATCCTTTGAGATGTGTTCCAACGATCATACCTTTAAAGTGAGCAGACCAGTTTAAAAAGGCGCTTTCATCAAGACGATAAAGTGGCACAGAGAAAATAGATCCCATGGTTGCACGGACCGCTTCAGGCGAGAAAGGGTCTGTTGTTTCGCCAATTAAAATAACACCTTTAGCACCTACAGCATCAGCAGTTCGAATAATGGTACCAAGATTTCCAGGATCACGTACACGATCAAGCGCGATGTAAACATCTTTAATCTGTCCTTTTATCATTTCAAGAGAGTGCCATTTTTGCTTGAAAATACCAATAACTGTTTGTGGATTATCGCGTCGGGTAAGTGATTCCATAACCTTTTGTGAGGCTTTAATAACAAAACCACCGTTGGCTACAGCATGTGCGGCAGTATTTTCGATAGCAGCATTACCGATTTTACTTTTAGAAAAAATAAGCGTCTGTATTGTCCAGCCGAGATTGAGAGCATCAATGACCAATTTCAATCCTTCTGCCATGAAAAGACCTTCTCTATTACGGTTTTTCTTTTGGCTAAGTGCTTTAAGATCTTTTATGATGGGGTTGCTAAGAGAGGTAATTTCTTTCACTGTACCAGTTTTGGGTCTACACATATTCAAGCAATCCAACGGCTAAAAAGAGAAGTAGAAAGAGCACGTCCTGCAACTTCTTCACGCAAAATGAGTTCTCCTGATTCGACCGTACCACCAAGATTTACAAATGCATCACGCATTAAAGCATGAAGTGCAAAGAAGGAAGCACGAATAGAATAAGCTGTAAGGACAACAGAGAGCGGTTTATCAGAGAGAAGTTTACGACAATTTGTGATCATAGCGGGTAAATGATCAAACAGTTGCCAAATTTCACCATGGGGTCCACGCCCATAAGCAGGGGGATCAAGAAGAATCATATCATAGCTTTTCTTACGACGCAGTTCACGCTCGACAAATTTCATAGCATCATCGCAAATCCAGCGAATAGAATGATCTGGTAATCCTGCTTTTTCTTGATTAGCTTTTGCCCACGCAATGGCTTTTTTAGAAGCATCAACATGGGTAACATTCGCACCCGCTCGTGCCCCAATCAAAGAGGCAATACCTGTATAGCCAAAAAGATTCAACAATTTTATAGGACGTTCGGCTTTAACAATTTGTTTTTCCATAGAGCGCCAATGGGCATCTTGTTCAGGAAAAACCCCCACATGACGAAAGGAAGTAAAACGGCCTAGAAAAGGCAATCCATTCCAAGAAAGAGTCCATGTTTCATCAAGTGGCTTTTTAGGAAAATGCCAACGACCAACCCCTTCTTCATCACGGTTTCCTGTGAAAATAGCATCAACATCAGCCCATTGTTTTTGTGGTAAAGCGGGTTTCCATAGTGCTTGACCTTCTGGTCGAATAATGCGGTAAGCTCCATAACGTTCTAATTTTTGTCCATGACCAGAATCAATGAGAGCATAGTTTTCACTTACACCTGTTTCTAAAATAAGGGGCAACTTTTCCTGCGGATATCTATTGTTATGGGAGGAGGATTGAAAGCATTGTGCGGGCATGTTTTGTATCACGGTATATGAGGTATGAAGATATATTATAAAGCTCTTAAGTGTTTCGTAAAAGTGCAAAAAAGCTAAAGTCAATTAAAATATGTATAAAAAAGAAAAGAGCACCTTTAACTCTGTACTGAATATAAAATACAGAGAGAAGAGAAAAGATTTAATTAAAATACCATTACACCAGATTTGTGATAGACATTTTCAATTTCTCTATCTCGGCGTTACTTTTTTTGAGAGCTTTTTTGTATTTGTGATAGGAAAACCAACTGATCAGATTCCCTAATAAAATACCAAAACCAAAGAAAATAAAGAGCCATATAAAGAGGGGAGCATGATAAGTAAAACTTTCAGAATCTGCTCGAAAAGGATCAAGGGTTAACGGAACCATTTGACGATTAGCAACGATAAAAACAATCAAAAAAGCTGCAAGAATCACACCGATACTTGTTAGAAGAATACGTTTAATTATCATAAGTTTCTCACTGATTAAGACGGTCGCGTAAATCCTTGCCAGTTTTAAAAAAAGGAATCCACTTTTCTTCAACAGAAACAGCTTCACCTGTTCGTGGATTACGTCCATTACGGGCTGAACGGCTTTTTACAGAAAAAGCTCCAAATCCACGAAGTTCAACACGATTGCCATTTGCAAGTGCTGTTGAAATTTCCTCAAAAATAGCGTTTACAATATTCTCCACATCCCGTTGAAAAAGATGCGGGTTATGACGAGCGATAATTTGCACAAGCTCTGATTTTACCACAATAGCCTCACTTTCACACAAAAATTTTTTTGTAATTGTGCACTTCATACATATTACAATATATAAACGGATAAAAGCAAAATAAAACGAAGAAAAAACAAATTGCAAGAAACAAAATTTGAAAATACCTTCTATAAAGGTTATACAGATTAAAAATGCGGAGTATTTAAGAGATTAGGAGAGTATGTCCGTACACAATCATTATGAAGCCTTTTCGACGCAATCATCTTTCGGAGATGTTTTTAAAAAAGCATCCCGTCATTCGCGTCGCGTTAGCATATTAAAATTTTTTTTACCTTTCTTAGCGTTGATTTCAGCGCTGGTTTTTTGTTGGTTTACGTTTTTCTTGGTTCCCGTTACTTCTGATTCTATGCCTTTGAATAATGAAGAAAGTGGCGTGGTGAATTTGACGATGCTCAATCCAAAGTTAGAAGGGTATACGCGTGCTCATGAACCTTATTGGCTTAAAGCAGAAAAGGCATTTCAAGACCATACACACTCTGGAATGATTGGATTACAAAACATTACAGCTAAAGCATTTATGGGTCAACAAAGACAGGTTTTTCTTGCAGCACAAGGGGGGGTTTACGATAATATTAATGGTTTTTTACAGTTGGACAAGCCATTCACCATTACGACGAATGATGGGATGATGGCACAATTTATGTCAGCGAGTATTAATTTATCCGAGGGACAGTTAAAAACAGACCAACGTGTTAATATTCAGCAAGCCGGTTTGCATCTTGCCGCAAATGCATTACAAATTCGAGAAAAAGGAAAAAACATGTATTTCCATGGTGGTGTGCATTTAGTGCTTCAAAAGCAATGACGTAATATCAATTTGAATCTTCAAAGGATATTTATAAAGAGAAGTATGTGTATATACAAACAGAAGAATTGAAATAATGAAATCGTACAAAAGATGGATAGGTGTGACGTTAGCTTTTAGCATGGGAATGTTAGGAGGAGGAGCAATTTTAGGATATGCTGAAGTGGCTCATTTTGGAATAAGTTTATCAAGCGACAAAGAACCGGTAGAACTTCATGCAGATTCTTTGGAAATACGTGATAAAGAAGGGATAGCGCTTTTTAAAGGTGATGTTTCAGTGGTGCAAGGTGAACGTCTTTTAAGAACGGCAAAATTAGTTGTTTACTACGATAAAGCACATAAAGAAATTGATAAAAACAAGGAAGATACAAAGGCATCATCTGTTTCTTTATTTGGTTCGTCGAGTATACAAAAAATGGAAGCTTTAGGAAAAGTTTATATAAAAATTGCTACGCAAATTGCTACGGGTGATAAAGGCGTTTTTGATGGAAAGTCAAAAATAATGAGTTTGACAGGGAGTCATGTTGTGTTAACTGATGGTGACAATGTGGCCACGGGGTGCAAACTAACGGCAAATATGGAAAGCGGAAAGGCTTTTTTAGAAGGTTGTGAGACGCCTAAGAAAAAAGGTCGTGTTTCTATTATTTTAAAACAAAATCAAAAGAATGGCCATTAAGATTTCATGTTTGGAATCAAAAGAAAAAGACAGACCGATAGGTATAATCTTGAAAGTGAAGCTTCAAAAAATCCCTTAAAAGGGACCTTGATTGCCAGTAACTTGATTAAAATTTATCGAGGAAGACGAACTGTTAATGGTGTTTCTTTTGGCATTCGTACGGGAGAAGCCGTTGGCATTTTAGGTCCTAATGGGGCAGGTAAAACAACTTGTTTTTATATGGTTATGGGGCTCATAAAATCTGATGGAGGATCCATTAAAATTGATGGATTTGATATTACACATCTTCCGATGTATCGACGTGCACGTTTAGGTATTGGATATCTTCCACAGGAGGCTTCGATTTTTCGTGGTCTTTCAGTAGAAAATAACATTAAAGCTGTTTTAGAGGTCGTTGAAAAAGATCGCCTTAAACAACGTGAAGAATTAGATAGCCTTTTACATGAATTTAAAATTGATCATTTGCGTAAAATGTCTGCACTTTCGTTATCTGGAGGCGAACGTCGGCGACTTGAAATTGCGCGCGCTTTAGCTTCTCGTCCCCATTTTATGTTACTTGATGAACCATTTGCAGGAATTGATCCTATCGCTATTTTCGATATTCAACAACTTATTCGTCATTTAACTAGGCGTGGTATTGGTGTTTTAATAACGGATCATAATGTGCGTGAGACATTAGGGCTTGTCGATCGCGCTTATATTATTCATACAGGGCGGGTGTTAGTTCATGGTTGTCCTAATGATATTATCAACAACGTTGATGTACGCAGAATTTATTTGGGAAATCAATTTTCTCTTTGATTTTACAGCTTTCACGAGTTTCCATTTAAATTTAACCAAACATTATTACTGAAAATCTCCTTATTTATGCCAAAACTTCTTTTATGACTATAACCTTAATGTTGTTATTGAGCGGTGAAAAAGGCTTCATCATTAGAGGTTAATTTGTTGTTTTATAAGTTTAGCTTGCTCATGATTGTATTATAGAAAGATATCACTAGATTAACTTGATAATGAGTGATAAACGAAGCTCTTAATAAATGCGTGCATTATTGAAAGGTAAAAGATATTTATCATATTTTTTTCTGTCGAATCAAATAATATATCGATGATGCTGTTTTAGGTATTTTGATGGGAGCACCGGTTATATATTGCGGTTATTCAATAGGAGTTGTCGTATTTTATTGGTTTATATGGCCTATTTGAAAATAGGAGCTGGGCTACAGATATCAGGATAAATCTATAAATCTTTTAAACTAATCATTAAATCTCTAAAAACCTTTATATTCTTGTTATAAGGCGATGTTCAAGCTATACAATAATTTTCAAAGTAAAGGTCCATTTTGCTCAGTATGCTTTTCATCTTAATTTAAGGGCTCATTTTTAAAGAAAGAAAAACTCTGATGGCGAATTATACATCAACTCTTATGACAAGTTTAATAAATTTATGAATAATGACCTTTTCTAGAGTCGTAAGGAAATTAACTTTATGAACAACTTCATTTCTTTGGTTTCTCATGCCGTTAATGATGATCCGAATACTATTTATTGTTGTGATAGAAGTGATATGAGATGTATTGAGCCATCATCCATTATAAATTGAAAAGTAAAAACACATGCGATGTTGCGAAAAGTGAAAGAACATTAAGTATCTATACTGTTTATAGGTTTATTGATGAGCATTTTAGCGTGTAAGAGGAAAATTAAAGTATGAATTTGAGTGAGTTAATAGCACCGGAAGCGATCATTCCGGCTCTTAAGGCTAATTCGAAAAAACAGGTTCTGCAAATTTTAGCCGAAAAAGCTTCCAAGCTAACAGGTCTTAGTGAGCATGTGATTTTTGATGTTGTTTTACAGCGCGAGAAGCTTGGTTCAACGGGTTTGGGCGGAGGTATTGCAATTCCTCATGGAAAATTACCTGATATTAATCGGATCATTGGTATATTTGCACGTCTTGAAAGTCCTGTTGATTTTGAAGCTCTCGATGACGAACCTATAGATCTCGTTTTTCTCCTTTTAGCACCTGAAAATGCTGGTGCGGATCACTTAAAAGCTTTATCACAGATCGCACGTGTTTTGCGTCACACTGATGTTGTGCAAAAGTTGCGCAATACGCATAATGCTAATGCGCTTTATGCTTTACTGATTCAAACTTCAGAATCAAATGCAGCTTAGAAGATATTATGAGTGCATAAGTTGCAAGGTATACACCACGGAACGTAGAAAATAATATAATTTTTATCTTAAAAGACTGATAGCAAAAGGTTATGTCATGCAATTTATGAGAAATCGTTTCTAAGCGAACTTTCTTTTTAAAGAGCAAGTAACAAAACGAAGTACTTGTTTTTTCTTGTTCTTGTATATTAAAGCATCTAAACATTATGCTTCATGGATTCTTTTATCCTGTTATACTGTAAAAAGCCATCATTTGAGGTGTGGAGAGATAAGGCATGTAAGTCTTCTTAATATATTAAGTGCTTTTAGAATGTGTGGTAAATATTCTTTAGCAGGACTTGTCTGTAGAGCTTTTGGTTAAGTAAATCAAATAAGTAGGAAGACAAGAGTAGACTGCTCGACAAGAATCCAAACTTTTTCAGTCCAGATTGGATTAAGAATCTTCGTCCTTTGAAAGCGGGAAAGAAATCAACAGAAAAGTTTATTTATGCATCGAATTTTTCGTAAGTTGAGTTTGAGTGTTTAGGGATAATATTTTAATGCTCAAGAAAAAATAAGAGTGTATGCTCAGTATAGCAAGATATTGATTTATAAATATAATTAACTATTTTGCATGTTGGATGAGAGATGCGAATACTGTAAGATTCTCTCACTTCAAACCTGTTTATGTTGAATCAATCAAAACCATTTTCTTGCATGTTGTAAACGGAATTAGCGTGTGGATAAAAACTGTACAAGAAAGGGGTAAAAATGAAAGTTATAGCTTTAGGTTGGGTGAAACAGCTTTGTGCATGGGAAGATTTATTAAGATCCACTTTAATTGATTAAAATGTTGTTAAAAAATGATAAGGTTAGAATTGCTGTAGAAAAGGTTTTATATTTTTGTTGATAAATTACTTAGAAATAAGAGAAGGAAACTTTTCAAAAGAATTCTTAGGAAGTTTTTTATAACAGAAAGGAAAATGTCGTCTAACATATTAAAATAATATGATTAAGCTATTATAAGCTACTAAAATCATTTTAGAAATTAATAATTGGAGATAAAATATATAGGGAAATAAGATCAAAAGAAACAAAGTGGTATGTGATTATTGAGATAGAATCTGAATTCTTTATGTTTTATTATTAATATCTTGATAATATTTTATTATTTTTACAAGATATTTTGAAGATTGAGAAAAAGTGTTATCGGGACGATATTGAATACGAAGTATGAATGCACTATAATGGGTGAAAGATGGAGTATTTTGCGAACATAAATGTATTGAATGCATAAAGTCGAGGAGTGATATCCGTAAGGCGATTAAGCTTTTTTGCGGGGAGTACGGTGTGTATTTTCAAAATTTTGCATCAGATTGCTTGTGACATAAAGAGTATGGTTTATTTCTTAACAGAGTGATGGTATATTTTCATCTCGTTTTGAAGTTCTATAGCTTAAAGAAATCTTTTTTTATACAAAAACGAAATGAGTAGCGTAAAATGAAGATGTTATTTTTTAATGTGATTATTGAATAAGAAGTTTATGTTTTGGTAACGATTAAAAGGTCACAATGAAACGTAGAAATCTATTCTGGTTAGTGTGAAAATATTTCGCTTATTGAAGGAATTAAGACAATAACACATGAATATCGAGGAGTTTTTGTTGAATTTTTCCAATGAAGAGAATCTTGTTAGAGACTAAAGAAGTGAGCTAAATGAAGATGTTTGAAAAGACTGTTATTGCTGCATCTGTAATGGTTCTTGTTACAGCGGGCGTGGCATGTGCACAAACGCCAAGCCGTTTAAATCAATTTGAAGCGTGGGGAGCCTATTCTTATAAATCGCCCAAAAATACGATTTGCTATGTGTTATCGGTACCTTTGAAGGCTCTTCCAACGACAGTTAATCATGGTGATAATTTTTTCTTGGTTACCAAGCGTTCTCATTCACCTATTTCGTTTGAACCGCAGTTTATGGCTGGTTATACCCTTCAAGAAGGGTCGAGAGTGACAGTGACCATTGGAGGTAAGGACTTTGATTTTTTCACGAAAGATTCCTCAGCTTGGTTGGCTTCATCAGAGCTAGAAAAGCAGCTTGTTTCTGCTATGCGTGCAGGAAGCAATATGACAGTGAAAGCGATATCAAAACGAGGAACGCATACCACTTATACTTATTCCTTAAAAGGGATCACTGCTGCATTAAATGCAGCTCAAAAGTGCCATTAAGGTTTTGATAATTTCTAAAATAGTGATGTGAATTGGAAAGCAATGGCCATTTCCTATGACCTTAGACCAGTTGGTTCATGTTTTGCGCGAGAAACAGATAATGTGATCGTGAAGGAGAGTTCTAAGCTCTCTTTAATTGGTTTGTCGCAAAATGAGATGGTGCAGGCTTTAAAGACAGTTGGTGTACCAGAGCATCAAACGCGTATGCGTGTGCGTCAGCTTTGGCATTGGCTTTATGTGCGTGGCGTTTCAAATTTTGATGAGATGCTGAATATTTCTAAAGCAATGCAAGAAACACTTAAGTGTCATTTCTCCATTGCGCGCCCAGAAATTGTTGGAGAACAAATATCAAAAGATGGTACGCGTAAATGGCTCTTACGTTTTCCTGCACGTGGAGCTGGAAGGCCTGTTGAAATTGAAACGGTTTATATCCCTGAAGAAGGACGTGGTACTTTATGTCTTTCATCGCAAGTAGGGTGTACGTTAACTTGCTCTTTTTGCCATACGGGAACGCAGATGCTTGTTCGCAATCTGACTGCGGAAGAAATTTTGGCACAATTATTGGTTGCACGTGATTGTTTGGGTGATTTTCCTGATAAAAATAACCCTGATGGGGCAATAGTTCCCATTGAAGGTCGCAAAATTACCAATATTGTTATGATGGGGATGGGAGAACCTCTTTATAATTTTGAAGCTGTTAAAAAAGCTTTATTGATTGCTTCTGATGGTGACGGGCTTTCTTTATCAAAACGTCGGATTACGCTTTCAACCAGTGGGGTTGTTCCTGGAATTATCCGAACCGGAGAAGAAATTGGTGTTATGTTGGCGATTTCACTCCACGCAGTACACGATACATTAAGGGATATGCTTGTTCCCATTAATAAAAAATATCCGCTTGCTTTATTAATGGAGGCTTGCCGTAATTATCCTGGTCTTTCCAATGCAAAACGAATCACTTTTGAATATGTTATGCTGAAAGATATCAATGATAGTTTAGATGATGCTAAGGGATTGATTAAGTTATTGAAAGGGATTCCTGCTAAGATCAATTTAATCCCTTTTAATCCGTGGCCAGGAAGCAATTATCAGTGTTCTGATTGGGAGCAAATCGAGCGTTTTGCTGATGTTGTTAATCAAGCGGGCTATGCTTCTCCTATTCGGATACCGCGTGGACGCGATATTTTAGCGGCATGTGGACAACTTAAATCAGCTTCAGAGCGTTTACGGAAATCTGAACGTTTGCGACTTGAAAATGCCATTGGTCATTAGTTAATACAACTTTCTGCGATATTAAAGCCTATGCTTTTTTTCAGTAAATCAGCATATAATAGCATGTGTGAGACAGAGATTAAGATGGATAAGTGCTAGACGAACAGTTTCAGCTTTTATATGCTCAATGGGGGAAAATATTGTATATAGTAGTCTGTTTGCGTAATCTCTAAAATGAGGAGGAAACCTCATTTAGAGGCAATATGAAGTCTTAAGGGTCTTAACTAATTTCCATATTATTACCATACCTTTTAATTCTATTTTATGACTTTTAAAAGCATCTACGGTAATATCTTTTAAAAAGTGGAGATTGTATATTGCCTCACTCTTTTGTTTATTACGTTCTTTAAAAAGATTTCGCTTTACACACGAAAACTCCCGATTCGCTTATAACGTACAAGGGAAAGATATTGTTTGATTCAAAATAAACAGGTTTAAAATGAGAGAATCCTACAATATTTTTGTTCTCATTTAAATTAAAAACGATAAATTACATTTATAAATCAATGTTTTGTAACTATAAGGAGATGGAGGGCAAAGATAGTAAAAGTACCAGCAATAAGCCAGTCGAGAAAGCGAATATAAAGAGGATTTTTATTGAGAATTTTGGTAAATTTATGCGCTGTAAAAACGATAGAAATTGTAATGGGAAAAGAAATAGGAATATAAGAGAGTCCTAAAAAGAGTAGCTTTTGTGTTGCCATAGGATCATCCGCATTGATAAATTGTGGTAAAAATGTGGCGTTAAAGAGTATAACTTTAGGATTTAAAAGATTGATTCCAATACCAGCAAGATAGTTACGTTTAGCGCTTTGAGATTTAGAAGATGTCTGTTCAAAGGAAAATGTCGGATTTCTCCGTAACGCTTGAAAGGAAAACCATAAAAGGTAAAAGGCGCCAACAATTTTTAGAAGAATAAAAGTGTGTGGTGCAGCAAAAATAAGCGCTGATAAGCCAAGTGCTACAGCGGTAACTTGAATGGCAAACCCTGTTGCACTACCCAAGGCGCACATAATTCCAGCTTTTTTGCTTTGTGTAATGGTTCGTCCTACAGAAAGCATCATATCAGGTCCTGGAATAAGTGCTAAAATCAACGATGCTAAAGCAAATTGTACAACAATAGACCACTCCGGTAGAAATGACACGTAAATCTCCTTTTATTTTTAAGCAGTATTCATTATTTACACTCTAAAGCGTTTTTATTTACCTTTTTTGCGTCTTTTTAATGTTGCTTAAAGAGAATTTATTTTTATACTTGTTGCATTGTTTTGATTTCTAGGTAGAAATAAAAGAGCAGCTCATATAGAACTTTGAAATGAAGAAGTGGCAAAATATTAGAAAAGTTGTTTTGGCTTATTCGGGGGGATTGGATACGTCAATTATTCTCAAATGGTTGCAAAGTACGCTAGGCGTTGAAGTTGTAACTTTTACAGCGGATTTGGGGCAGGGGGAAGAGCTAGAATTTGCTCGTCGTAAAGCTGAAATGTTAGGTGTTAAAGAAATCTATATTGAAGATTTGCGTGAAGAATTTGTGCGTGATTTTGTTTTTCCGATGTTTCGAGCCAATACCGTTTATGAGGGGACTTACCTTTTAGGAACATCAATTGCACGCCCACTTATTTCAAAACGCCTTATTGAAATTGCTAAGGAAACGGGAGCAGATGCAATTGCTCATGGGGCAACGGGCAAAGGCAATGATCAGGTGCGCTTTGAGCTTTCCGCTTATGCTCTTAACCCTGATATAAAGATTATTGCTCCATGGCGTGATTGGGATTTTAAGAGTCGGACAGATCTGTTTGAATTTGCTCGTACACATCAAATTCCTGTAGAAAAGGATAAGCAAGGCGAAGCACCTTTTTCAGTGGATGCAAATTTATTGCATTCTTCATCAGAAGGAAAGATTTTAGAAGATCCAGCACTTCCTGCTCCTGAATATGTCCATATGCGTACTCTTTCGGTAGAAGATGCTCCAGATCAAGCAACAAGAATCACTCTTGGCTTTAAAAAAGGTGATGCTGTTTCAATCAATGGAAAAAATTTATCTCCTGCAACTTTACTTGCAGAATTAAATCATTATGGGCGCGATAATGGTATTGGTCGGTTAGATTTGGTGGAAAATCGCTTTGTGGGTATGAAGTCGCGGGGTATTTATGAAACCCCAGGGGGGACCATTCTTTTAACGGCTCACAGAGCTATAGAATCTTTAACGCTAGATCGTGGTGCAGCTCATTTGAAAGATGAATTGATGCCACGTTATGCAGAACTCATTTATTATGGATTTTGGTTTTCGCCGGAACGTAAGATGCTGCAGGCAGCTATTGATTTATCTCAAGAACATGTTGAAGGTGAAGTCACGTTAAAACTCTATAAAGGAAACGTGATTGTTGAAGGGCGCCAAAGTAAAAAATCACTTTATTCGAGTGAGTTGGTAACTTTCGAGGATGATCAAGGTACTTATGATCAAAGAGATGCAACTGGTTTTATTAAATTAAATGCTTTACGTTTGCGTACATTAGCAATGCGTCATCAAGGCGATAAAGAAAAGAAATAGAAAGTTACGGTGACAAGTGTAATGTGGATTAGTGCTTTTGTATGAAATGCCTAGTTGAAGCATTTTTTCTGTTGGTTTTTACCGTTCTTTCGTTCAATATTAGAAGCTTATCTTTTGCGCTAATAAATATAATAAGCAAAACCCATGATAATAATAGCAATGAAGGCTTCGATAATCAAAACAAGTCAATTTTGCTTTATAATATTGAATGTTTTTGATTTTTATCAGAACAAAATATGTTTATAGCGAGGGCGGTTTTTGTATTGTGACTTAAGAGTATAAAGAAATTTTCATCTTTTTGCTTGCTATTATTGACGAATAAATTCAAGAACCATACACCCTATTTTGAAAGAGTGTAATTTTTAGGACAAATAATGATGCGTGATCAGTGTGATACCCTTAACCTTACGCCTGAATTAAAAGATGCAGCTTCTCAATCGAGAACTTGGCCATTTGAAGAAGCACGTAAGATTATCAAACGGTATGAAAAGACGGGTTATCCAGACAGTGTGATATTTGAAACAGGTTATGGCCCTTCTGGTTTACCGCATATTGGAACTTTTGGGGAAGTTGCACGTACAACCATGGTGCGTCATGCATTTCATATTCTTACGGAGAATAAAGTAAAAACAAAATTGCTTTGTTTTTCTGATGATATGGATGGTTTGCGCAAGATTCCTGAGAATGTGCCTGATCGCGAAAGGATGGAACATTATCTTGGTCAACCGTTGAGCCGTGTACCGGACCCTTTTGGAGATGATTATCCTTCTTTTGGGGCAGCGAATAATGCCCGGTTACGGGCTTTCCTTGATCGTTTTGGTTTTGATTATGAATTTGCAAGTGCTACGGATTATTACAGTTCCAGTCGTTTTGATGAAACGCTTTTGAAAATTCTTGCCTGTTATGACAAGGTTATGGCAATTATTTTACCAACATTAGGTGAAGAGCGGCAAGCGACCTATTCACTCTTTCTACCGATTTCTCCCTTTTCTGGAAAAGTATTACAGGTACCGATGATTGCGCGTAATGTTGAAAAAGGTACAGTTACTTATATTGAGCCAGAAACAGGAGAAACCATAGAAACAGAGGTTACAGGGGGCAAGGTTAAGTGTCAGTGGAAGGTAGATTGGGCAATGCGTTGGACAGCGCTTGGCATTGATTATGAAATGGCAGGAAAAGACCTTATTGATTCCACAAATCTTTCTTCTAAAATTTGTAAAGTATTAGGTGGAAAGCCCCCAGAAGGATTCAACTATGAGCTCTTTTTAGATGAGAAAGGGCAGAAAATTTCCAAATCCAAGGGAAATGGCTTAACCATTGATGAATGGCTTACTTATGCTCCAACAGAGAGTTTAGGGCTTTATATGTTTTCAAAGCCTAAAACAGCAAAAAGGCTTTATTTTGATGTCATTCCTAAAGCGGTTGATGAATACTATGCGCATCTTTCAGCCTATGGTCGCCAAGAATGGAAAGAGCGTCTGAATAATCCTGTATGGCATATTCATAATGGTTGTCCACCGCAGGTTGATTTGCCTGTATCCTTTGCGATGCTCCTAAATTTGGTAAGTGCTTCAAATGCGGAGAATGCAGAAGTTCTTTGGGGTTTTATTTCTCGTTACGCTAAAGGAGCAAATGCACAAACTTATCCAGAACTTGATCAATTGGTGAAGTTTGCTATTAAATATTTTGATGTTTTTGTTAAACCAAACAAGAAATTTCGTATACCAGATGATAGCGAACGAGCAACATTAGCACAAATTGAGGAAAAATTAGCTAATTTACCTGAAACTATTGATGGCAACATGTTACAAAATATGCTTCTTGATGTTGCACGATTAACGGAACGTTATCAAGATCATAGCAAAAAAAGCCCTGAAGGTGGGCCTGGTGTTTCCAATGTTTTTTTTCAAATGTTGTATGAAGTCCTTCTTGGACAAGAGCGAGGTCCACGATGGGGATCATTTATAGCGCTTTATGGGATTAATGAAATGCGTGCACTGATTGCTGAAACACTTGCACGGCCGACGGAGGAATAATGGAACGAAGAGTGCAGGAAGTAAAGCGACGCCGTACATTTGCAATTATTGCTCACCCAGATGCGGGGAAAACAACATTAACAGAAAAGCTTTTATTGTTTGGTGGTGCTATTCAACTTGCAGGAGAAGTAAAAGCCAAAAAAGATCGTATTCAAACCCGTTCTGATTGGATGAATATTGAGCGTGATCGTGGTATTTCCGTTGTGACTTCGGTGATGACGTTTGAATATGAAAATCATATTTTTAATCTCCTAGATACTCCAGGACATGAGGACTTTGCGGACGATACCTATCGCACTCTCACAGCTGTTGATAGTGCTATCATGGTATTGGATGGGGCACGCGGAATTGAGCCAAGAACACTGAAATTGTTTGAAGTATGTCGGATGCGGGATATTCCTATTGTTACGTTTATCAATAAAATGGATCGTGAGGCACGTGATCCTATAGAGCTTTTAGATGAAATTGAAGAAAAGCTTGCTCTTGATACTGCGCCTATAACATGGCCAATTGGTACGGGTAAAGATTTTGTTGGTACCTATGACCTTCATCATAATCGTTTTCGTCAAAAAGATGATGAGATAACACAGCGGATAGTTTCAAATCCCAGAGAGGTTGTCCATTTACTCCCTGAATATCAACATTCAACTTTTATTGAAGGGGTAGAACTCGCTCAAAGTGTTTGCAAGAATTTTGATCTTCAAGCTTTCCGTGAAGGTCATATGACTCCGGTTTATTTTGGTTCAGCTTTGCGAAATTTTGGTGTTCGTGATTTGATCAATGCGCTTATTGATTTTGGTCAAAGTCCTCGTGATCAAAGTGCAGATCAGCGCAATGTCATAGCCATGGAACCTAAAATGACGGGATTTGTTTTTAAAATTCAAGCGAATATGGACCCTAATCATCGTGATCGTATTGCATTTTTTCGGGTATGTTCGGGAACACTTGAACGTGGTATGAAAACAAAGTTGGTTCGAACAGGAAAACCGATGACACTTTCGGCTCCACAATTTTTCTTTGCGCGTTCACGCCAAATTGCTGACCAAGCCTATGCCGGTGATATCGTAGGGATTCCTAATCATGGAACATTGCGTATTGGCGATACTTTGACTGAAGGAGAAGATATCCTCTTTAAGGGAGTACCAAATTTTGCACCAGAGATTTTGCGTCGTGTTTGTTTGGGCGATCCAATGAAAGCAAAAAAGCTCAAAGAAGCTTTGCAACAAATGGCTGAAGAAGGGGTTGTACAATTGTTTATTCCTGATGATGGGTCGCCTTCTCTCATTGGTGTTATTGGTGCCTTGCAAATTGATGTTTTAACGGAACGACTTAAGGTGGAATATTCTCTGCCGGTAAGTTTTGAATCAGCGCGCTTTAATTTATGCCGTTGGATTTCAGCGCAGAGCAAAGATGAGTTGCAAAAGTTTCTCAGCAATCACCGCTCTGCTATTGCGTATGATTTAGAAGGTGATCCAGTTTTTTTAGCAGAAAATCATTTTTCATTGAATTATGAAGCAGAGCGGGCACCGAAAATAAAATTTGCAGCTTTTAAGGATTATCAAGTACGCTCTTAAAATAAAGAAAAATATTTTCTACAATAATTTGATTTATAATGATAATTTATCGTTTTTCATATTGAAACAATCAAAATCATTTGTTTTCACGTCATAAGTAGGATTGGTGTGTGCGTAAAAACACTTGAAGCAAGAAATACAAAGCCTCTTATAAATTTTCTCTATAGCCAAGAGCTTTCAAAATATTGGGCGAGGGTAAAAAAGTGATTATGGTGGTTTGTAGCGTTATGATGTAACGATGGTGGTGTGTGATGTATCTTATCCCATTCACGGAAGTTTACATTATACTATTCATTTATATTATTATGGGACGACATTACGAGGTAAGCTCAAGTACAATGAAAGATGTCTATTTAAAAACAAACATATAAAATTGCAACATAATGATATTTTTGGGCATTCTATTTTGCATAAGGGATGTGATCCTAGCAAGATAGAGGCTTGCACGATAAACTTTTGCAAAACTCTCTCCATAAAAGTAATCTATTTTCGCTGTTAAAGGTAGACATATTATTTTTTTCTGAAAATGGTGGGGTATGTAAAGGATATTTTCAGATTGCACTGTATAAAGAATACGGTAAATTTATTATATTCAAAGAGCTGCAATGCATTGGTACCCCTAGCACCTTTTAAAACTTTAATATTTATTTTTATATTACCTATTTGAGTTAGAGAATAAACTGTAGCCAATTCTACGTTGAAAAATATCAGAAAAATTTTATATATTTTTTCGCGATGATTTAAGACATATAATTTACTTCAATATTTTTTTAAATTTAAACTAAAAAATCTGCTGTATAAATATAGCTTTTCAGTTTTTCCTTGTATAAATATTGTATACAGTCAAAATAATACAAATAATCAATAAGCTGAAATTTGTTATCCCAAATATGAGATCATATGACCTATAAACCGCGTGTCTTTTCTATTTCTCCGGGAACTGCTTTTTTGCCTCACTTTGTTGATGCACTACTTTCTGGTAGCCTTATTGATAATTTCGCTTCCAGTGGAGATATTCAAACTGCCCTTGCTGATAGCCTTATTTATGTTCCAACACGTCGTGCTGCTCGCGCTTTGCGTTTAGCTTTTGTTGAAAGAAGTGATACACAATCAACATTTTTGCCAACCATTCGTGCTCTAGGAGATGTAGATGAAGACAGTTTCCTTTTTGTTGAAAATCATACCAGCGCTCTCGATCCGCCTATTGGAGAAAGCGAACGTCTTTTACTTTTAGCGCGCCTTATCCGTCCATGGCGTGAAAATTTGCCTGCGCATCTGCGTGCCATGTTTGGTACAGAAGATGTGCTTATTCCGGCTCATAGTGCTGATGCTATTTGGCTCGCGCAAGATTTAGCACATTTGATGGACGAAATTGAAACAGAAGGAGCAGACTGGTCAAAACTTAAAAATATTGCATCTGATATGGTCGCTGAATGGTGGCAAATAACGCTCGATTTCTTGACTATTGTTACGCAAAATTGGCCAAAAATCTTGACAGAAAGACAACGAAGTAATCCCGCGGAATGGCGTAATCAAGCACTCACAATGCATGCAGAAACTTTACGACGTATGCCGCCTGATAAACCGGTCATTGCAGCTGGTGTATCAGGTTCTATGCCCGCAGTTTCTCATCTTTTAAAGGTTATCGCTTCTCTACCAAAGGGGGCTGTTGTTCTTCCTGGCCTTGATCTTCATATGGATGAAGAACAATGGAATGCACTAAGCACAAGCAATGAAGAAAAAACAGCTTGTGATTTTTTTGATCTTGCAGAAAATGTTTTTAGCCATCCTCAATATCATTTAAAAAAACTTCTAACTCTCATGGAGTGTCAACGTCATCATGTTTGCGAAATTGGCCAACAAAGTATAACAAAGAAAAAACGAATGGCTCTTTTATCAGAAGCACTCCGACCAGCTTCTACAACAGATAAATGGGTACAAATTGTCCGTAACGATTATGAA
The DNA here is from genome assembly GCF_042193775.1 of Bartonella sp. OD88NMGDW. NCBI lineage: Bacteria > Pseudomonadati > Pseudomonadota > Alphaproteobacteria > Hyphomicrobiales > Bartonellaceae > Bartonella > Bartonella sp. OD88NMGDW. The sequence goes on along the minus strand of NZ_JBHIMA010000002.1, from coordinate 181,067 downwards.
AATCTTTGTGCAGATTGGTCATTTATTGAAGCTATAAATGAACGTGAAGAAGCTCTCGCGATTGCTGTTACCTTACGCAAAGCTATTGAAGAACCTCAAAAAACTGCAGCCCTTATTACAAACGACCGTAATTTAGCACGCCGTGTTGTTGTGGAATTACAGCGATTTGGAATTGAAGCAAATGATTCAGGCGGAATACCACTTGCACAAACATTGCCTGTAACTCTCTTACGACTTATCTTAGAAAATGTGTTGCAACCCGATGATCCCATTGCTTTTCTTTCTCTTCTTAAACATCCACTGACAACACTCCAACAAAACCGTCATCGTTTACGGGAAATGGCAGAAAATTTTGAACTTTTTGTTCTTCGAGGGAATACAGGACGCATCAATCTTTGCGAATGTGATCAATTTCTTGAAAAATGGATTGAAACGCACTTTCATAATAGTTCTGAAATCAACGCTCTTGATCAGCAGAAATGTGAAGAAGCACGTTTCCTTTGTCATCTTTTGAGGAAAGCTGTTGAACCTTTAACATCTCTTATGAAAAAAGAGAAAGAATGTACCATCAACGAAGCTGCGATAGCAACTGTTGAGGTTTTTGAAAATTTTGGGCGCAATGAGAATAATTCTCTTGCACATCTTTATCAACACGAAGCAGGACAAACCCTATCAAAATTTTTACGTGAATTGGTCAGTGATCAATCCGGATTAACATTTCATCTTTGCGAATGGCCCGCTATGTTTTCTGCCATAATAGCAACCCGTTCTGTCACACCTTCGCCTGGAGGACATCCACGTTTATTCATCTGGGGTACGTTGGAATCACGTTTGCAAACAGTTGATACAGTGGTCATCGGCGGTCTTAATGAAGGGTCATGGCCGATATCAACCCGAAATGATGCTTTTTTATCGCGACCGATGAAAATGATGTTAACTCTGGAACCACCAGAGCAGCGTATTGGTCTTTCCGCGCATGATTTTCAATGGGCGATGGGAATGGATAAAGTGGTGATGAGTCGCGCATTGCGCGTTAATCATACGCCTTCCATTCCTTCACGCTGGCTACAACGCATGGAAACAGTTGTAGGAAAACAGGTTTGGGAACAAATCCGTGAACGAGGTGAAATACTACGCCATTGGGCAAAGATGCTTGATCATACAAGCATAACTTCTGAGGTGGAACGTCCTTGCCCTGCTCCGCCTCTTGATATACGCCCGCGTCATTTTTCAGTTACTGAAATAGAAACATTACGATATGATCCCTATGCTATTTATGCTAAAAAAATCTTACGGCTCAAACCACTTAAAGAACTTATTCATGATCCTAGCGCTTCAGAACGTGGAACACTTTATCACGCTATTCTTGCAGCCTTTTGCACACAAATAAAAAATCCAAATGATGCAAATGCACTCAATGTACTGCTTTCTATTGGACGTAAAGAGTTTGATAAATTCAATTTTCCACCCGATATTGAAGTAATTTGGTGGAATAGTTTTGAAAATCTTGCTCCACGCTTTATTCAATGGGAACAAAGTTTAGGACTGCGAGAGCGATATTCGGAAGTGGTATCACAAAAAATTCCTATAGGAACAACAGGAGTAACCCTTTCAGGACGTGCTGATCGTCTTGATGTTTTGCCAGATAAAACGGTTGAAATTCTAGATTTCAAAACCGGAACCCCTCCTTCATCAAAACAAGTTCGTGAATTATTATTTCCGCAATTGGCTTTAGAAACAGCTTTACTCATACAAGGGGGCTTCCCAGATTTTCAAGATTTTACCCCCTCAAATTTATTTTACATTTCTCTTAACAAAAAAGGTGAAATTAAATCCCAATCAATTCTTTTAAAGAAAAAAGACGGAAAAACTCATCTAAGTGCTGTTGATCTTGCTGACAATGCATGGGAAAATCTTATCGCACTCATAACTTATTATAAAAATCCACAACAAGGTTATCTTTCACATGCTGTCCCCATGTCAAAACGATATGAAGGTGACTACGACCATTTGGCTCGGTTGTGGGAATGGTCAAGTGGTTTTCATAAAGAAGAGTAATCATGACGTTTTTTTCTATTCCTGAAGCCGCTCTTGATGCACAAGCAACAGCAACACATCCCCAAAAAAACGTGTGGGTTTCTGCAAATGCTGGATCTGGAAAAACCCACGTTTTAAGTGAACGTGTTATCCGTTTGCTTTTAAACGGTACGCCTCCAGCACGTATTTTATGCCTTACTTATACAAGAGCTGCTGCTGCTGTTATGCAATCACGAATTTTTCGCACGCTTTCCAGTTGGAATGAACTCGATGATGCACAGCTGCAAGAAACCTTAACACGGTTTGAAAAAAAACCTGTTAATGCGCAAAAACTAACTTATGCACGACAACTCTTCGCGCGTGCTCTCGAAACGCCTGGTGGCTTAAAAATCCAAACGATTCATGCTTTTTGTGAATCTCTCTTGCATCAATTTATGTTAGAAGCCAATATTGCAGGGCATTTTGAACTTCCCGATGATATCAGTCGAAAAAAATTACGACAAGAATCTCGTCGTCAACTTTTAGCCCGTCGTGATGTACAACCTGCTTTGCAACAGTTACTTCAAGTTATTAGCGAACATACTTTTAACCAATTGCTTTATGAGGCAGTTGAAAAGCAACATAAATTGTCTGATTTTTTATCTTCTCTTTTATCTGAAAATGGAGAAGAAAAATTGCGCGCGCTTTTTAACTTAGCGCCCAATGAAACAAATCAATATCTGCTGGAACAAATTAAACAAACAGCGCGCCTTCCTCTTTATGCTCTTAAGCATTGTGAAATCAATGGTAGTCAAAGCTTTAAGGATATGGTGGAAAAACTTTCCCAATTAGAAAAGGTGCATGATGAGACAAATATTCTCAATATTATTTCTGATATTTATTTTACAATAAAAGGTGAGCCACGTAAGTTTTCACATTTATCTCGTAAAAAATCAGATGAAATTTGGCCTTTTATTCAACAAATGCTTGAAGATAAACAAAAAAAGCTTTCTCTTCTTTTAGAGAAATATCAATGCGCAAAAGTTGCTACTCTCAATATGGCTGCTTTTCAGTTATGTGCTGTTTATCTCAAAATCTATACGAATCTAAAAAAGGCCAATGGCTTCTTAGACTTTGACGACCTTATTGAGCGTACACTTCATTTGTTACAGCGTAAAGGTGCAAGCCAATGGGTTCATTATAAACTTGATCGTGGGCTTGATCACATTCTACTTGATGAAGCACAAGACACTAATCCTGAGCAATGGCAAATTATTCAACTGTTGGCACAAGAGTTTTTCTCAGGTTATAGCCAACGAACAAATATACGGACTCTTTTTGCTGTTGGAGATGAAAAGCAATCTATTTATTCTTTTCAAGGCGCAGCTCCAGAAAATTTTGCTGAAAATGGACGAATCATTCAAAAAAAAGTGCAGCAAACAAATCAACAATTTGAAAAAATACAACTGCATTACTCTTTTCGCTCTACAGCGGATGTTCTTAAAAGCGTTGATATTGTTTTTGAAACACCAGAAAACTATAAAGGACTTTCGGCAGAAAATACAAAAACGGTGCATGAAGCTATTCGTGTTAACAGTCCCGGTGAAGTTGTTATATGGGATGCTATTTCCCAAGAGACGAGTGAATTTCCTCATGATTGGCATTTAAGCGTTGATCATTTAGATACCCCTGAAGTTCGTTTAGCAGAAAAAATTGCTGAAACTATTGCCAACTGGTTACAAAAAGGTGAAATGCTTCCAGCAAAAGGACGCTTAATACGGGCAAGTGATATTATGATATTGGTTCGTAAACGTGATCAATTTGTCTCAGCTCTTACCCGTGCTTTTAAACACCGCAATATTCCCGTAGCAGGGGCTGATCGTTTACAGCTTACCAAACATATTAGTATCCGTGATTTAATGGCGCTTGCACGTTTTGTTTTGCAGCCACAAGATGATCTTTCTCTTGCTTGTGTTTTAAAAAGCCCCCTTTTTGCTCTTAGTGAAGAGGAACTCTATCAGCTTGCTGCACACCGCACCGGCTCTCTTTGGCAAAGCTTATGTACGCACGCATCATCGCAGATATCTTTTAAAGATGCTTTTGAAAAGCTAAACCATTATCGCGCTTTAGTGGATAAAATACCGGTTTTCGAGTTTTATAGCCATATTTTGAATAATGATAAGGGAAGACAAAAAATTCTGTCTCGTTTAGGATCTGAAGCAAATGATGTGCTCGATGCTTTTATGGATTATACGCTCACTATTCAAAAAACAGGATTACCAGGATTACAAGCTTTTTTAGAAACATTAAGTGCAAGTGAACCAGAAATTAAACGTGAATTTGAACAAAATAATGAAGAAATCCGCATTATGACTGTTCATGCTGCAAAAGGACTAGAGGCTGCTATTGTGTTTTTAGTCGATCCTGGTAGTGCGATTTGGCATCCTCAGCATGCGCCTCACTTGCTTAAAGTTCCTTTAAACAATGCAAAATGGAACGGAAAACAAACCTTTATTTGGCGTCCCAATGAAAAGTTTGATACAAAACTCTCTAAACAAGCAATTTCACACTTAAAAGAGCGTGCAGAAGAAGAATATAGGCGCCTTCTTTATGTAGGAATGACCCGCGCTGAGGATCGCTTGTTTATTTGTGGATATAAAGGACAGAAAACACCATCTCATACATGGTTACAACTGGTAAAAAAAGCCCTCGAACCGCATGCTCTTGCTATAAAAGATTCTGCGGAAGATATTGCAGCTTTGCGTTATTGTATTACACCTCCTTCTTCTGCTTCTATAAACCCAAAAGTCCCTTGCGCTGAATGCCAAACCTTACCACCTTTGCCTGCTTTTTTCTCCCATAAAGTACCAGAAGAGCCAGTGCTACCAAAACCGTTAAAACCCTCAGTCGCGAGCCTTGCCATTGAAGCTGATACAGAGCTGTCCTCAAGTCCAAAACAGCTTACCACCTCCCCTGTTTTAGGAGAAACAAACACTAACAGAGCTTTTTCCATTGAATATGGTAATATCGTTCACCGATTATTACAATATTTACCCGATTACCCCCCACAAAAACGTCGAGACTATGCTCGAAACTATCTCAATATCAAAGCCTCTCATTGGTATGAGAGCCAAAGAGAAGATGCTCTTCGCCATGTTTGGAAAATATTAGATCATGTTTACCTCAAGCCCCTTTTTTCTGAGCATTCACGTGCTGAGGTTTCCTTAATGGGTATTGTAAAAATTCGTGGAAAAGAACACGCAATTTCTGGTCAAATTGACCGTCTATACATCACGCAAAACAGCATCATCTTTGCCGATTTTAAAACAGGAACCCCGCCAGAAAATGAAGCTGCTATTGCTTCCCATCACTGGTTGCAAATGGCTCTTTACCGAAAATTATTACAAGCTATTCATCCTGATAAAGATATCCAAGCTCTGCTTATCTACAGTAAAGAAGCCAAAATTTTTAAGCTTTCTCCAGAAAAACTCGAGGCATTTCTTGGTGAAGTTGCCTTATAAGTTATTCCTTTCCTTCAAAGTATCCTTACGCTTTTTGACTTTCATAAAATCGCCCAAACAAACATAATGCACAATCTCTGGTGTAAAAAAGTCCTTTAATAATTTATCTTTGCAATAACTTGATATGAATTGTTATCATACCAATCTATAAAGAGTGAATATAAAGGATAAATCAATGACGTGTATAAAAGTTGATAAGGACAATTTCGAAAGTGAAGTTCTAACCTCTTCCACCCCTGTTGTGGTTGATTTTTGGGCAGAATGGTGTGGACCTTGCAAAATGATTGCTCCAATTTTGGATGAAATTTCAATGGAAATGCAAAATCAAGTTAAAATTGCTAAGGTAAATATTGATGAAAATCCGGAACTGGCTACCCAATACGGAGTACGTTCTATCCCTACATTATTAATGTTTAAAAATGGAAATATTTCATCGAATATGGTTGGTGCTACCTCTAAAGGACGTCTTTCTGAATGGATAAAAGATGGGCTTAGTTAATTCCACATATAATCACTATAAAGGAGAGAAGCTTTGTCTCTCCTTTTGATTTTTTTAACATTCTTTTTTGCATTATATTATAATAAAAAGATAATAAAATCAAAATGTTAAATGAATTTAAAAATTCGTACTTTTATGCGTGATTCAATTGACTATTTTTTATAAAAAATTGCCCTGTATGAAGAATATAGGCAATTCTTTCCTTATATGCGCGTCAAAAATATTGGGTGAATGATAATTTCATAAAGGTATTTTCTTCTTGAATAAGACTATAGAGATAGATAGTGCTTTCAACACATAAAAAGGCAATATCAATCTAGAAATAAGGAGATTTTTGTTTGGAGTCCTTTGCAATTTATGTCATTGTTATATAAAAGAGCCAGTATTTCATCTCATCTTCATAGTTGATACATCCATGAGGGACTTCTTTATGTTGTTCATCATCTCAAATTTCGGTACGTATTGAGGTATTATCAATTAAAAAATGATGATGTTCATGCTCATGTCGATGTTTTTTTAAAATGTACGAATTGCAAAAGACTGTTGCAAACGTTCAATGGAATGTTGTGCTGATCTGAGTGTTACATGACGCCCATGTTCTTTATAGTGTAAGGTGAGTGCAAAAGTGGCGAGTTCTAAAAGAGCTGTATTTCTTTCTGGCCATTCAACAAGTAAAATATTTTTCTCACGAGCTTCATGAAGCCCTAATTCATCAATTTCTTCTGCCATAGAAAGGCGGTAAAGATCAGCATGAATAATTTCAAACTGTGGAAGTTGATAGCTTTGCACAAGAGTAAAAGTAGGGCTTGGAACATCCATAGTATTATCGTTCGCAAGTGTTTGGATGATTGTACGTGCAATAGTTGATTTTCCAGTCCCAAGATCTCCTTGCAGCGTTACAAGATCCCCCGGCTTTAAAGAAAGGGTTAAATGTTGTGCAAAAAGCTTTGTTGCCTCTTCATTTTCAAGAAAAAAACTAAAGTTCATTAAGGGTTCCATGAAATGGATGAAAAATTTTTGTTATAATAAAGATTGAAATTAAAAAATCTTATCTCCTTTGGGAAGTGGGAAAAAACATTTAACTGTTGTTCCTTTTCCAGAACCGGTAAGAATCTCAACATGTCCACCGTGTAGTTCAACGAAACTCTTCACAAGGGAAAGGCCAAGACCCGCTCCTGCACGCCCGCCATGGTGTGAATGAGAAGAAAAACGTTTAAAAATACGATCAAGGACGTCTTTTGGAATATCAGAGCCTTCATTGTGAACGCTAAAGACAATATTATCATCTTGTTCATCAACGCAAAATTCAATAGTGCTCGCCTCCGTTGCAAAATTAATAGCATTACTCAGCACATTCACAAAAATTTGATGCAAGCGTTTTTCGTCAGCAGAAATGGAATTTAAGGAAGGAGAAATTTGTTGTAAAAGCGTAATATGGCGTCCATTAAGGCGATCTTCTATACGTGCTACTGCTTGTATCATAGCATCTGCAATATTAACCGATTTTATGTCCAACTCCATAATGCCTGCATCAAGGGTAGCAAGATCAAGAATATCGTTAACAATATTTAAAAGAGTTCCTGATTCTGAATGAATATGCCCAAGATATTCTTGTTGACGTTTATTGATAGAGCCGAAAATTTGATCACGTAAAATATCCGAAAATCCAATAATATTGGTGAGAGGTGTACGCAATTCATAGGAAACATGTTGGACAAATTCATTACGCAAACGATCAGCACTTTCTAATGCTTCATTTCTTTCTTGAAGAGCACGCGCAACATGGACAGTGTCTGTAACATTCACAAAAGTAAGCATTGTTTGTCCATCGGGAAGAGGAACCAGAGTATAGTCAATAATCATATCATTTTTAAGATCTATACGACCTGAATATGTTTCACGTTTTTCAGCAAAACCGGTAATGAATTTGGTAAATTGATCCCATTCTTGTCCTAAGGTTAAGGCTGAACAATGGCTTTGTAACTGTGTAATATGGGTCCCTTCTACCAGTAAATTATAAGGAAGCGACCACAATTTCGACAAGGCAGGATTCGATAAACGAAGGCGTCCATCAGTACCAAAAACAACCACGCCTTCGGAAAGTTTATCAAGTGTTTCACCTTGTATTTTAATAAGTGTATTATAACGGCGTTCAAGATCAATTTTTTCTGTAAGGTTTTCGTAAAGCCAAGTGACACCTCCTTGTGGATGAGGGTTCGAGATAACACGCACCGTACGCCCATCTGGAAGATTCCAAATTTGTTGGTTCGATTCTGTTTGTCGATAGGCTTTAAAAAGTTCTTCTTTCCATGCGCGCCAATCGGGGTGTTCAGCAATGAGCCCTTTTTCACGTAGACGTTCAAGAAATAATGTATGGCTTGGTTCACTTTCTAAAAAGGAAGTCTCCAACGGCCATAAAACTTTAAAAGCATGATTACAGAATTTTAATTTTTGGTTTGTATCAAAAATAGCTACAGCTGTTGAAATTTGGTCAAGTGTTTCACAATGGCTTTGAAGAACATAACGTAATTCATGAGCAAGATTTTCATATGCGCTGTCATCACGCGCAAAAGCTGCCATTCCTTCGGCTGTTGTAATACGTGTGAGATGAAAACGATGTCGTTCTCCATCAATAACTGTGTGAACATGTTCTTGAAAAATTGTTTCTGTTTCATCTGTTTTGCGTTGTGTATTCTCATTGAAAAGATCACCCACTTCATCACTGCCTTCACGAAAGTCTGTCATTTCTCTAAAGGCGCGATTGATAAAACAAACTTTTCCTTCACAATCTTTTATCCATACGGGCTCTTGAATAAGATCAAGAAGATTACGCTGCATTCTCAGTTCAGTAAGAAGGCGGGCGATATCTTTCTGTAAACGAGCATTTTCACTCTGTTGTTTTGAGATATCTTGAAAACGAGCAATAGCGACTGTTCCTGCGATGACGCCTGTAACTTGTAGCAGTACATTGTTTGTGGTGGTGATAGAAAGATCAAAAGGGTGACATTTACAACGTAGTTGAGTCAATGCATAATCAAGTTCTCGCAGAGAATTTTCTTCAACCCAGAGCTCAAAACGCTGAAAATCTTTCTGATCGATTCCTATTTTTTGCAATGCAGAAAGGGCACCAACGACACGGGGTAAGGTTGTTGGATTTTCCCAAATAAGAAGGAATTGCTCGGTTTCTTCCAGAAGCCATTCATAATATTTAAGTTTTTCAGAAAAATTTGCCTGAATTATCTTCAATGGCTTCTGTGCAGTTTTTTTTGCACACATAATAACAGCTAGACACGTGAGAAGTGAAGCACAAGAAATTCCTCCACACAGCGCTAAAAGCAGCCATGGACCATCTAGTAAAGTGAAGAAAAATGGTAAATAACCTTCCAATGACTGAGCAACAGCGCATGTTGGAGAAAAAAAGAAAAAAAGGCAAAATATATACGCATAGATTCGAATCATTTTTTGAGCTTTTTCTTTGGGGTTATAGTCACCAAAGCTGCGCACGACATCTTACCCTTTTTTAACCCAAGGAAATGTTTAATAACGGTAATGGTTTGGTTTATAAGGTCCTTGTGGTGTGACTCCAATATAAGCGGCTTGTTCTTCTGATAAAACACTTAATTTTATTCCTAACCGATCAAGATGTAGACGTGCAACTTTTTCATCAAGATGTTTAGGCAAAACAGTGACTTCATTTGTATAGTGTTCTGCACGGGTAAAAAGTTCAATTTGCGCTAAAACTTGATTAGTAAACGAGGCTGACATGACAAAAGAGGGATGCCCAGTCGCATTCCCGAGGTTTAACAAACGCCCTTCAGAGAGCAAAATGATGCGTTTTCCATCGGGAAAGGTGATCATATCAACTTGTGGTTTAATATTTGTCCATGGCAAATTTCTAAGGGCTGCGACTTGGATTTCGTTATCAAAATGACCAATATTGCCAAGAATACACATATCCTTTACTTGTCGCATATGGTCTAAACGAACAACATCTTTATTGCCTGTTGTCGTGATGATAATATCAGCACTGGAAGCAGCATCATCCAAATTAACAACTTCATAGCCATCCATAGCTGCTTGAAGAGCGCAAATAGGATCAATTTCTGTTACTTTAACACGAGCCCCAGCACCAGAAAGAGATGCTGCTGAACCTTTTCCCACATCACCATAGCCACAGACAATGGCAGTTTTACCAGCGATCATCACGTCTGTTCCACGTCGAATACCATCAACCAATGATTCTTTACATCCATATTTATTATCAAACTTTGATTTAGTGACACTATCATTGACATTAATAGCAGGAAAAGGCAAAAGCCCTTCTTTTTGTAACTGATAAAGACGGTTTACACCTGTTGTGGTTTCTTCGCTTACACCTTTAATTGCTGCGCGCTGTCGTGTAAAAAATCCTGGCGTTGCATCCATACGCTTTTGTATTTGTTTGAAAAAAATTTCTTCTTCTTCTGTTTTGGGATGCGATAGGATATCTTTATTTTGTTCTGCACGACTTCCCATTAAAATATAGTTTGTGGCATCAGCGCCATCATCTAAAATAAGATTGGAAGGATTACCATCTGGCCATTGGAAAATTGCATCTATATAAGTCCAATATTCTTCCAATGTTTCACCCTTAACGGCGAATACAGGAATACCAGTTGCGGCGATAGCTGCTGCTGCATGGTCTTGCGTAGAAAAAATATTGCTAGAGCTCCACCGTATATCGGCGCCAATTGCTTTTAATGTTTCAATTAAAACAGCTGTTTGAATTGTCATGTGCAATGAGCCAGAAATACGCGCTCCGCGCAAAGGTTGATTAGAGGAAAACTCCTTGCGACAAGCCATCAAACCAGGCATTTCAGTTTCAGCAATATCAAGTTCTTTACGACCATAAGCGGCAAGTGCAATATCTTTGACAACAAAATCTTGAGCTGCCATTCTTTATTCCTTTAAAATAAGTTTTTCCAAGACGGTAGGAGAAATTAAAAAAAAATGCAAGACAAGAAGAGGACTTCTTTATGTGAAAAAGCTTTTTTAAAATCTCCATAAATTTGTGCAACAAATATGCATTTATGAATCTGAGTAATGATGTTACTGAAAGAATAAGAGATCTTCATGATAAGTCTTATTATATAAACAAAACTCTATCCTTTTCACGTAACTTTAAAGCTTTTAAAAATCTCCAGAGAGAATACCTTTTAAATAATAAAAATTGTGCATTGCTTCACAGTTTTTATATCGATTTTTTATGGGATAATATCGAAAGTAGAATACTTATATTCTACGCGCTTATGCGGTTGTTGAAAAAGGAAGTATTACCTTACTTTAATCTCATTATTAAGCTTTCTACCAAAATAATATAATGCAAAGTCATAGGTTATCATATTTATGAATAGGCAATTCAGAATCGGTTCTTTAGGATTCCAATGTTGCATCTGCTCTTGGATAAAGACAGTTTATAAGAAGTGCTTTTCTCTTGTTTTCAACGATTTTTATCAAAATACTATAGGTATACGATTAAACATTTTTTGTGATACTGAATAGAGCATTTAAAACGCAAAAACATTACTCTATTGAGCATTCTGATTTCAGAATCGCTAACAACGAGCTATAAATTATAAATCAAATAATTAACTCAGTTTTGAAAAAATTTATTCTAGACGAATAAGTTTTGCGAAAATTGACCATGTGGACGAAATCGCCAAAGATAACTTGGCAAGAATGCAGCCATTGCTCTGGGAGTAATTCCCACACCTTCTAGAGTATATCCATTCTCTATAGCCTCTTTAGAAACAATGTTATCCATTTGCAAAAAACGTATCTGATTGGCTGTTACGAGTGTTGGTACAAAAGGCAATTTACCGATAGTTCCCAAAATTCCTCCAATCAATAGACTAGCAGAAAGGGGCATGGATAGGATTGTTTTTTTACGGTGAATAATTTTGAGTATATTTTCAAGAGTATTTTGAAAGGTGATAATCTGGGGACCACCAAGATCATAATTTTTTCCCCAAGCAACCTGTCCATCTAAAGTGCGCGCGATAAACTCAGCAACGTCACCAACATACACGGGTTGCAATTTGCTTTGCCCACCCCCAAAAAGAGGCATAATTGGTAAAAAACGTGACAAATCTGCTAAGGTGTTAAAGAAACAATCCTCTGGTCCAAAGATAACGGATGGACGGATAATAATTGCTTGAGGATGCTTGTTATGAACGATTTGTTCACCCATAAACTTAACACGTGCATAAAGACATGAAGCATTCTCGTTAGCCACAAGTGCTGACATATAGATGAGTGGAATAGCAGCTTGTGCTGTTAATTCAGCAACATTGTAAGCACCATCAATTTGTGTGTTTTTAAAATTCGATTGATTTGCTTGTTTTAAGCTACCAGGTAAAAACACTGCCGCATCAGCTCCAAGCAACGCGCGTGCAACAGAAGCACGATGCTTGATATCCGTTTTAAGCATTTGGGTTTGTCCTACTTCTCCTATTTGGAGCATGTAATAAGCTTTTTGTGGACAACGAACAGCGATACGAACGCGATATCCCCGCTTAGTCAAAGTTTCAACGACATGTCGTCCTACAAAACCAGATCCGCCAAAAACAGTAACAAGTTTAGGATGTTGATAAAGTGCACAATCAAGTTGCATGATTAAAAAGTCTATCTTTCAACGCTTTTAAAATAATCGATTTTTAGCACGGAGGTGTTTTATTGTCACGCAAAATATCGCCCGCAAGATAAAGGGAACCACTAATAAGGACAATTGCCTCTTTATATTCGGCTCTAATCTTATGCAAAGCATCTTGTAGATGCGCCTGTGGAGTAGCAAAGATTCCTGCTTTTTGCGCTGATTCAGCTAATTTTATTGGAGAGATACCGGCATTATTGTTAATCAGCGGTATCGTATATATTTTATCGACAAGGTTCGCTAAGGAACGAAAATAACCAACAGCATCTTTGGTATTGAGCATACCAGCAATCATAATAATGGGACGATCTGTTTTTTTTCTCCATTGTGTAAGTTCTGCCGCAATAACTTTTCCAGCAGCAGGATTGTGACCACCGTCTAACCATAAATCAATATTAGGAGACAGTTGATCAACCAAATGTCCTTGGATAAGATGTTGCATCCGTGCGGGCCAATAGATATTTTTCAAAGCGTCATTTATGGTTTGTTCTGAAAGTTGAAAACCCGCTTGACAAACTGCTTCAAGAGATGCGCCAGCATTGGCAACTTGGTGGTCTCCAATAAGGTTAGGAAGTGAAAGATCCATGAGACCTTGATTGTTTTGAAAAACCATACGTCCATGTTCTTTATAACTTTGATAATCTTGATCAAATAGAGAATAAGGTGCTCTATTTTTATCGGCAAGGGGTATTAAAGTAGCAAGAGTTTCTTCATAATTTTGCTTCCCGATGACTACTGGAACATTTGGTTTGATAATCCCTCCTTTTTGAAAAGCGATTTGAGCAATTGTATTTCCAAGAAAGGTTTCATGATCATAATCAATGGGCATAATAAGCGATACAGCTGGTTTGTTAATGACATTGGTAGCATCAAAACGTCCTCCCAAACCAACTTCTAAAATTACAACATCAGCTGGATGTATACTAAACAGCATAAAGGCAGCGGCTGTAAAAATTTCAAAAATAGTAATCGGCTCTTGACGATTTACTTTTATAATTTCACGGATTGTTTCAGCCAATTGGTTTTCTGTAACAAGTTGACCACCTCCTTTTTGACCTAACCGGCAGCGTTCATTCCAGTTGACGAGATGAGGTGAGCTATAGACATGAACGCAGTATCCTGCACTTTCTAAAAGAGCACGGCAAATTGCTGAGGCAGATCCTTTGCCATTTGTTCCAGCGATGTGAATAATAGGGGCAAGTTTTAAATGTGGATTACCAAGACGCTCTAAAAGGTGAATAATACGCTCTAAAGAAAGATCAAATTTTTTCGGATAATTTTTTAGTAAATCATCTACCACCCTTTGTATTTGGCTTTGTTGCATAAATTTAAGCTGCTTTTGTCCTAGAAAGCGATGTTTGAAAGTCTGTTGGGGATGGATCGGAAGGGTTAAAAACAGCAGGGCGTTTCATCATCAAACGTAAAAGACGCGCAATTGTTGTTTTCATTTCTAAACGTGATACAACCATATCAATCATACCATGTTCGAGCAGATATTCACTACTTTGAAAGCCTTCTGGTAGGGTTTCGCGTATAGTTTGTTGAATCACACGTGGACCAGCAAAACCAATCATAGCGCCAGGTTCGGCAATGTGAATATCACCGAGCATGGCGTAAGAAGCAGTAACACCACCGGTGGTTGGATTAGTCAGCACAACAATATAGGGAAGTTTTGCTTCTTTCAACATTTCAATCGCTACAGTTGTACGAGGCATTTGCATCAACGAGAGCGTTCCTTCTTGCATGCGTGCGCCACCAGAAGCAGAAAAAAGAACCAGCGGACGCCTTTCGGCAATGGCAGTGTCAAAAGCTTTGATAATAGCTTCTCCTGAAGCCATACCGAGTGATCCACCCATAAAGGCGAAATCTTGAACAGTTGCAATAATTGGTAAGCCTTCAATCGTACCACGTGCACTTAAAATATTATCATCAACACCAAGTTTAGAACGATAATCTTTTAACCGGTCAATATAGCGTTTTTCGTCACGAAATTTTAAGGGATCTGTTACAACCTTTGGATTTTCAAGAGCTGTATAAACACCATCATCAAAAAAATGCATGAGACGATTTTTAGCGCTGATACGCATATGATGGCCAGAATTGGGAGCGACAAATTGATTAGCTTCCAGATCTTTATGGAAGATCATTTCACCACTGGTAGGATCTTTAATCCATAGATTTTCTGGAATTTCACGGCGCCCCAATATAGAATTAATTTTAGGACGAACATAATTTGTAATCCAGTTCATCTTTATAACCTTCCTTTAAATATTACACATCTTTCGCATAATTTGAAAGAATATGAACCTAAGCAGTCACATTTGCTTTACCGGTGTAACAAAGAAGCCTATTTAATACTTTTATCAGTGTACGTATAGCTTGTTTTTTAATTTTTTAATTTTCCAATATCATAACAATCATATCTATGAAGAGTATTCCCTATAACAAATTTCCCATAAGTTTAAGAACTTACATGTTTTTATTTTTTTACTTTGGTATTAAAATTCACTCCTTGCGATGGTTAACAACCCCCTTATTTTTCAATAAAAATGAATATCCAATTAATCATTCGTATCAACAGTTTTGAAGAAAAGAAACCTTATAATATAAGGCGTTAACAAGGCTAAAATAATCCATTTAAGATAATGTATATGATAACACCATATTAGCGAAACGCTAACATCAGAGCAAGATTTTTTTCAAAAGGTTTTTTTAAAGCGCGCGCTTTTCACAATTAAAATAGAATACCCTCAAAAATGCTATTATATTACTCATTCATGTGCTTGTTTTACACAGACATTTTTCAATAATCCCCAAAACTCTCTTATGACGGTGCTCAGAAGAGTGTACACTCTCCATGAATGGTATAAAATACATTATGCTCTTCATTTTTACTGAAATAGAAGGTACAAATCGATACCATCATACTCTTTTCCAGTTTTTAATGTGACGAAAATGTTTGCATTGAGAGGATTCATAAAAGATATTTTACGCCTTTTTGAAAGTACTTTTATCCACACACCACCTTCGTTTATGACATATTAACAAACGATTTCAATTGATCCAATATGGATAGGATTAAAATGAGAAAGCCTCATGATATTTAGGTTTTTCACTCATGTTATGAAACGATAAATTATCTTTATAAATCAATATATTGCTTTAATAAAAGATAAAGCATAAGATTTTAATATTATGCTTTCTTTGGCTGGCAAGTTTTATTAGCCTTAAAGTCAAGTAACATTATTTTTGTGTAATGCGTGCCATGGTCTTTTGGGAAAGCATTTTGTGTAAATATGTCATAAAGGCGGCTGCAAAAAGCGGTGTTGATAAATTAAGAATTGGAATCGAAACAAAAAGCGCTATCAATAATCCTGCACCAAAAACCGTTGTATAATGAGTATGTAAAAAAGCACGTGCATCTTGCTCTGTTCGAAAACGATAAGCAGCAAACAAGAAATATTCATGACCAAGCAAATAACCATTAATAACATAAAAAGCGATTAAATTAATACCTGGTATGAAGAATAAAATAAAAGCAATTCCATTACCAAGAAGGCTTAAAATAACAAATTTAAAGGAAATGATAAGAGAACGCTGAAACGGCAAAGCTTGTCCAATAGGCTCGTTTGGGTAATCCTCTTTTTCAATGATTTCAGCAACAGAGTCAATGAAAAAACCACCAATCATAGCTGCGATTGGTGCAATCAAAAAAGCCAACAAAAGAGCCAAACCAAGATTAAAAATGATAAGCACGCTAAAACCAATCCATCCCGCCCAACTAGGGAGTCCAGGAAGAAACTGAGCAATCCAGGGCCAAAAGTAAGACACAAAAAGTTGGTGCACACATAACCATAAAATGGCGAGAATGAAAAAAGTAATCCCCAATGCTTTCAGTATCATAATACTATATTGCGAGGTCAGAAGACGTTGTAAAGCACGATAGGCAGCAGTAAAAATCATAGATTAATAAACTAAGGAAAGAAGCAAAAAAACAAGAAATATATTTAAAGAATGCACAGTGTAATTTTTTATTTTTTGAATTACAAGATTTCTTTTCAAGAACATTATAAAAAACGGCTAAGGCTTCTTTGTTTAAAATAAAATTTGAATAAATAGAAATTTTGATTTTTAAAAATCAAGAAGAATTTAAAAAGCAGCTGTTGTAGAAGAAATTTTTAATATTTTTCTACAGAGTGCAGGTTATTGCGTTTATATGATATATGTGAAAAATTAAGGAATAAGAACTATTTGGGAGGAAAGTTGTTGACTTCTATTTATTCAGTAGTGTTGTCTAACTTCGTTTATCTACGTGCTTAATTGTTTTGTACAATTCCTAATGCTCTGTACTTTTATACTATTTGGCGGCATGCTTTTGCCTCTCGCTTTTATTCAAAACATATTGAGTTCAATGGAATCGGAGTAACGTAGTAGCTTGTAGATATTCTGATTTGGGCAACAGAATGATTAATATGATAGAAGTGGAAAATAAGCTTAGGCGATTGATCGTCCATATCCCATGGAAGGGTAATTTCTTGAGAAGAAGCAAAGAGTGGGAGACACCACTGATGATTAAAAATGATGAGATTTTGAATTTTAAAAGCTATAAGTGCAATGAAGTAGAATTCATTGAAGCACTTTTCATACAAGTGGTACACTGTATCAAATAATTTTTAGATAATAACACCATTAATTTATGAAGAGAATTGATCATTTTCAACTTGAATAAGAATCCAAAATATAGAAATATTCTTTAATTTCAAAGCCTTTATTCAACATCAAAAAATTATTTACTTGCACATTATAGGCGAGACCAATGTATGGATACAAAGCTTTCGATAAAGGACTAAAAATGCTTCTCATGAAACATCACAATGTGAGGATATCATGGATCAAATTCTAGTCTTTGTGGTCTTGGTATGCTGGAGAGAGGACACACACATTTAATTTTAAAGACCGATCACTGAGGAAAATAATAAAGGCGTCAGTTTCATAAACTTATAGACAGTGGTGCAATGAATTTTATCTACACTCTTTATGAGCATCAGTGTAAGATATGCTTCAAATTGTATTGAGATGTTACAATACATTGATTTATTACATTATTTTTCATAGTGAATAAGAGCTTCAAATAAAGTTGTCATATTTTCTCATTAGCTGCTCTCATCATGAAATAATCAAAATCATTTACTTGCACATCATAAATAGGAGCAATATCGGGATAAAAACATTGAAGAAAGAAAATGCTTTTATAAATTTTATTCAGTGCAAGAGCTTTCTCAAAATTGATGATAGGCAAAGTGAATGATAGCTTGTTTTTTTATAAGCTGGGGAGACAGTGGTGCAATAGATCCTACTTTTGTATGAAGACTATGGCAATTTTTTAAAGAAACATTTCCCAACAGTGCCTGTGAATGGTATAAGGGTAAAGCTCTCGTGAATAATATAAAACTTATAGGGCACCACTATCTTTACACTTAATAAAAGAGTACGGCGGGCACCATCATTCTCTCAGTATTGCTCGACAGCTCTGTTCTTGAGACGGTCCATTATAAGCGTTTTTAGTTCTTTCTTAAACGTTTTGTATTCATACGGCTATCCTTCTTTGCAACGTGCAAGAAAATGGTTTTTATTGATTCAACATGAGAGAGATTTGAAATGAGAGAATCTTACGATATTCGGGATTCTAATTTAATATAAACAACGCTAGATTATCACTATAAATCAAAATATTGTATACTAATCGAGATAGATAGACACCTATTGTTAGTTCTATTTTATAAGGTGTTTTAATATGAATGCATTTGAAGGGTTATTATTTGAAATGGGGTATATTTTCCTCATGAGGAGTAGGTGTTTGGGGGGCAAAAAATGATACAATCATGTTTGCTAATTTTTGCGCTACGTGTTGTTTACTCATATGGGGCCATTGTTCAACTTTTTCCTTACTCACGAGATAAACTTGATTTGTATCAGCACCCATGACACTTGTGCCATCTAGTTGAAGAGAAATATCATTAGCAAGAATGAAATCAGCTCCTTTTTCAACACATTTTTTTTGCGCATTGGCAATGATATCACATGTTTCAGCAGCAAAACCAATGACCAGTGAGGGGCGGTTTGGAGCGTGTCCAATCGTTGCTAAAATGTCAGGATTTTCGACCATATGAAGGGATGGTGGTATTTTATGAGCATTCTTTTTAATTTTGTGTAAAGACTGCGTTTGACTGCGCCAATCACAAACAGCGGCAACGAAGATGGCACCATCAGCAGGCAATGCGGTTTGAACGGCTTGTAACATCTGTTGTGCTGTTTCAACATGAATGGTTTTTACTTCTTGTGGGTCTGCAAGATTAACAGGTCCACAAATAAGTGTTATTTTTGCACCCAAATGCGCAAGAGCGGTTGCGATGGCATGACCTTGTTTTCCTGAAGATCGATTAGCAAGATAACGCACCGGATCAATTGGTTCATGGGTAGGGCCAGAGGTAACGATGAAATGGCGGTCAGAGAGAGGTTTTTCATGCACATTCAAAAGAGCCTCTATGGTAGCGACAATCGTTAAAGGTTCACTCATGCGCCCATATCCTATCTCGTCACGTTCAGCCATATTTCCGATTTCTGGTCCAATGATATGAACGCCATCTGCGCGCAGTTGTGCAACATTGCGAATAGTGGCGGGATGCGCCCACATGGACGGATTCATAGCAGGTGCAATTAAGAGTGGACAGCGTGCCGCTAAAAGGATGCAATCAGCCAGATCATCTCCTATGCCATTGGCTATTTTTGCAATGCGATTGGCTGTAGCAGGGGCTAAAATAATAAGGTCAGCATTACGTGCTAATCGGATATGTCCAATATCGTGTTCTTCTTCGCGTGAAAATAAATCAGTATATACAGTACTACCGCTTAAAGCTTCAGCGGCTAAAGGCGTAATAAATTTTTGTGCTGCTTTTGTCATTACAACTTTTAAGTGTGCTCCACGTTCTTGTAAACGGCGCATCAAATCAAGTGCTTTATAGGATGCAATACTTCCTCCAATAATAAGAAGGAGAGATTTTGATTTCAATGATTGCACTTCAACAGCACTAGTATGAGAGAGTTGTGTGGTGTAAGGAGTGGGATTGCTTAAAAGGCGTCGGACTTCTTCTTCCATAGAAATACCATTTTTCGCGGCGCGTATGCGCAAAGCTTCTTTGGTTTCAGGAGACAGGTTACGAATAGTAATACTGGCCATAAAATACCTCCAAGAAATAAAATGATTGCAATGATTTCATTATTGATATTTTTAGCATATTAAGGAAATTAGAAAAGATGAAAAAAGTAAAAAGTGAGACAAACGCAACAAAGCGCAATGATGAAAAGGCTATAACGACCATAACGGTTTCTGCGACTTTGTTCGACAGCAAGTTGTTTGAGGGTGGCAGGAGAAAGATTAAAACCTGTTTTTCTCATTTGATCTAAATCTTCTTCTATCCGTTGGAAATTTTGAACCAATTGTGGTGTTTTGCGTGCCAGCGAAAGGAGAGCTTGCGCTCCTTCACTAAAGTCTTTTGCAACGCCTACGGGCCCTAAATTTTTACTAATCCATTCTTTGACAACAGGTTCAGAAGCTTTCCACATATTAAAAGTGGGGTCTAATGTGCGGGCAACACCTTCCACGACAACCATCGTTTTTTGCAGCAATAAAAGTTCAGGTCGCGTTTGCATGTCAAATAATTCAGTGACTTCAAACAATAAAGTGAGCAATTTAGCCATGGAAATGCTTTGTGCTGATTGTCCGTGTATTGGTTCGCCAATAGCGCGGTTGGCTTGCGCAAAGCTTTCAATATTATGGTATGAAGGAACATAACCTGCTTCAAAATGGGCGCGTGCAACCCGATGGTAATCGCGGGTAATAAAGCCGTAAAGAATTTCAGCAAGGAAATGCTTTTCTTTTTTGCCAAGTCTTCCTGTAATGCCTAGATCAACAGCAACAATACATCCTTTTGCATCTACAAATAAATTACCAGGATGCATATCGGCGTGAAAAAAACCATCACGCAATGTATGACGAAGAAAAGATTGAATAAGCGTAATGGCAAGCGCCTGCAAATCAAATCCTGCTTCTTTGAGTTTGGAAATTTCGGATATTCTGATACCATCAATCCATTCCATTGTGAGAACATTACGTCCTGTCCGTTCCCAGTCAATACGCGGAACCCGAAAGCCTGTATCATGTTGAATATTTTCAGCCATTTCAGATATAGCTGCTGCTTCTAACCGTAAATCCATTTCAAGGCGTGTTGTTTGTGCTAAAGTATCCACCACACGAACAGGACGAAGCCTTCGAGAGGCAGGGATATAGCGCTCTTGTAAGTGAGCAATGAGATAGAATCCTCTAAGATCTTTAGAAAAACGCGCTCTGATATTAGGACGAATAACTTTTACAGCACATTTTTTCTTATGACCAGTTTCATCACTGTATTCAGCTGGGTGAACTTGAGCAATAGAAGCGGCAGCAATGGGGGGATAAAAATTTATGAATAAATCATCGATAGAGCGACCAAGAGAACTTTCAATTTGAGCGACAGCGGCAGTGCAAGAAAATGTTTGGACACGATCTTGTAGTTGTGACAAATCTTCCGCAATATCACGCCCAACAATATCAGGTCTTGTGGCAAGAAATTGACCAAGTTTTATGTAAGAGGGTCCAAGCTTATTAATGGCATACGAAATATTTTCAGAACGCTGTTTTTTTTTTGTTTTGCGTCGTGCTAATGCACTCGCTATACGATGACATAGCGCTGGAAATCCTTGAAGGTCATCATGAGGAAGAGCACTTAAAACACCTTCACGTGTTAAAACCCATCCTGCACGCATCAATTGAAAGTAAGGGGAAATTTGCACCATTTTTAAATTTTCCAACCTGAATGCAGTGCTGCAATCGCACCGGTGAGATTACGGTACGATACCCGCGAAAATCCCGCATGCTTGATCATATGGGCAAAATCATCTTGCTTAGGAAATTTGCGGATAGATTCAACCAAATAACGATAAGCATCACCATCATTTGCAATAAATTGACCAAGCTTAGGGATAGCATGGAAAGACCAAAGATCATAAATTTTATCGAGCCAAGGCATATCGACATTTGAAAATTCTAAACATAAAAAACGTCCACCGGGCTTTAAAACACGAAAAGCTTCTCTAAGAGCTTGATCAATATGAGGAACATTGCGAATTCCAAAAGCAATAGTGTAAGCGTCAAAGCTTTGATCTTCAAAAGGTAGATTTTCTGCATTGGCTTCAACAAAATCAATCAGAGGGGCAAGACCATTTTTTTGTGCGCGTTTTTTGCCAACGCTGAGCATTGAGCCATTAATATCAAGCACTGTAGCATGGGCTTTTTGGCGTGAAGCATTAAGAATACGAAAAGCAATATCACCTGTACCGCCAGCGACATCAAGAACTTTCCAATGAGAAAGTGCTGGTGGGGAAAGCCAAGAAATCATGGAATTTTTCCACACACGGTGTAGCCCTAAGGATAAGATATCATTCATCTTGTCATAATTTTCAGCAACAGAATGAAACACACCATCCACCATGGATTGTTTTTGTGTTTCATCTACTCTTGTAAAACCAAAAGAGTGCTCCATGCCACCCTTGGCTCCTACACGTTCTGTTTCAACTGCCATGTGTATGACCTTCCTTATTTTTCTTTTATCGTAAATGAAATAAAGAGGGAATGTTCAAATACGAAAAAACAACGTATAAAACTGCGACATTTACACAGCTAAAAACAGAAGAGTACCTTTAGATATCAAGATTGGCAACGCTTAAGGCATTGTCTTGAATAAAAATACGTCTAGGTTCAACTTCATCACCCATGAGACGAGAAAAGAGTGAATCTGCATCGGTTGCATCATTAATTTTTACTTGCAAAAGAGAACGTGCATTAGGATCAAGCGTTGTTTCCCAAAGCTGTTCAGCATTCATTTCCCCAAGACCTTTATAACGTTGAAGAGTAATACCTTTTTTACCATTTGTAAAAATGCTCTCTAAGAGGCTCATGGGACCAAAAATATGCTCTGTTTTATCTTTGCGACGTAAAAGAACAGGAAGATGATATATGTCGATAAAATTTTGGGAAATGCGATCAATTTGGCGTGCGTCAGTTGAATTTATAAGTCCCACATCAAGCGTAACAACATCTTTAACACCACGCAAAATACGCTCAAAACATAAGTTTCCATCTGCTGTATATTGTCCACTCCAACCTTGTTCCATATCATCAGCAATCAGATTAAGGCGGTGTGCTATAGTATCTGCTATTTTTTGCGCTTTTTCTTGTGTTGCAAAGACTTCAAGATTAAAAGCGCCAACAATTGCTGCTTGTTCAACAATATTACGATCATAACGGGTATGAAGACCATTTAAAAGTTGACGTAATATACGAGCATCTTTAGCGAGTTGATACAAATCAGCCCCTGCACGAACTTCTCCCGTTGAAAGCTCAAGCGTTGTTTCTTCTAATCCAGTATCGATCAAGAATTCTTCAAACGCTGCTTCATTTTTAATATATTGGGAAGATTTTCCACGCGATACTTTATAAAGAGGAGGCTGAGCAATATAAAGATGTCCACGTTCAATCAACTCGGGCATCTGTCTAAAAAAGAAAGTAAGCAGCAAAGTTCGAATATGGGCTCCATCAACGTCCGCATCTGTCATGATAATAATCTTATGATAACGTAACTTATCCGGTGAAAATTCATCTTTACCGATAGACGTTCCAAGAGCTGTAATAAGTGTTCCAATCATATCAGATGAGAGCATGCGGTCGAAACGTGCTCGTTCAACATTGAGGATTTTACCACGAAGGGGTAAAATTGCTTGATTTTGACGTGAGCGCCCACTTTTTGCTGAACCGCCAGCCGAATCCCCCTCGACAATAAAGATTTCTGATTTTGCAGGATCACGTTCTTGGCAATCGGCAAGCTTTCCTGGCAGAGAAGTGATATCAAGCGCCCCTTTTCGTCTTGTGAGCTCACGTGCTTTACGTGCTGCTTCACGTGCTGTTGCAGCTTCTACCACTTTACTAATAAGAAGTTTTGCTTCATGAGGATGTTCTTCCAGCCACACTGAAAGACCTTCATTGACCAAACTTTCAACAATAGGGCGCACTTCAGAAGAGACTAACTTATCCTTTGTTTGTGAAGAAAATTTTGGATCAGGAACTTTGACAGAAAGAATAGCTGTTAATCCTTCACGGCAGTCATCACCGGTTAAGTTCACTTTTTCTTTTTTAGCAATACCTGAAGATTCAGCATAGCCATTAATTTGACGCGTAAGGGCACTTCTAAAACCTATCAAATGAGTTCCACCGTCACGCTGAGGAATATTATTGGTAAAACACAAGACTTTCTCATGATAAGAATCATTCCACCATAGGGCAACATCAACGCTCATACCATCCTTTTCACTTGCAATGTAAATAGGATTATCAAGCAGGGCTTTTTTTGATTGATCAATATATTTGACAAACTCCGTTAATCCACCTTCATAATGTAATTCAACTGATTTAGTATCAGCATGACGCTCGTCAACAAGGAGAATATAAACCCCAGAATTTAGAAAGGCTAATTCCCGTAAACGGCGCTCCAAAGTTTCAAAATCAAACTCAACCATAGTAAAAGTTTCAGAACTTGGTAAAAATCTGATTTCTGTTCCACTTTCTTTATCGCAATCGCCAATAATTTTTAATGGAGCATCAGCCACTCCGTGGGTAAATGATATTTCATGAATTTTACCATTCCGTCTGATTTGCAATTTAAGCCAAACGGATAATGCATTCACAACTGAGACGCCAACACCGTGTAATCCACCTGAAACTTTATAAGAATTTTGATCAAACTTTCCGCCGGCATGAAGCTGTGTCATAATAACTTCAGCTGCAGAAACACCCTCTGTTGGGTGGATATCTGTTGGAATCCCACGTCCATTATCACGAACAGAACAAGAACCATCAGCATGGAGTGTGACGTTTACAAGAGTAGCATGACCAGCTAAAGCTTCATCGATAGCATTGTCTACAACTTCATAGACCATATGGTGTAAACCTGATCCATCATCAGTATCACCAATATACATACCAGGACGTTTGCGTACAGCATCAAGACCTTTGAGGACTTTGATAGAAGAAGCGCCATAATCATCACTTTGTGCCGCTGAGGTTATTTCATCACTCATAAGTTAGTCCATTCCTGTGTTCAATTTACAATATTCTATCTGCTTTTTTAAAGCTTAATGTTCTGATCAGTTATTTATGGAATAACCACATTAAACATTTACCGTATATCAGAACTAGATTCAATATCTGTCGATATATAATGAAGAGAATGATGAAATGAGATTGTACTGTTATGTCGTAAAACTCCGTCATTTAGGGCGGTGATATAAGGAAAGTAAGCACTACCTTGATACATTAAGTATTTTTAAAGTGCGTGGTGAATATTCGGAGCAGGGTTTATTTGTATAATCTTTAGTTAAATGAAGCGCATGAGTGGATAGCCCCGAGGAATTAGTCGAGAGAAGCAGGATTGTCTAGACGTCAACGCTAATAGGAATCCTTTTCCTTTGAGAGTGGGGATGAGGTCAATTAAGCTTTACAATAATGATGCTATTTATTTTGTTTATTTTTGCATATGCGTGATGTTTCAAAATTAGTTATACATTTTTGTGTTAAACTAACAAAGGTCTTACTTGTTTTATCCATAAATCAATTTTCAATTCTAATGCTGCCGTATATTTAAAACAAAGGTTACGAGCTCTCTAAGCAGCTCAAATTTTTGTATATTAGATTGAGGCGAAAATATTGGGTATATTAGTTTGTGTTATCTTTAAAATGTGGAAAATATAAAGGCGTAAATGTAAAAGCACGTTTCCACTATCGTTCTTTTATTCAGTTTTACAACTTTTAAAAACGTTTACGGCGATGTTTTTAAAGAATGGGGGTGATGACGCATTGTCTTACGCTTTTGTTTTTCTCATTTCTGTAATGGAGGTTACGTCCCTTATTTAAAACAAAGCCCCATTGCACTGTTATTCACGCGCTTTTTTAAGAAACATCTCTCAATGTTCCTAAACTCATTTTACAACGATGTTTGAATAGTATAACGCAAAATACCCTGTGAATACTACAAGATTCATGTCCCTCATTTTGCCCATATTGACAATAAGGCACAAACCAGCATCATCATTTTATTTTCCGGTTCTTAAATGTTGATGCAACCTTAATGTTGAGAAAACCCTCGGCATTTGAAGGGTATTTTTACTCTTTTCTTTAATAGTGTCTATATACTCCCTCTGGTTGTGATACGCAAGAAAATGGTTTTGATAAAATGGAGTGTGCCACTAAAGTATGTACAGCTTATTTCTTATATTTAAAAAATCAAATCGCCTTTCTCTCAAATTACTTTTTATAAATAGCAAGAATTTTATTTATTAAACGCCAGATATTTTGGTGAAGTGCGTTAGATAATAATTGAGAAGGGTTGCATCTTAGCTTTAAAAATGGGGGAGAGATTTTGAAAATAAAAAAATCTATATATATAAAACATCTTCAATTGCGTTTATGGTACTTTTTATTCAATAATCCATACAATGTTTTTATTCGTATTTTATTTGTAGCAGGGGGGGTTCTATTTTCCTCTTACGGAGAAGCTGAAAGGTTGCCTTCTTTTTTTGATTCGCATGAACATTTGGTACAACCTGATACGACGGATATTCTTCGTTTGCGTTTTGTAACAACTTTTGATTTTCCTCCTTTTAATTTCCTTGATCAAACGGGGCATCTTGCAGGTTATAATATCGATTTATTGCGCGCTATTTGCTCAAAATTAAAATTAGAGAAGCTTTGTGAAGTAGAAGTAATTCCTTGGAAAGAGCTTGTAGAATATGTTAAAAATGGTGGTGCAGAAGTCATTATTGCGGGTTTAAAAGAAACAAGTAAAACCCAGCAAGATCTTGTTTTTACAAAGTCATATTTGCGCTTTCCAGCGCGATTTGTTGCTTCTCGACTTTTAGATCTCGATGAGCCAATAAGCGATCAATTGGTGCATTTAACCAGTGGTGTTTTGTCTAAAAGTATTCACGAAAAGCTCTTTCATCATTATTTTCCTAAAGCAAAATGGCAAGAATTTAAAAAGAGAGAAGAGCTCTATAAAGCATTACAGGAGCGTAAAATTGACCTTATTTTTGATGATGGATTTGCTTTATCGTTATGGTTCAAAAAACAAAAATCTGTTGATTGCTGTCATTTTGTTGGGGGGGCATATATGGCGCCACAGTTATTGGGACAAGGAATGCAGCTTGCTGTTGGAAAAAAGAATGAAAAATTGGTTGATATACTCAATTATGCGCTGAAATCTCTAGAAGAGGATGGTAAACTTACAGAACTTTATTTGCGGTATTTTCCAATAAGTTTTTATTGATGAATAGTTTTTTAATTAAGAGCTGTTAATCTTTCTGTGCCTAGTCGATAGGAAATAGCTTCTGCGAGATGATAGCGTGAAAGATTATCTGATTCGTCAAGATCAGCAATTGTGCGTGCAACTTTGAGAATGCGATGATAAGCGCGTGCAGAGAGGTGCATTTTTTCACTCACATCTCGTAAGAGTGTGGTCGCACTTTTATCAGGAATGGCAATCTGTTCTATAATTTTGGCAGGGCAATCGCCATTGGTGCGAATATGATCAAACCCCATTGTTGCAAAACGTTTAGCTTGAATGGTACGGCATCGTGCGACGCGTTTGGCAACATCGCAGCTTTTTTCTGATTGTTCTGGTTGCATAAGGTCCATAGCTGTCAAAGCAGGGACATCAATCCGTAAATCAATTCGGTCAAGCAGAGGACCAGAAATACGGGACTGATAATCGATTTGGCAGCGTATTCCTTTAGCGCAAACATGGTCTTTTTCGCCTGCCATACCACAACGGCAAGGATTCATTGCGGCAATGAGTTGGAAGCGAGCAGGATAGCTAATATGGTGATTAGCGCGGGCGATAACCGATTCCCCACTTTCTAAGGGTTGACGAAGAGAATCAAGAACCTGCGGAGAAAATTCAGGCAATTCATCAAGAAATAACACACCATTATGGGCAAGGGAGACCTCTCCCGGTCGTCCTTTAAGTCCTCCACCAATCATTGCGGCCATGGAAGCAGAATGATGTGGGGAACGAAAGGGGCAATGAAGTGAAATGGTATTATGAACCGCTTCTCCTGTAATAGAAGCAATCAGAGAGACATCTAAAAGCTCACGGCTATCAAGAGGTGGCAAAATGGAAGGTAAGCGTTGCGCTAACATAGATTTCCCAGCACCAGGAGGTCCTACAAACAAGAGGTTATGGCGTCCAGCAGCACAAACTTCTAAGGCACGTTTGGCTGTTTTCTGTCCTTTGATTTCGCAAAGATCTGGAAGTTCAGTTTCGATAGTATATTGGCGCGGTTGTGGACGTTTTTGAATTTGGGTTCCTTTGAAATGGTTGACTATAGTGAGCAGAGTCTCTGGGGCAAGAATATTTATTTCTGCATTTGCCCAAGCAGCTTCAGGTCCACATTGGAAAGGACAAATCAGTCCTTTATCGAGTGATAAAGCTGTCATGGCAGCTGGTAAAACACCATTAACAGCGGTAAGTGAACCATCCAGTGATAATTCTCCTAAAATGATATAGTCTTGTGCTGCTTCGGGAGGGAGGATTCCCATAGCAAGCATTAAGCCTACGGCGATTGGCAAATCATAATGCGAGCCCTCTTTAGGCAAATCAGCTGGTGCAAGATTAATCGTAATCCGTTTAGTAGGCATAGAAAGTCCACAAGCGTGGAGGGCTGCTTGTACACGTTCACGGCTTTCTGCAACTGCTTTATCAGCTAATCCAACAATAGCCATTCCTATTTTACCAGATGAAATCATAACCTGTACATCCACAGGGACTGCTTCTAGACCGCGAAAAGCAACAGTTGTAACACGTGCGATCATTTGTTTATTTCCCCCTTTAGACTTTGTAGAGACAATCATATCTATGCATAAAAATCAAGAAGCATCTCTATGGTTTTTTTTATAGAGAGATCTATATACGTAGGCAGTTTTTTAGCGTTCTCATGGAAAGTCATTTGTACAAATTTAACCATGATAGTATGGAACGCAATAAAACGTTTATAATAAGCTAAATAAATATGTTAAGGAAAAAGAATGAGGCTGTTCGTGTTATGCAACAGTGCAGAATTTTATGAAAATATAAGGGGAGGGTGACGTTATGTATCGCAGAATGTTATTTGATGTGATAAAACGTGTAAAATGTGCAAAGTAATTATATTTACCTTTCCCATTTTTATATTATTTAAAGTGTAGTAGATGCAAAGTGTATTATAAGGTATCTGATTTTATGGTATACCAGGCAAGAATTTTGTTAAAATCAGGGACTGTGCGCTGTGTATTTATAGGCTTGTGTTTCGCTTTTGCTTTTCCACAGCCACTTGCTGCATTTGATTTTTTCGGCATACCTTTTTTTGGTCAAAAGAAAACAAATTCTCCTTCAAATTATGCCAAAAGTACAGAGAGATTTTATAAAGTTGATGTTGTTGCTCCGCCAGGCGCGCCATTAGAAGGTATAAAAATAGTTAAATCTGTTTCTTCTCTTGTTGCTGATAAAGAGAAAGCGTCCGCCAGTTCTTCTGGTTTGCTAGCCAAGGCGCGTTCAGATTATCGAGCAATTCTTTCTGCTCTTTATGCTGATGGACGCTACGGTGGTGTTATTAGTATTAAAATTAATGGCTTAGAAGTCGCTGATTTAAGTCCGGTAACTCAACTTCCAGCACAATCCAATATTGTTATTACAATTAATGCCGGTCCACAATATGTTTTTAGTATTGCAGATATTGATAAAGTAGCTCCGTTTGAAAAACGTAAAGCGCATAAAATGCCCACAATTGAAGAATTGGGCTATAAAGTTGGGGCTATTGCTAAATCTGAAACCATTTTGAAAGCAGAAAAATGGGCGATAGAAGGATGGCGTCAACAAGGTTATGCCAAAGCTAAAATTATGAAAAGTGAGGTCGTGGCTGATCATGCTGCGTTGCGTGTTGAAGGACGGATTGTTGTTGATCTTGGACAAAAGGCTCATTATGGTCCTTTAAGTGTGCGTAATATAAGTAATAAACCACGTGTAGATTCAGCTTATATCGCATGGATGACCGGATTGAAGCAAGGTCAGAAATACGATTCCGATGCGTTAGCGAAGGCAAATGAACGTCTTGCGCGCCTTGGTGTTTTTCGTGCTATCAATATACGTGAGGCTGATACCATTAATCTAGATGGCAGTTTACCGCTTTCACTTGTTGTACAAGAACGTAAACCGCGTCGTTTTGGTGTAGGCGGTAGCTATTCAACATTAGATGGTGCTGGTTTTGAAGCTTATTGGATGCATAACAATCTTTTTGGTCATGCAGAGGTTCTTAAAATTGAAACAAAAATAAGTGGTGTTGGTAGCAATAAAAAGCAATCGTATAATTTTAAAAATTTTGATTATCTTTTCGGTGGTACGTTTATAAAGCCTGGTGTACTCACGCCAGATACAGATCTCAGATCAGAATTAAAAATACAACAAGATGTTCTAGAAAATTATACGACAAAGGCCATCAAAGGAAGATTAGGAATTACACATATTTTCAATGGTAATCTATCGGGACAGGCTGCTGTAGAAGTTTCAAATGGTTATTCACGTGATATTTATTTTGGGAGCCGTAATTTTACAACAATAGGTTTCCCTAGCGGTTTGATTTACGATAGTCGTAATAATAAGCTTAATGCAACAAAAGGTTTATATGGTGAAGTTTTCATTGAGCCTTTTTATGAGATGCGTTTTAGCAACTTTGTTGCAAAAGTAACAGCAGAAGGTCGTTCTTATTGGGCGTTGGATGAAGGGAATCGTTTTGTTTTTGCTACGCGGGCAAAGCTTGGTACAATTCTTGGGAATGATACAGCACAAATCCCCGCGAATACGCTTTTTTTTGCTGGTGGTGGGGGCTCTGTTCGTGGTTATGCTTACCGTAATATTGGTATCAAAACAGAAAATGATGCGGTTGTTGGTGGACGGGCAGTTGTTGAGGGATCGGCAGAATTGCGTGTTTCTTTAAATGATAAAATAGGGTTTGTCGGTTTTCTTGATGGAGGTGCCGTAGGGGAAAAGGCGAATTTTGATTTTTCTCAAAAAATTAAATGGGGAGCCGGTATAGGAGGTCGTTATATGACGGGTCTTGGTCCTTTACGCGTTGATTTAGCCTTTCCTTTAAAGAGAGAGAAGGGTGATCCTCGCATTGGTTTTTATGTGGGTATAGGGCAAGCATTTTAATGAAAAAAGGTGTACATTTATCAGCTTTCTTCTTTGTATTTTTGTTTTTTGGGGTGGGTGGTTTTGTTTTTGCGCAAAGAGGAGATACTCTTCCCTCTAGCGAAATGAAAACAGATGATCGCTCATGGTTTGTTTCTTTAATTGAACGAAAGCTTTCAACGCCCAATCGTCAAGTTCGTTTACATAATATACAAGGGACACTGTCTTCTCAAACATCAATTGATGCTATTACTGTCAGTGATAAAAAAGGGGTTTGGCTTAAAATTACCAATGCTAAAATGGATTGGAATCGTCTAGCGTTGCTGAGAGGGCGGATGGACATTAACCAGCTTTCGGCAGAACAGGTTACATTTTTACGCAAACCGCAAGGCAATTCTTCTTTTGTTTCTTCCCTTGGGACGGGCAAGTTCTCTTTACCAAAATTGCCGCTTGCTCTTTCTATCAATACGCTTATAGCTCAACATGTGACATTTGAACAGAATCTTTTTGGTTTTTCTGCTGATATGTCATTAAAAGGTAATCTCACTTTGGCTAGTGGTAATTTTGATTTCGATATAGCGGCGCATCGTTTAGATGCACCAGGTTCTTTTTCTGTTGTCACCAAGATATCTGATAGTAATCGTACAGCTCAAATTGATATTTCTGCTAACGAACCACAAAATGGTATTTTGGCGAATATTTTTAACATTGAACAACGTCCAGCATTAAATCTCGTCGTGAAAGGTGATGGTACTTTTGATGATTTGGTTATCAAACTTTCTTTAGAGTCCGATCATCATTCTATTTTAGATGGTAATGTTATTCTTGCAAGTGTTCCAGAAGGACACAGTTTTTCTACGAAACTAGAGGGAACACTGAGCCCTTTAATACCTTCTCAATATCGTAGTCTCTTCGAATCTGATATAACATTAAAAGCAAAGACAAGAAGAACAAAAGAAGGTGTGACACACCTTGATCAGATGGTTATTCAGAGCAAAGCAATGAATGTTATAGCCAATGCTGAAATAACCGCTGATGGATTTTTGCGGCGGCTTTTTGTTGATGGTAAAATGGCTCTTGATAACGAACAGGAGTCTATTCATTTACCTGTATCGGAAGTATCAAAACCTGCGAATACTCTTGCTTTGAACATTGACTATGGTCGCGAAGGGCAACAATCTTGGAATGGGCGGTTGGTTGTAGGTCATTTAAGCAATAAAAATATTTATATTCGCGATGCAATTTTTGATATGGGAGGAGTAAGCGAAAATCTTGATAATGCAGCTTCTCGTCATGTTGGTGTTCAGGTTAAAGGAACGCTTCAAGGGGTTAAAAAAATTAAGGGAGCGTTAGTAGAAAATTTAAGCCAAGCGGTTCATGTGCATTTAGATACGGATATTGTTTCGAATAAACCAATTTTGATTCATGATCTGAGTGTTACGGCTCAGGGTTTTTCTTCTTGGTTAAAAGGGACAATGGAGGGTTTTGTTTTTAAAGGCGATCTCGGTTTAAAAGCTCAAACATTAACTCCTTTGGAAGTGTTCAGTAAACAATCACTTTCTGGTAGTGCAGATATTAAAGCCAAAGGAACGATCAATTTATTGAGTGGCATTTTTGATCTCCAATTATCAGGAATGGCTGACGATATGAAAATAGGCGTGCAGTCTTTTGATCGTTTATTCAAAGGAAATATCACTCTTTCAGGTGGTGCTACTCGAAATACGAAGGGTTTCATTTTTCGTCATTTTAATTTGAAAAATCAATATACAAACATAAAGGCTAATGGTTATTTTTCAGATGAAAGCGCTAAAATGGATCTATCTGCTGAAATATCTGATTTGTCCAAATTAGATCCAAAGATAAGCGGTGCGCTTACGATTGAAAGTACGGCGAGAGGGCGCAATAGCCATATAAAACTAAATACACGTGCTCATATTGCTGAAGCATTAATCGTAGGGAAGAAACTTCAAAACACAACATTTAACATAGATGCACTTATAGATAATACAGCACCAGTTACTGCTTTAACGGGGGTGGTAAAAGGTGAAGGGATTTTTGCTAAGAAACCTTTGCATTTATCGGCCTCTTTTAAAGATTCTCATAAAATTCGAAAACTTGAAAATATCGATATTAGAGGGGGAAGTGCAAAAATAACGGGTGCTCTTTCTCAACAACTTGGGGGGGTTTTGAAAGGAGCGTTGCATATTGATGCCGATGATATTTCCGTACTTTCAGCGTTATTTTTGCAGGATGGTAGTGGAAAAGTAAAAGGAGATTTTATTTTTGATGAACAAAATGGCAGACAAAAAACCAATGTGAAGGCGCATGTTAGCCATTTGAATTTTTCCAAGAATAAAATAAAAAAATTGGCAATAGATGCTGACATATTCGATCCTTTTGGCATGACACAGTTTGAAGGAGTTATCAATGCAGAACATATTCAAACACCTTTGATAATGGTCAATCGTTTAAATGCTCACGCCGATAGAAATAATGGACAAACGGTTTTTACTGTCCAAGCGATGTTGCATGATACTCTCAATGCACAGCTTTCTGGTCGTTTAATGGTTGAGGAACTTCCAGACAGTATAAAACGAGAAGTGCAAATTGAAACTGTGGATCTAAAACAACACATTTTTCATGCAACATTGCTGAAACCATCCATAATTGCTTTTGATAAAGATGGAATGACAATCAATGAATTAGGAATTGCAATAAATGGAGGCAACATCATCTTAGCAGGGAATATTCAAGATACCCTGAATTTGCAACTTACAATGAATGCGCTTCCTGCTACTTTAGTCAATCTGTGGAAAGCCGATCTTGGAGCAGCAGGGAGTGTAACAGGGCATGTTATGATTCGTGGTCATTTAAAAAAACCTGATATAACGTACGATATAAAAGGTGAGGGACTGACAACCGTTGCTTTTCAAGATAAAAAAATTATGCCTTTTTCTCTTTCTGCTACGGGAAACACTGTAGATCAAAATCTTACTTTAAATGCAAATTTAACAGGAGAAGGAGTACAAGCAGAAGCTCAGGGGCATGTATCTCTAGAGAAAAATACGCTTGATCTTCATATTAATTTGCAAAATTTATCTGCACGTTTGGCGAATGGTTTTATTGCAGGACAAGCGCTTGATGGGACACTGATAGGCAAAATTGATATTGGTGGAATAATGAAGGATCCATCTGCTCATTTTGAGCTTTCTAGTCAAAATTTAACCGCTATGACGCATAAAGGACCAATGTCAATCAATATAAATGCTCGTGGTTCTTATAAAAAATCGACATTTCATATTGAAAATATGATAGCTACTGGAGATAAAGGATTAGATCTTTCCGTCCATGGGCCTGTATCTCTTAATGGTTCAGAGGCAAAATTAAACGTTAAAGGGATAATGCCTCTTGATTTTGTTAATCTCTTATTAGCTAAGCGTGGTGCACATATAACGGGTACAGCAAGAATTGATACAGTTCTTAATGGAACGTTATCAAAGCCACAATTGATAGGAAATATTTCTATAGGCGACGGTAGCTTTTTTGATTCACAAACAAATGTAGGATTGAATAATATAACGCTTGAAGGCAAATTGAATGGTGATCATATCCTTATAGAGAAAGCTTCAGCTTCTTCGTTTGAGGGGGGGAGAATTTCTGCTTCAGGTCGTATCTCTAATGGTCTAGAGACAGATTTGATATTTCATCTTGATAATGCCAATTATAATGATGGTTCTATGATTCTGGCAACATTGTCAGGTGAGATGACAATGAAAGGTCATTTTTTAAATGATCTTGTTGTTGGTGGTGATATCATCGTTGAAAAAGCTGAAGTTTTTGTTCCTGATCATTTTAAAAGTGCTAAGTTTCTTGATATTAGAAATAAGAATTTAACTAAATCGATTCAAACAACACTTGAACGTGCTGATGTTAAGAAAACGAACAAAAGCAAAAGCCGTATAGTTACACAAGAATCTTCATCTGTCGTGTTATCAAATATGAGTATTACAGCACGCAATCAATTTTTTGTACGCGGAAAAGGCTTAGATGCTGAACTTGGAGGACGCATTAATCTAGCAGGCCCATTGAATGATGTGCATCCAGTTGGTGAATTTAGAATGATTCGTGGACGTTTTGATATTCTTTCGCAACGTCTTAATTTTGATCAAGGGCAAGCGAGTTTTAGCGGTAATCTTAATCCTACGGTTTATTTTGTAACCAACAATAACAGTGGTGATATTCGCGTCACTGTAACGGTAAGTGGGACGATTGATAATCTTGATATTAATTTTTCTTCACAACCGAATTTGCCTCAGGATGAGATTTTGGCGCGTTTGATTTTTAATCGCTCTCTTAATGAATTATCACCATTTCAGATTGCTCAACTTGCAGCAGCAGCGGCTGATCTTGCAGGTGCTTCTAATACATCTTTGTTGAATACTTTACGAACTAAAATTGGGCTTGATGATCTTGATGTTATCGTTAATGAGAAGGGTAATACAGGCTTACGTATTGGACGCTACATACACAATAATATTTATTTGGGCTTTGAAGCAGGGTCCGATGGAACGACGAAAGGAACAATTAATTTAGATATTTCGCGTCATCTCAAAGCTAAAGGTGCCATAGGAAATGAACAAAATTCTAGCATTGGTCTCTTTTATGAAAGAGATTATTAAAGATTGAATTTAAAAAATAAATTCTTTGTCTTTTGTCTCTCATTTCTAAATCTGAGGAAGGATACATAGACTAGAAATCCTATAAAAGAAGAAGATTTTTTGAGGCGTGAAGAAATATATCTGAAATATTCGATTTTTGTTTATTGTGTTTTTGAATGAGATCACTTTTCTTATAATGAATAGCCCCCCAAACAGAACACTCCAAAATATAACACTATTGTGTTGCAAATTCATGTGCTTGTTTTAAAGAAACATTTCTCAATGTGGCTTGAGCCTATTTCATAAGATTGCTTGTGAAATGATATAAAGTACCTCTTATGAATGGTATAAAATCCATACTACCATTGTTAATAAAGGTATAAGTATTTATTAAAGATATAAGCCGGCATTATCATTCTATTTTCCAGCTTCTCATGTTGCCGACAATCTTTTCACTTGAAAATGTAGAGGTATTTTTATTGCTTATCTTAAGAGTTTTTATGCATACACCAATATCTCTTATGACGTACAACAAGTGCTTTTGATTAATTCATCATAAATATAGAGAAAATTTACAATAAGCAAATTACATCTTATCTTTTATTTAAGATGTAAAGTAATAAATTATGATTATAAATCAAAGTATTAAAATGCAGGTCAAAAGATATTTTTTGTAAAAATGTTTATCAGAGTTATATGCCGTATTTTTCTATTTAGGCGGTTAAAAGAAAGAGGAATGTCATTTTACTTTTCATCTGTTTTTTTTCATATTGAAATCATAGCCTTATATAAGCACTAACGTTGTGCATTTATAAACTCTTCAAGAAGTTAAGGTATTGGAGGAATATCACTTTAGTTTCGGATGTAGAAAAAACAGCAAAGCTTGCTTTAAAGCAATCTACAACAGTAAAAAAGTTTTATAATAAATCTTCTCTTATTTTTTAATGTTTTTCTTTTACGCTGAGTGTATCTATAATTTGCAGCACAATTTATAATTGTGAGCCTATCCTGCTGTACCATAAAAGACTGACATTTGAGGTTTGGTGATATAAGGCATGTAAGTCTTTTTGACAAAGTATTTTGAAAGCACAGGGTGAATATTTAGGGTAAGTCTTGTATAAGTGAATCACATGATTTGTTATCAAGTGGAACGAACTCAATAAAAATCTGGATTGTTTACAGATCAGATTGGGTAGAATCTTTGTCCTTTAAGGTGTGTGGAGAAAAAATTGTTAGTGCAGGGATAAACACGGATAAAGGTAGTATTAATCCAGATTCATCATCATAATCCGCGGCAATTTTTTCAGACCTTGATGCTCTCTCTTTTAGGATTCAAAACATTTATGAATGTTTCAACACTTATTTAAGGAAGGAAAGGGGTTTTTGAAGTTTCACTGTTAAAGTCAATTGCATTCAACAAAATAGCGAGTAAAGTTTTCATCTAAATCCAAGAAGTTTATTTTCAATAAACCATAAATTCTTTGCCAATTCTTGATTGAAGTAATACTTTTTTTGGTAACAAGCCTTTTTTATAAATGGAGCATTACCTTCTATCCATTTTTATTTCAAATCTTATTTAAGGATCTAGAAATTAGGAGGTATGTCTTTGAACTGGATATTATGAATTTTTTTATAAAACCCATGTTCTTTTGCTAGCAATTCTTTCTGAGTACCTTGTTCAATTAGTTGTCCATTTTGTATGACCACAATTTTATGAGCACGAGCAATCGTTGAAAGGCGATGAGCAATAATGATCGTTGTGCGTCCTTTGGTAAGGTGGTGAATGGCTTCATTAATTTGTGCTTCGGTGTGTGAATCAAGCGCACTCGTTGCTTCATCAAGAATCAGAATTTCGCTATCGTGAATCATTGCTCTAGCGATAGCGAGCCGTTGTTTTTGCCCCCCTGAAAGGTTACAGCCATTATCACCTATCTGTGTATCATAACCATTTGGCAAATTCATAATAAAGTCATGAGCATTTGCTGCTTTTGCTGCTTCGATAATTTCGTCATCACTAGCCCCTTCTTTTCCAAGTCCGATATTATATTTAACAGTTCCTTGAAAGAGAAAAGTATCCTGTCCTACATAGGCCATCAGGTTTCTCAGAGAGCGAAATGTTGTGTAGCGAATATCTTGATCATTAATCAATATGCGTCCTTTTGTGGGGTCATAGAGGCGCATAATAAGGTTGATAAGGGTTGACTTTCCCGAACCGGATGGTCCCACCAATGCTGTCATTTTTCCGGCTTCTATTTCTAGGTTGATATCTTTCAATATCATTTTGTTATTAGTGTATGCAAAAGAAACATGTTCGAAACGAATAGTTCCCTGCTTTTTACTCAGATCTTTAGCTTCTTTATGTTCTATAACTGTAAGGGGACAATCGAGTATTTCAAACATTGTACGGATATTGACCAAGCCAGATTCAATTTTGACACGTACATTTGCTAGTCTTTTTGCGGGTTCATAAGTTAAAAGTAAAGCAACAATAAAGGACATAAATTCACCTTGAACACCTGCGCGTTGGGTTGCAAGATAACCGGAAAAACAAATAATACCTGCAATGGCAACACCCGTGAGTGTTTCCATAATCGGATTGGTAATAGCTTCGAGTGTGGCAATATTGTTTGTTTGTTTTTCAACATCACAAATGGCTTTGTCCATCCGTTTTTTCATGACCTCTTCTAGTGAAAAGGCCTTGATGATTCGAATACCAACAGCCGTTTCCTGTACGATTTTAATAATTTCACCAAGTGAAAGGAGCTCTTTTTCCATCAGGCGGCGAACGCGTTTTAAAGCCATTCGAACGCCTAAAAAAGCTAGTGGTCCTACGATTAAAGTAATGGAGATTAACACAAAGTTTTGAATGAACATGACAAGCAACAGACCACTAACGGAAAGCAAATCACGTACAAAAGTTGTGATAATAGTATCAATTATATTACGTACAGCTGTCGCATTATGAGTTACACGAACAAGAAGATCAGATGAAGTGTTATTATGATAAAAAGAGACTCCTTGTTCCATAAGTCGTGCAAAAATTTTACGCTGTTGTTCCGCAATGATACTATTGCCTGCTTTGTTTAGAAAGTAAGTTTGGGAAAAAGTTGCGACTCCTTTGAGAATAAAGATAAAAGCAATGAAGCTAGAAATCAAAACAATCATAGGAAAATTTTGTGCATCAATAATCTGATTAACAACATCACGCATAATCCATGCACTGGTTGCTGTGGTACAAGAAATGATGATCATTGAGAAAATCGCAGCACTGTACCAACGCATATGTTTACGAAAATTTTCTCGCAAAAGGCGGATAATAAGATGTTTATCAAAAGAGGAAATTTGTTTTTTAGCCATGAAATGCTTCTATATTCTCTCATTATTTTATGCAAGATTGAAACATTCTTAATTAAAAAGCCCCTTAATCTTTTTTACAAAAATAGCCTTTTCTTTCAAGGTTCATCATATCAATTTCACGACGGTGAGAGTGAAAAATGTAGTGCAAAGTTTCTGTGAAAGGTATAACGAAAATTTGTTGTTCATCATTATTTTTAATTTTCAATAAAAGGTAACGGCGAGTTTCACCATTGTATTTACCAATTTCCATATTGTGATAGCCTTTGGCACTTGAAATAGCTCACAAAAAATATTTCGCTTTTTAATAATTTTTATGTATCATTTCCGTTTGTGATGTGTAAGCAAAAATTTTTGCCGCATTACATGATAAGAGAGCTTGAAATAAGAACACCTTACGATGTTTGAGCTTTTTCATTTAATATGCAAAATAACGAATTCTTCTTATAAATCGATAAAGCATTATTAAACTCTTAAAAGGATTTATACACATTTATAAAACCTTAGAAGCACCACAAAAACTCTATGTGGTGCTTCTAAATAATACCATACGCATCATTTTGATGAGTTGCACGCTGATGAGTTGCATGCAAATATTATTCCAATGCAAAACTATTTAGGTGCTATCACCATCATCATTTGCCGGCCTTCAAGCTTTGGCTCCAATTCAATTTTGGCAATTTCACTTGTATCTTCTTTCACACGCTGAAGAAGCTTTAATCCAAGATCTTGGTGAGCCATCTCACGACCACGAAAACGCAAAGTAATCTTTACTTTATCACCATGATCAATAAAGCGATGAACAGCCTTGAGTTTGACTCCATAATCATGGACATCAACATTTGGGCGCATCTTAATCTCTTTGATTTCGATGACTTTTTGCTTCTTACGTGTTTCAGCAGCTTTTTTTTGGGTTTGATATTTTAATTTGCCCAAATCGATGATTTTACATACGGGTGGCTCCGCATTTGGTACAATTTCAACCAAATCAAGCCCCGCATCTGCAGCCATAGCAAGAGCTTCTTGTATCGCAACAACTCCCTGATGTTGCCCCTCATCATTGATAAGCTGAACATGAGGTACTCGGATATCCTGATTTGAACGTGGTCCGTCTTTTTGGGTAGGTGTCATTTTAAACGGTTTACGAATGGTTTATGCTCCTTAATTTTGATTCAACTACAGTTAATTTAATATACAATTATGCGCCTAAAAACAACTATAATTCGCGCCTTTTTCATTATTTGATTTATTACTTTTTGAAATGATTTAGATTATAAAAGTTTTTCTTTTAATTTAAAGAAATCGTTTTATGGAGGATAAAGAATTATGGATCAAAATATTCCTTGTCAGTTTTTTTCGTTTGAGAACACCGCACTTGCAGTACGCTATCGCAAGGGGCGCCAATCTCCAGGTTTGGTTTGGCTTCATGGCTATCTATCCGATATGTCAGGGGATAAGGCGATGTTGGTTGATAGTTTTGCTCAGAAGAATGATTTGTCTTGTTTACGTTTTGATTACTCTGGACATGGAGAATCAGGTGGTGATTTTTTTCAAGGAACGATTTCACGCTGGGTTAAAGAAAGTTTAGCGGTTTTTGAAACTTATTGTGAGGGTCCACAAATTTTGATTGGCACCTCTATGGGCGGGTGGATTGCACTCAAGCTTGCTATGATGTTAGCACAGAAAAATAAGAAGCTTGCTGGCATGATCTTGATTGCGCCAGCTCCTGATTTTACACAAACATTGATAGAATCAGGGTTGGGTCGAAAGGGGTGGAAAATTTTAGAAGAAACAGAGCATATTGAACGATCTGCGATTAGTTATACGGAGCCGGTTCCCTTTACAAAAGTATTTATTGAAGATGGCAGAGACAACTGCGTCATGAAGGGATGTATAGATGTTGGATGTCCAATCCATATTCTACAAGGGATGGAAGATGTGGAGATACCCTATCAGCATACTATGACTTTACTTGATCATTTGCCTCTCCATGATGTAACATTGACACTCGTTCGTGATGCTGATCATCGCTTTTCTCGTCCGCAAGATTTGGATTGCCTCGAAACGGTATTGAGGTCATTGATTGACCGGATTAATGCGGGAGAAGGGGCAAATTCATTGATGATGAAGATATAATGTATGAGCATTTCTAAACAGCATTTTATTTTTTCTGATCGCTCTGTACCTGTACAGGTGCGGGAAAATAAGTGCGCGCGCCGTCTTACCTTACGTATTGATGCGAGCGGACAGAGGATTTGTGTAACAACACCACCAGCGATAAGTCTCTGTACGATTCAAAGTTTTATTGAAAAGCATCGGTCTTGGATTGAGGCGCGTCTTGCTCGTGTACAAATCTCTCATGAAAATGCTTATCTCAAAGAGGGGGCAACGATTCCTTTGTTGGGTGTTTGCCATTCCATAAAGCATAGAGAAGGACGTGGGGTAACGGAAATTATTGCAGGAGATGCAGAACAAGAACCTCAAATTATCGTTTATGGTCAATTAGAATACCTTCCAAGACGCATTGCTGACGTTTTGAAAAAACAAGCAGCACGTATTATAACACCTTTGGTGGCACATTATGCCCATAAAGTAGAGCGTAAAGTCAAATCAATTTGTTATAAAGATACGAGAAGTCGTTGGGGGTCTTGTTCAATAGATAAGCGTCTTTCTTTTTCTTGGCGCCTTGTTATGGCACCAAAAGAAGTTGTGGAATATGTTGTTGCTCATGAGGTTGCTCATCTTGTTGAAATGAATCACGGTCCAAGATTTTGGGCTCTTTGTGAAGAACTATGTCCTGATAGTAAAACGTATCGTGCTTGGTTGAAGGAAAATGCTCATAGATTGCAAGCAATTAATTTTGATTCATATAATTTAGAGGCGTCAAAAACTTTCAAATGAAGGCAATATTTAACGGAACTTTTTGTTGAGTGTTTTGTTGTGTGTGTACTTGCTCATGCATAATGAGGAAGCCATTGAAGCTCTCAGCACGATTGTTTTCCCCTGCTTGGTTTGCTGAGTGTCTTCAATGTTTTTGCTTTATCTTTTTTGTAATTCAGCGTAATAACCTTAAGTTGCTATGACTTATAAAAAAATGGGAAGGGACCTTATGCCTGTTCTTACAGATCCGCTTCAGCTATTACAGAGACTTATCCGTTGTCCTTCTGTTACACCTCATGAAGCAGGGGCTTTATCAACTTTGGAACAATTTTTGAAAAAAATGGGATTTCATGTCGAGCGCCCTATTTTTACGGATAAAAATACAGATAATGTTGAAAATCTTTATGCCAAAATGGGAAATGAAGGACCCCATCTTATGTTTGCGGGTCATACAGATGTTGTACCACCAGGTGCATTGGATGAATGGACCTATTCACCTTTTGAAGCTGTCATAGATCAGGGAAAATTATATGGGCGGGGTGCTGTTGATATGAAGGGCGGAATCGCTTGTTTTATTGCGGCGCTAGCGCGAGTTCTTGAGAAACGTACCATTAAAGGAATGGTAAGTTTTTTGATTACCGGTGATGAAGAGGGACCTGCTGTTAATGGTACTATAAAACTTCTCAAATGGGCGGAAAAAAAGGGCGAAAAATGGACTGCGGCTCTTGTGGGAGAACCAACAAGTGTAAAGACTGTTGGGGATGTCATCAAAATTGGTCGCCGCGGATCGATTTCTGGTATCATTACCGTGAAAGGTCGCCAAGGTCATGTTGCTTTTCCAGAGCGGGCTGCTAATCCCTTGCCTTTGGCAAATAAGCTTATTCAGGCATTGACACAAACTGCTTTAGATAAAGGGACAGAGAATTTTCAACCCAGTAATTTGGAGCTAACAAGCATCGATACCGGTAATTCAACAGTCAATATTATCCCAGCGCAGACAACAGTTCGTTTTAATATACGCTACAATGATCTTTGGACAAAAGAAACACTGGTGGAAGAAATTGAAAAGCGTCTTGCTTTGGTGCAATCAAAAAACAATAGTGATCAATATCCCTCTTATCAGCTTGAATGGATTCCAAGTTTAGGGGATGTTTTTTTGACCAAAAATGATAAACTCATTCAAACTTTATCCAATGCTATTAAAAGTGTAACAGGGAATATACCAGAATGCTCCACTTCAGGTGGGAGTTCGGATGCGCGATTTATTAAGGATT
The DNA here is from genome assembly GCF_042193775.1 of Bartonella sp. OD88NMGDW. Taxonomy (NCBI): domain Bacteria; kingdom Pseudomonadati; phylum Pseudomonadota; class Alphaproteobacteria; order Hyphomicrobiales; family Bartonellaceae; genus Bartonella; species Bartonella sp. OD88NMGDW. The sequence continues at coordinate 137,809 of NZ_JBHIMA010000002.1, read as the reverse complement.
ATTGCCCAGTGGTTGAATTTGGCTTACCAGGGCAAACGATGCATATGGTAGATGAGTGTGTAGCCCTTGATGCGGTGGAAGCTCTTACTACTATTTATGAGCGTTTTATTGTTGATTTTTTTGCATGAAGAAATGATTGCTGGTTCAAAAATACCTTTGTCTTGTTGTTCCATAAGATATTACCATTTAAGGTGTGGTGATATGAGACTCGTAAGACTTAATATATTAAGTGGTTTTAGAGTAAGTGGTGAATCTTCTTAAATTGGGCTTCTTGCCTGTAGCGTCTTTAGTTAAGTGAATTACATAATTTGAAAGCCAAGAGGGAGCTGCTTTAAGAAGCAGAACTGTTTACAGACTATATTGGATTAAAAATATTTGTTTTTTAAAGTTTGGAAAGGAAGTTAATACGCAATCATAATGGAAAACAATGAATATTATATCATAATTGTGTGATGACCGGTTGAAGCCATAAAGACACACAAAAACATGCTGCTATTGTAAAAAATTCATACAACATAAATGCGCTCATTCATAGCTCGTGTCTTAATATGGTTTCTGCACTCTCATAAAAGGTACCTCTTATTTCAATTAGCCTCTCTTAGAGTAAAGTCCATAGGAAACGCGTTTTAAGTTTGTTTGACTTCATATATTTTGCCCTGCCTTTTTGTTCCCAAGAACTTCTGTTGCAAAATCATTACGAGATAGAAGGTGAGCTCATTTAATCAGCTTTAATATTGGTTATGATAAAGATACACAGAAATTCTTTTGTAGCATCACGTTGACTTCTTTAGCCTAGTATTTTTCTCAATTTTTTAATAAAATAACCTTAAAGGACGCGTACAGACACTCATAAGCATGTATGCATACAAATAAAATCATATGGGATTAATGTCGTTTCGCTCGCTAACAAAATAATCTCGATTCATATCTGATATATTTGCCATTTGAGTGCATTATTTGTTTTAATAAAACTCATGATTTTGCTGTGACTTATAGATCAATACCAATCATACAGCCGCGTATCTCAAATAAATATTGGTTCAGTATTTTTTTGCGACAACAGCTTTTATATACCAGAATAGGATAAAAGTATTGTGTATATCTATTTTTTTGTAATCTCTGAAACAGACATACAACCACAACCTGATTGAGGGAAAATATAAAGGTATAAAGGTGAAAATCAGTGTGCTTTTTTACTCTCCTTTTTTATTCGGTTTTACGGTTTTCAAAATTATCTAGAGTAATACCTTTTTAAATAATTAGAGATTGATACATGGTTTCATGCTCATTTCTCTGGTTCTTTAAATGGTGCCACGATTTCATAAAAAACAATACATTATCGTATTATGCATTCACATACTTGTTTTAAAGAAATTTTCTCAATATTTGTCACATTCGTGCCATTACGGTGTTTGTGAATAGTGTAATATAAAATTTTCCGTGAAGTGTATAAAGTCTACAGTGCCCACCATCTTTACGTTTATGAAAAAAAAGTTAGACCACCACACACTTTCTAGCTCAAAATATTGCGATAGCTTTTAGCACTTAAGGGTGTTCATAAGAGTTATTTTTACTTCTTTTTATAGCTTTTTTATCCATACGTTTCTCTACTTTTAAGGTGTAAGCAAATGGTGGTAACTAATTTACTGTAAATAGTTTTGAAATGAGAGTATCTCACGATACTCTAATCTCGCCTTTTCTGTGAAAAATGATGATTATGATTAAAATAAGTATGTTGTTATAAAAACTTTAGTTTGCGAGTTGGCTGATGATGTGATCAAGAACAATACGTCCTTTGGTTGTCGCTTTTAAGCGTTGGTTATCCACCATTTCTATCAATTCTTGGTGTTGTAAATCGATCAGTTTTTCCATTGGGATGCGTTTAGGGCTTAAGGTTTCATAGCGTATAAGTTCTAAGCCTTCGCTAAGGCGTAATCCCATAAGGAGCATTTCATTTGCCTGTTGTTCAGTGGTTAAATGTTCCGTTTCAATACAGCCATGTCCTGTTGTTTCTACCAAATTAAGCCATTGTTCAGGATGCTTTTCATTTATTGTGACATAACGTTCGCGGTTTTCAAGGTGTGATGACAATGTTTTTGAACAGGCAGAGGAATGATTCGGTGCGTGCTCAATGAAACGTCCATGTGCTCCTGGACCAAAGCCTGCATATTGGTGATAACGCCAGTAAAGAAGATTGTGTGCTGATTCAGCACCGGGTATTGCGTGGTTTGAGATTTCATAGGCAGGAAGACCATGCAATGCTGTTATTTCTTGGGTAAGATTATACAGATCTGCTGCTAGCTCTGATGGGGGAAGGATAAGTCTTCCTGCATCATGAAGCCGTTTAAAGGCAGTTCCTTCTTCGATTGTCAATTGATAAAGAGAAAGATGGTCCGCTGCCAAATCAATTGCTTGTACAAGTTCAGATTTCCATTGTTCAAGGGTTTGTTCGGGGCGGGCATAAATGAGATCAAAGGATAAACGTGGAAAAATTTGCCGTGCTAAATCAATGGCACAAAGAGCTTGTTCCACATTATGGAGTCGACCAAGTTTGCGCAATGCTTTATCATTGAGCGCTTGTATCCCTAGAGATAAGCGGTTAACACCTGCTGCACGGTATCCACGAAAGCGCTCTGCCTCCACACTGGATGGATTAGCTTCTAATGTAATTTCAACTTTATCATCAACTACCCATTTTTTTGCAAGTGCTTGCAATAGGGCATCGACAGTTTGCGGCTCCATAAGAGAAGGGGTTCCTCCACCAATAAAAATACTTGTAATATGGCGTGGGCCTATTTTGTGATATTGCGTTTCTATTTCGCGCTTAAAGGCGGTGACAAAACGTGGTTGATCAACACCATGGATGCGAACATGCGAATTAAAGTCACAATAAGGACATTTAGCTGCACAAAAGGGCCAATGAATGTAAATGCCAAAAGGTTCATTCATGAGAATGCTAAAAGGTTTTCTGCCAAAAGTTTGAAAGCACGTGCGCGATGTGAAAGAGGCGGAATATCATTACGTTTCCAGTTGTGTTTTTGCTCTGTTGACATTTCTCCAAAGGTATTTTCATATCCATCTGGTAAAAAAATAGGATCAAAACCAAAGCCTTTGTCTCCCAGTGGAGGCCAAATGAACGTTCCTTCAACGCATCCGCGGAAGTAATCTGCATGAGCATCAGGCCATGCAATGCAAATGACGGATATAAAACGGCATTTTCGTTGGCTTTTTTCTCGCGCTCCAACTTTTTGGAGTTCATTTTCTATTTTTTCCATAGCTTTGGGAAAATTACGTGTACCATCAGCTTGAATTGCCCAATCAGCGGTATAAACGCCTGGTGCACCCTCTAATGCATCTACCTCTAAGCCTGAATCATCAGAGAGGGCAGGAAGTCCTGTCTTTTTTGCTGCTGAAAAAGCTTTAATATAAGCGTTTTCTTCAAATGTTTTTCCCGTTTCTTTTGGTTCTGGCAAGCCCAGTTCTTTTGCCGATTGTATTATTAAACCGAAAGGCTTAGTTAAAGTAGTGATTTCATGCAATTTGCCGGTGTTATGTGTAGCAATGACAAGTTTTTTATCTGCTATGCTTCTCATATAGATTTCTCCAAAAATGAAAGGGGAATTGTTTTTGTGCTAAAAACCGGCTTAAATGCTCATACACACACATTCTGCTTGATTTTACATAATATGATTATTTTACACGTTTTATGATATTTTATTCCAATAAAATTTTTTATCTTGTATGAAGATAACCTTGCAAAGATATGAAAGACATGTCTTTTTCTTATGATAGCATTTTTATGGTAAATTTCCAATTTCTTGTTTGCTCTAAAGGGTGAAATTTTCTATTTACAGCGGTTTTTGAACAATCCAGATTCTCTTGGTCAAATTATCTTGGCAAGTTCCTACAGCAGACCACTTTACAGATCAACTCTTAATCTTAAATATTTCTCACACACTCTAACAAAAAATACCTCCTGCGTAATTTATCAATCATCACTCTGAAGCTAGCATTTTACGGGTCAATAGGATAATATGTTTTTATACTACTTTAGACTATTTGACCAAACCTTGGCAAAACTTATATAAGAGATGAGGATTTTAAAAGTAGTGAAACAATTGTGATGAAGCACAAAACTATTGATAATGAACTAAAATATCTTGATGAACGTTCACGTGATATTTTTCGCCATATTGTTGAAGCTTATCTTAATGATGGTGAACCTGTAGGGTCACGCAATCTTTCGCGGCTTTTACGACAGACATTATCGCCTGCGACGATTCGCAATGTGATGAGTGATCTTGAACATCTCGGTTTGATTTATGCACCACATGTTTCTGCGGGTCGAATGCCGACACAATCAGGTTTACGCTTTTTTGTAGATGCATTTATGGAAGCGGGTGATTTGCCAAACGAAGAGCGAGAAAATATTGAAATGCAAGTCAAAGAGGCTGGTCATGCACAATCGGTTGAACATTTTCTTGTTCAAGCAAGCCGAGTTCTTTCAGATCTTTCACGTGGGGCAGGGCTTGTTTTAGCAACAAAACAAGAAGGAACATTGAAACATATTGAATTTGTGCGTCTTGATAGGGAGCACGCTCTTGCCGTTTTGGTGACTCAACAAGGTGAAGTTGAAAATCGTATTGTTCATTTGCCAGAAGGGGTTACCCATGCACAATTGACGGAAGCAACGAATTTTCTCAATGCCCATATCCAAGGACGTACATTGAGTGAAGCTAAAGGGGAAATTGCTCGCTTATGCGCAGAAACACGGGCTGCGCTTGATGATTTATCGCATCATCTTGTTGAAACGGGATTAGCTCTTTGGGGAGGAGAAGGTGCTGATCATAAAATACACCTCATTGTTCGCGGGCGTAGCAATTTACTTGAAGATGTGAAAGCAGAAGAAGATTTAGAACGGTTACGCCATTTGTTTGATGATCTTGAAACGCGTGAGAGTATGGCACAGCTTCTCGATTTAACGGATGAAGGTTCTGGGGTTCGAATTTTTATTGGTTCAGAAAATAAGTTATTTTCACTTTCTGGTTCTTCTTTAGTTGTAGCACCTTATCGTGATTCACAACAAAGAGTCATTGGTGCTTTGGGCGTTATTGGTCCTACAAGGCTTAATTATGCAAGGATTGTGCCCATGGTTGATTATACAGCTCAACTTGTGTCACAGTTATTGCGTTAAAACGATGCAGGTAAGTATTTGTACTATAGAAGCTCATTGTATTATATACATCGATACCCCTTGATTTTTGTCTGTAGAATTTCGATATCGAGAATAACGAATCTTATGAAGGAATAAAATTTTTATGTCTGATGAAAAAAACAAATTTACTGACGCTTCATTTGAAAATTGTGATTTAAAAAATCCAGCTGATCGTAATACACTTAAACAGGCAGCCGATGAATTTTTAAAAACACATAAAACAGAGGAACACGAAAACGTTGAAAAAGAAAGCAATGAGGTTAGTGATCTTTTAGCGTCTTTGCAGGATGAAAATAAAGAACTGAAAGATCAGCTTTTACGTCTTGTTGCAGATATGGAAAATCTTCGACGCCGTACTATGCGAGATGTGGCGGATGCAAAGGCTTATTCCATTGCTAATTTTGCACGGGATATGTTATCGGTTTCTGACAATCTCAATCGTGCTTTGGAAGCCATTCCAGAAGGGGCGCGGGAAAGTGATGCTGGTTTGAAATCATTGGCAGAAGGCGTTGAAATGACTGAACGTGCCATGATGGCAGCATTAGAACGTCATGGGGTGCAAAAAATTCATCCAGAGGGACAAAAATTTGATCCTCATTTTCATCAAGCGATGTTTGAAATTCCTAATGCCGATGTTCCAGATAACACTGTTCAACAAGTTGTTCAGGCAGGTTATATTATCGGGGAAAGGGTGTTACGTCCAGCTATAGTGGGTGTAGCTAAAGGAGGAGCAAAAGAAGCTTCTGGTGAAGCTGATTCTGCTTAAAACACATCAATAATAAATCTCCAACATAAAATGCAGTATTCCCTGCAATTACACATATATGAGGTCTTTTCTCAAAGAGTTTTTAAAGGGTGTTATAAACACCCTTTTATCTTTGAAGCGCCCAACTTCCTTTTACAAGATACACGGACTCGCTTGAGGGAGATAACGATGAAAATAAAACAAAATGATCAACCTCAAAAGGAGGGACAAAAAAATTATCTTGAGAAGATAGATAAGAAGAAAGATCTTCAAGATTAATATCAAATATTCGTGCAAGAGTAATATGCGGAATAAATTGTCTTTCATCAGGTTTTAACTCTAATTTATTCCGGATATATTTCATCTTTTCATGTAAAAGATTAATTTTTTCACAAGGTTCAATGCGAACCACAAGAGAATGAGGAGTATTTTCTGAACCAAAAACTTCAAAACCATCTATTTGTAGCATAACAGGAGAGAGCTTTATTGTATCAAAGGCCTGCATAAGTGCATCTGCTGTAGCACTTTCAACTTCACCGAAAAAAGATAAGGTGACGTGAAAATTTTGCGGGTTGATCCATTGCGCTTTTGGTAAGCCATTTTGCAATGATACGAGAGCTTTTGTTGTTTGTTGAGGAATCTGAAGGGCACTAAATAGACGACCCATAATATTATCTCCTTATAATGAAAGATGCTATTCCAAGCGCAATATAGATAATAAGGGCGAGGCATGTACCACAGAAAACAAGGCAATAGTATAGAAAAAGAATGTCTAAAAAATGCTTACTATAATTATGAGCGTACAAAGCTTATTCGTTTTAAGAAAATGGTTATGATATCGATAAGAATTGTGTTTTCATGAGCTGTATCACAATGATTTACAATGGAAGATTACTTGTGTATTATAAAGACTATAAAGTTAGCAGAAAATAAGAAAAGTTGATAGATTTTTGATGTGCTAAATTATTTTGACATTTATCTTTAGCTTAAAATAAAGCATATTCTAATACAAGGTGAGGAGTTCTCTTTTTCTGTAAAGATTTAATTATACGATTCAGTCGGGTAATAGCCGTAATACGCAAAACTATTCAAATTGATCAAATAATGTTAGGAAAGGAAGGAAAAACTCCAGTATAATAAAATTACTATAAACTTTTACATTTATGATAATTATGCCAATCTATAATGGATATGAATATTGGTATAAAAGCGGGAAGAGAAATTAAAATTCAAAATAATGATGGAAAGTTCCTATTTTCTAAGAATCATCATCCTTATTTATGGTGAGAAAGCGCTAGTTTTCCTCTCCAAAGTTGTTATTGATAAGCTTTTCAAGAGCATTAAGAGCATCTGTTGCTTCTGGTCCTGAAACACGAATGGTGAGGTTGCAACCGGATGAAGCCGCTAGCATCATAAGTCCCATAATTGATGATCCGCCAACGATTTTTCCATCCTTTTCAACTTCAACAGTAACATTAAAATTGTCAACAGTTTGTACAAATTTTGCAGAAGCACGTGCATGCAAGCCACGTTTATTACAAATATTGAAATGACGACTTATACATGGGAGGGTATCTTTGGAAAACATTGGTATTTTATTATCCACTATAAAATCATACTTGGTACATTAATATATTTACGCCCTGCTTCTTGTGCTATTCTTAACGCGTCTGATAATGAAATATCAGGACATTTGCGAATAGAAATCAGTTTAATAAGCATGGGCAAATTAACACCCGCAATCATTTCAACGCGTCCTTTTTCAATAGCAGGAATAGCTATATTCGATGGTGTTCCACCGAACACATCTGTTAATATGATTACGCCATGATCCGTATCTGTATCGGTTACTGCGGCTATAACATCACCTCGGCGCTGATCTATATCGTCATCGGGATAAACGCATATTGTTGCGAACTTTTCTTGTACTCCAACAACATGTTCCACGGCATGTAAAAATTCGACAGCCAGCTCACCGTGCGTTACAAGCACGAGTCCAATCATTTACGCAAACTCCTGTTAACTAATAAGATCCGACCATATTGGTGGGAAACACATTTTACAAGGCTTTGTTTTGCTGCCAAGAAAAATTTGCAAAAAAAAGGCAAAAATTGTGATTTTTTTATCTTTAGAAAAAAATTAGACAGATTTTTGCCATATTTTTCTAAACAAAAATGCTTCAATAGCTTGACAAATGGCTGTACAATCGGCTTCACGAAGAGAGGGAAGTTTTAAAAGAGGAATGTGCAAATCTTCAAACTGAAAAGTTTTATTTGTGGAAAAACGTTCATATTTCGGACCGAGAAAAATAACACAATCGATAGTTGTATGCTTTTCAAATTCTATCATATAAAGACCAACGCCACGAATCTCGATACCGCCCTCTAAATTATCAGGAGTGTATCCGTGAAGCTTTCCATTTTCCGCACGCAACATTGTATAATCATCACTAATAAGCTTCGCTTCACGTTTTGACCACTCAGCACGGTCGAGCAAAGAAAGGGTAAGGGTTGATTTTCCTGATCCCGATGGACCTATAATTAACAGCCCCTTGCCGCCTAATTGAAGGCAATTTGCGTGGAGTATTTCACATTTTGTTTTCATGTCTTTTACTTTGGATAAAAGATTTATTTAGCGAGGGGAAGCATAATAATAAAACGTGCACCAGTTTTACACTTCCCAAGTGTAGGATCAATAATATTTTCGGCTGTAATTGTCCCATTATGAGCCTCGATAATTTGCCGACTAATAGAAAGGCCAAGACCAGAGTTTTGTCCAAAAGCATCTTCGTTTGGTCGATCTGTATAAAAACGCTCAAAAATGCGTTCAATATTTTCTGAACGAATACCTGGGCCATTATCTTCAATGGTTAAAATAAGGGTTGAAGCATGACTTTTCATAGTAATGCAAATTTTGCCACGATTCCGAGGAATAAAAGAACGTGCATTTTCAAGAAGGTTTGAAATCACTTGCCCTAAACGGAGTTCATGTCCCAATACAAGATAGGCTTTTCCATGAGGACGCGGGACAATATTAAGGCTTATATCAATGGTTTGCGTATTACGATACACTTCCTGAACAGCATGAACAAGACTTTCCAAAAGCGGTGTCATATCAACAATCTCTGCGGTTTCTCGTGCAAGCTCTGCATCGAGCCGCGATGCATCAGAAATATCTGTAATCAACCGATCAAGACGGCGCACATCATGTTGAATAATTTCAAGCAATTTCTCTTGTGCTTCTTCATTTTTAGCCAGAGGGAGCGTTTCAACAGCACTGCGTAGGGAGGTGAGAGGATTTTTTAATTCGTGGCTTACATCAGCAGCAAAGCGTTCAATGGCTTCAATGCGCATATAAAGGGCATTAGTCATATCACGAATAGAGGTTGAAAGGTGACCAATTTCATCTTCACGCATTGAAAAATCAGGAATTTCTACACGCTGATTATTGCCATTACGCACTCGATTAGCCGAGGCAGATAATTTACTTAATGGATGGGCAATCGTATGGGCCAAAAAGAGAGAAAGGACCAAAAGTACGCTGCCTACAACGGCAAAAACTTTAAAGATAACCAGCCTTTCACCTTTTACAATGTTATCAATATCAGAACCAGTGGTTGAAAGAAGAAGAGCTCCAACCACTGCGCGATAGCGTTGAACAGGAACGGCAACAGAAACAATTAATTGACCTTGTCTGTTGCGTCTTTTAGCCGTAGCAAGAGATCCGTTTAATGCGCGGTACACTTCTGGATAAGCAATACCACTGGTTTTTGTTTGTTCTCTGTCAAGAGCAATACCTTTGCCATAAAATGTGCTTGAATACCATGAAGTAAGGCGATCCCACATGCTTTGTTCTGTTTTGAGTGGGGGTAAATCATAACTGAAAACTTCTCCACTAGAATAAAGAACGCGCGAATCAAGAAGGAGAGTAGCATCACGATCATAGATACGTGCTCTTGTCGTTTTAGGTGTGATGAGACGTCGTAAAAGAGGGGCAACTTGCTCAGGGTTAATAGGGAAATCCCAAGAATCGGTTGATTGAGGGGCGGGTGTAACGCTTTCACCAGTTTGTAACTCTAAGAGTTTTTGGGGATCAATGAGGATAGAATTTGTATCTACTGTTGCAGAAGCAGCAATAGCCCCAGCAATAATTTTTCCTTGGGTACATAAACTTTTAATTTTTGCTTCAATTAAACCATCGCGAAATTGGTTAAGGTATAAAATGCCTGTAACTAAAATGGCAAGGGCAGCAATGTTTAATATAACAATGCGACGTGTGAGGCTGGAAAAAAGCAATTGTCTAAAGAGACGTTGTGTACGAAGATGCAAACGGGCAAACATAAGAAATGGCGTTGAGGATGTACCATTAACGGTTGTTTTTTGTAAAGTTTCCAGTTGAGAATTGTCTGTCATCGATTTGATTGCCGTTCAAATTTTTGCGACAAAGTAGTTTTATACCTCGTGGAAACGATAACCTACACCATAAAGTGTTTCAATCATTGCAAAATCATCATCCACTTGTTTAAACTTTTTACGCAGACGTTTAATGTGACTATCAATGGTGCGATCATCTACGTAGACTTGATCACTATAGGCAGCATCCATTAAAGCATCACGACTTTTTACAACTCCTGGTCTTTGTGCTAAGGTTTGCAGAATCAAAAACTCCGTAACGGTTAAAATAACAGGTTTATCTTTCCATGTACAGGTATGGCGTTCTTGATCCATCACAAGATCTCCACGTTTGAGAGAAGAGGTGGAAGAAGTTCCTGTAGAAAGTGGTTGGTTACGTGCATTAGAACGGCGCAAAATAGCTTTCACGCGTTCAATGAGAAGACGTTGGGAGAAAGGTTTAGTAATAAAATCATCAGCTCCCATTTTGAGACCAAATAATTCATCAATTTCATCATCTTTAGAGGTAAGAAAAATAACTGGAAGATCAGATTTTTGACGTAAACGACGCAAGAGTTCCATCCCATCCATTCGGGGCATTTTAATATCAAAAATAGCTAAGTGTGGAGGGTGAAGTGTGAGACCCTTGAGTGCAGATGCTCCATCTGTATAGCTTTCAACCCGATATCCTTCTGTCTCAAGCGCAAAAGATAAAGATGTCAAAATATTGCGATCATCATCAACAAGTACAATCGTTTGTGTGATTGTTGGTGTATCTTTCATGGTTTCTTAGACCTTTCTATTGCTGTGGTAGCAAATTACCCACACTTATTTATATGGGAGTTCATATTTTTTTTGCAAAACAAATATGATACAAATTGTAGCAAAGTAAAAAACCTTTTGTCATTACTGTAAAATCTTGTTTTGCTTTCATAATTCATAATGTTTCTACGTCTATTAAGATCCCTTCGTTTGAGAGAAAATTTTCATAAAGGCTTTTTTTATCAAGGTTTATTACAAAGTTTATTATTGTATTTGTCTCATAATTGAACAGGTATAGTTTTGATTGTTGAAGTTTAGAAAATCTGCCTATGTGTTTTAAGAGCAAAGAAAAGAATGTGGCAATATATGCACAAAAATTTGTTTCTGCTACACGGAAGGAGGTTGTAATGGGATTTTTTAATTTTATTAAAACTGTAGGGGAAAAGTTAGGTATTGGGGACCATGAACCAAAAGAAAAAGATTTTAAGACGGCATTTGATCATTTTCAACTCGGTACAGAAAAAGTAAATATTCAAGTTGAAGACGGTAAAGCTATTTTAAGCGGTGAAGTTCCAGACAGGGAAACACTTGAAAAAGCACTGCTAGTTGTTGGCAATTCACAAGGTATCTCTTCTGTAGATGTTGATCAATTAAAGGTTATAGATACAACGCCTAGAAAACCTTCTCGCTTTTATGAGGTTAAATCTGGTGATAATCTTTGGAAAATTGCTGAAGAGGTTTATGGAAAAGGGCAAGGTAATAAAAACACTTTTATTTTTGAAGCCAATAAGCCAATGCTAAAATCTCCCGATAAAATTTATCCTGGACAAGTTTTACGTATTCCTGAAATTGACTATAGTTAATTCATCAAAGGGGATAATTTTTTACTGATGGCATTAAACAAAAAATAAAGAAGCGTGCAAAAGTTTCACGCTTCTTTATTTTAAAAGTGTGTATTATAAAAAAGGAATTTAGTGACCAGGAGAGGATTTAGAAGGTGATGGTGTTTTCATAGCGTTTACAGAGAAATCAACATCAATCGTTCCTGCTTTCTCAAATGTCAATTTTGCGCTAATTTTATCACCTAACTTGAATGGTTGTGAAAGCCCCATAAACATAATATGATCGCCGCCAGGCTTAAGCGTAATTTCGCCATTTCCCGGAATTTCAATGCCATTGTGCATTTTTTCCATTTTCATAATATCATTAACGACAGCCATAGAGTGTATCTCTGTTTTTTTTACTCCGTTTGTGGAAATAGAAACCAAACGGTCTGGGGTATTACTGTGATTAATAATGTAGAGATAACCGCTACCAACTCTTATACCTCTAGGTGTTTCGCGTGTCCAAGGATTGAGAATTTCTATGTCGCCAAGTTGATATTGCTGAGCACCTGCAGGCAGGGTTATACCAGCAAAGAGAAGAGCACACACGATATTTATGATAACCTTTTTGTATGGATATTGTGTATTTATTATATTCTTAAAGATAAGATTTGTTATTTTCTTAATAATAGATGTCATCATTGATTTACCCTCCTTCATAAGGTTCACACTTTGAATAACTTTTTATTTTAGCAGAGCTTTTATTTAAAATAAAAGAAAGAAATGCTAAAATGAAATTGATTTGAATATGAGAATAAAAATCATAGAATTCTTTGATTTTAAAGGAAGATAATAAGGTTTACAATGACAACACACCTCTTAACGCTTCCGTGTTCATCTCATAATAGTGTTTGTAAATGGTATAAAATCTATGATGCACTACTATTTTACTTAATAAAGATATAACACAGAACAATCATCAACCACTTTACCAATTTTTAATATTACGACAGCTCTTGGTATCTTAAAGCGTTTATACAGAGACATTTTTATATATTTTCAAAATTCAAAATTATACAGTTAAGAAAAAACGCTTTAGGTGGGTTTAAAGCACATCTTTCAAATAGCAGTAAACAATGAGACCGTTAAAAGGAGAATTTTTGAAAGGAGATCGATAAATAATATCTCTACTGATATGAGCATTAGATATGATGACTATTTTAGTCCAAGGAAAATTTATAATATTCGTGATATAAATTATTCGCCTTTTAAAAAGCTTTTACGTGAGTATCTTTTGTTAATGATGAGAAAATTAAGAGCGAGAGTGTAATCATTCTTTTGTTTTTTAATTTTTATAGAAAGATATATTTATTGAAAATTGCAAGAAAAATATATTATGATCTCAAGTCTCTCATAAATATGGTATTTATGGGTCATTAGAGCGCCTATTTTAAAATAAATTTTTTATTTTGGAGATGTTTCTCTCATTATTCTCTTGTAGCAATAAAAGCCTGTTCTTATATACGAGGCAGCAAGGCTTATTGCGACTTGCAATTTAATTATTTTATGTTGCTTAAAGCAATATATGGGCTTTGAGTGTTATGAGGAGCTGTCTTAAAAAGATGCTTTATGAAGGTTGAGGTAGCTTGCTGAATGGAGATTATAATATGGCAAAAGTAATTGGTATTGATTTGGGGACAACGAACTCTTGTGTGGCTGTTATGGATGGCAAAAACGCAAAGGTTATCGAGAACTCAGAAGGAGCACGAACAACACCTTCCGTTGTTGCCTTTACTGATGGGGGAGAGCGGCTTGTTGGACAGCCTGCTAAACGGCAGGCGGTAACAAATCCTGAAGGGACAGTTTTTGCAGTTAAACGTTTGATAGGGCGTCGTTTTGATGATCCTATGGTTGAAAAAGATAAAGCACTTGTGCCTTATAAAATTGTTAAAGGTGACAATGGTGATGCATGGGTTGAAGAAGCGGGTAAGAAATATTCTCCATCGCAAATTTCAGCTATGATTTTGCAAAAGATGAAGGAAACAGCTGAATCTTATCTGGGTGAAAAAGTTGAACAAGCGGTTATTACTGTTCCTGCTTATTTTAATGATGCGCAACGTCAAGCGACTAAAGATGCGGGTAAAATTGCTGGACTTGAAGTTTTACGGATTATTAATGAGCCAACTGCTGCTGCTTTAGCTTACGGTTTGGATAAAAAAGACGGAAAAACAATTGCTGTTTACGACCTTGGTGGTGGTACATTTGATATTTCAGTACTTGAAATTGGAGATGGCGTTTTTGAAGTTAAATCAACCAATGGAGATACGTTTTTAGGGGGTGAAGACTTTGACATGCGTTTGGTTGGTTATTTTGCAGATGAATTCAAAAAAGAGCAAGGAATTGATCTGAAAAATGATAAGCTCGCTTTACAGCGCTTAAAAGAAGCGGCAGAAAAAGCAAAAATTGAGCTTTCTTCGTCACAGCAAACAGAAATCAATTTACCATTTATCACGGCAGATCAATCAGGTCCCAAGCACTTAACAATGAAATTGACTCGGGCAAAATTTGAATCTCTGGTTGACGATTTAGTGCAGCGCACCATCGAGCCTTGTAAAGCTGCGTTAAAAGATGCTGGATTAAAGGCCGGTGAGATTGACGAAGTTGTTTTAGTGGGTGGTATGACACGTATGCCCAAGATTCAGCAAGTCGTGCAAAGCTTCTTTGGTAAGGATCCACACAAAGGCGTTAATCCTGATGAAGTTGTTGCAATGGGTGCTGCCATTCAAGGGGGTGTATTGCAAGGCGATGTCAAAGACGTGTTGCTTCTAGATGTAACACCTTTATCCTTGGGGATCGAAACCTTGGGTGGTGTTTTTACACGTCTCATTGAGCGCAATACCACTATCCCAACGAAAAAATCGCAAGTTTTTTCAACAGCTGATGATAACCAGAGTGCTGTGACTATTCGTGTTTTCCAAGGTGAACGGGAAATGGCGAGCGATAATAAGTTATTGGCTCAATTTGATCTTGTTGGGATTCCTCCAGCACCACGCGGTATACCTCAAATTGAAGTTACTTTTGATATTGATGCGAATGGTATTGTTAATGTTTCGGCCAAAGATAAGGGAACTGGTAAAGAGCATCAAATTCGTATTCAGGCATCAGGTGGTTTAAGTGATGCTGATATTGAAAAAATGGTACAGGATGCGGAAGAGCATGCAGCTGAGGATAAAAAGCGCCGTGAAGGTGTTGAAGCTAGAAATCAAGCCGAAGCTCTTATTCATTCAACTGAAAAGTCACTCAATGAATATGGCGATAAAGTATCAGCTGAAGAAAAAGGACAGATTGAAACAGCAATATCTGATTTGAAATCTGCGCTTGAAGGCAGTGATACTGAAGAAGTAACAACAAAGATGCAAAAATTAGCTGAAGTCAGTATGAAGCTTGGACAGGCTATGTATGAAGCTTCACAAGCAGCGAGCGCTGACACTGAAACAGAAGCAAAGAATGACGATGTTGTTGATGCTGATTTTGAAGAAGTTAATGATAAGAAGAAATAGTGTCAGCATATGTGTTGATTAATTTATAAACCCGGCCTTTGAAATATAAGGCTGGGCTTTATTATTTGAGTGAGTTGCAACTTTGTTGCTAAAAATATAAATTAAAAGCAATCTTATCCATAAAGATGGATGACAGAGAAATTATCAGGAATACATGATGAAGGTTGACTATTATGAAATTCTTGGCGTGACTCGTGAATGTGATGATAAAAAGTTGAAATCTGCTTTTCGTAAGTTGGCAATGCAATATCATCCTGATCGCAACGCCGGGGATAAAGAGGCAGAGCGAAAATTCAAAGAAATTGGCGAAGCCTATGAAGTCCTTAAAGATCCCCAAAAGCGTGCTGCTTATGATCGATTTGGTCATGCGGCTTTTCAAAATAGCGGTAGTCAAGGAGGAGCAAATCCCTTTGGAGGTTTTGCTGCTGGTGGTGGCTTTGCTGATATTTTTGAAGATTTTTTTGGCGAAATTATGGGAGGTGCGCACCGTAAGCGTGGTGATGGTCGCGAACGTGGTGCAGATCTGAGTTATAATATGGAAATAACCTTAGAAGAGGTATTTTCAGGAAAAACTGCAGAAATTACTATTCCCAGTTCCGTTACGTGCGATGTTTGTGAAGGATCAGGAGCGAGAAAGGGCTCTAAGCCGCAAGTTTGTGGAACATGTCATGGATCTGGTCGTGTGCGTGCTGCACAAGGTTTCTTTTCTATTGAGCGAACATGTCCTTCATGTCATGGACGTGGTGAAACTATTACAGATCCATGCCCAAAATGTCAGGGGACACGACGCATAGAGAAAAAACGTTCATTGAGCGTGAATGTTCCCGCTGGTATTGAAGATGGAACGCGTATTCGCCTTTCTGGTGAGGGTGATGCTGGTATTCGTGGTGGCCCCAATGGTGATCTTTATATTTTTCTTTCCGTTAAACCGCATGAATTTTTTCAGCGAGAAGGAGCAGATCTTCACTGTCGCGTTCCCATTTCAATGGTAACAGCTGCTTTAGGAGGAGAGTTTGAAGTTTCCGATCTTGATGGTGTTAAAGCGCGTGTTAAAATCCCAGAAGGGACACAAAATGGACGTCAATTCCGCCTTAAGGGTAAGGGTATGCCCATGTTGCGTCGGCAGCAAGCAAGGGGTGACCTTTACATCCATATCACGATTGAGACACCACAAAAATTAACGCAAGAACAACGTGAACTATTGCAAAAATTTGAAAAACTTTCAAATCATGAGAATTCACCGCAATCACATGGCTTTTTTTCACGTATGAAAGAATTTTTTGAAAATATTTCTGGTTAAATATGTGAATGTTCTCAGAATAGATTAGAAAAAACTTTTGGAAGGTTATTTTAATTAAGCTTTCTATAGTCTTATCATCTGTGAAAAGCATTTTTTTCTTGAAAAGAAAAGAGAGAAACGATTAATTTAGGGTAAGTGCCTGCCGCTGATAGTTTTTTACATTTCACGAGTTTTATGGATAAGTCTTATTTTTGAGTATCTATGATATTTTAAAAAGGACTTATCCATACAAGAAGAACGCAATTGAGTGACTAATTTCCAGTGTCATGATAACTGCCTTTATGCATTCGGCATTTTTTGTATTTATTGTTTTACTCAAAATGCCTTTTTAAAAGCCCTATGCTAAAACTGTCAAATAGGTAGTAGCCTACCAAAAAGTAGCTAAATAAGCTGTTAGACAATCCATTTTTTTCAAATAAAATATCAACTCCTCATAACCAATTTTATTTTTGGCATTTTTGATAGTCTTAAAAATTGCTTGGATAAGGTTACAGTGCTAAGTCAACCTATTTCTTATCTTGGTGATCTGTTAATTTTATTATTATAAGAAAATTTTGTTTTTATCTTACAAAATCAATGGTTGTATATATTCTTATTCATTGTTAAGTATCCATAAGCGTAAACTAACGAGTCGAATGTACGGCATAGCTTAAAATTTTTTCAGAACTTTGCTTTTCAATTTTATACATAAAATCATAAAATAATGACGTTTTGTACGCCTGTTTTGTTTAATTTTTCGCTGTCAATTTTTTGAGGAAGTTGTTTTCTTGTTTCATTTCGTTATTACTTTTCCTAAATTCCACTAAGAGATGGTAAAAAGTGATGAGGAGGCTCTATTAATGGATGATGCTAAAAACGGTGCTGTAGATGTTTTAGAAAAACAAGCAGCATTTCTATCGTCTGCTTTACCATATATGCAAAAATACGAAAATGAAACGGTTGTGATAAAATATGGCGGTCATGCTATGGGTGATCCTGCCTTGGGGCGAGCATTTGCGCGTGATATTGCTCTATTAAAGCAATCGGGGATTAACCCTGTTGTTGTTCATGGTGGAGGACCTCAAATTGCTGAAATTTTGATGAAAATGGGGATTGAATCACGATTTGAAAACGGTTTACGGGTAACCGACGAGCGGATCGTTGAAGTCGTTGAAATGGTTTTGGCCGGTTCCATAAACAAAGAAATTGTCGCTCTCATCAATGCAGAGGGTGAATGGGCAATAGGATTATGTGGCAAGGACGGCAATATGGTTTTTGCCGAAAAGGCTTATAAAACTGTCATTGATCCTGATTCGAATATTGAACGTGTTTTAGATTTGGGATTTGTTGGTGAGCCTATTGAAGTTGATCGCACATTGCTGGATCTTTTAGCATGTTCTGAAATGATACCAGTTCTTGCTCCTGTGGCTCCAGGACGCGATGGAAAAACCTATAATATTAATGCTGATATTTTTGCTGGAGCTATTGCTGGTGCATTAGAAGCTAAACGCCTTTTATTTCTCACTGATGTTCCTGGTGTTTTGGATAAACAGGGCCAACTTTTAAAAGAATTGACAGTTTCTGAAGCAGAGAAACTTATCAAAAATGGGACAATTTCAGGAGGCATGATTCCAAAAGTAGAGACTTGTATAAAAGCCCTTCAAAATGGTGTGGAAGGTGTTGTCATTTTAAATGGTAAAACTCCTCATTCTGTTTTACTAGAACTGTTTACCGAACAGGGAGTTGGAACGCTTATTGTTTCATAAATTGTGCGGAAAATTGGAGGAGAAAGCCTTTCATGACAAATATAAAACAGCTTAAATATCCTTTATTAAGTAAGCCAGAATTAGCAATATTTGTTGCAACAATATTGTGGGGTATTACATTTTTAGTCATTCATATCGCGGTACGCTATAGTGGTCCCCTGTTTTTTGTTGGATTTCGTTTTATTGTTGCATCTCTTATATGTGGAGCAATTTTTTGGCGCTCTATAAAAGGTATAACGGTTTATGAAGTTTTCGCTGGGATGGCGATTGGTTTAGCCATGTTTTTAGGTTATGCTTTTCAAGCAGCTGGACTTCAAACGATTATTAGTAGTCAGTCGGCTTTTATTACAGCGCTTTATGTACCTATGGTTCCAATCTTGCAATGGATTGTTTTTAAAAAACCTCCCCGTTTTGCTTGTTGGGTTGGTATTGTTTTCGCTTTTATCGGGCTTGTACTTATTTCAGGACAAAAGCCGGGAAATTTTGATTTTTCAAAAGGCGAAATTTTGACTTTGTTAGGTGCTTTAGCGATTGCTGGAGAAGTCATACTCATCGGAATTTTTGCCAATAAGGTTGATAGTCGGCGTGTGACCATTATTCAGTTATTTTTTAGTGGTTTTTTTTCATTTGCTTGTATGCCTTTGATGGGTGAAAGCATCCCTGAATTTTCGTGGGTATGGTTTAATATTGGTATAGGATTGGCATTAATGAGTGCCATCATTCAATTAGCTATGAATTGGGCACAAAAGTCCATTTCCCCTACACGTGCGACACTCATTTACGCAGGTGAACCGGTATGGGCTGGTATTGTTGGGCGTTTGGCTGGAGAACATTTATCTCCCTTAGCTTTATTGGGCGGTTTGCTTATTCTGATTGGGATCATTGTGGCTGAATTACAACCTTCACAATGGCGTAAAAAAAATAAAGCAATTGAAAAAAATGATTAGCTATGCACCTTTTCTATTATGATTTTATTACATGAGATTTTTGCTTGCAAAGTTTTCATTTTTGAGGCTTTTTTTAATATGAAGATAAAGGAGGCTTTATAAGCTATTCCAGCTTTTGTATAGAAAATTGGAGCAATAATATTTATCTGTTTGCTTAACCTCTGAAACGGGAAGTCAACGTTCATTGAGTCAAAGCATGAAGTGGTAAAGACAAAAAACAGCTTTCATCTTTACGATCATGTTTAAATTTAGCTTTACAATTTTCAAAAACATCCATGGTAATGTTTTTGAATAATGAAAATTACGCACTGTCGCACTTTATTTCTTTTGTCCTTTAATCGAGTTATGCTTCTCACGTAAAATAGAACGCCTAAAGCAGCCTCCCATAATGTTGTATATTAACGCGTTTTTTAAAAAGACAATTTTCTTAATATACATCATATTCATTGACGGTCCGCGTGAAGTATAGAAAAACTACAGAGCATCATCGTTTTACTTAAATAAAAGGCACTAGCATTTTCTTTGTCAGTTCTCAATATTATGACAGCCTTTGGCATTTGAAAGAGAGAGAGGCATGTTTACTCATTTCTTAAACGTTTTTATCCATATACTAGCCCTGTTTTATAATGGGGAAGCACAAAATTTGATTGATTCACTATGAAAAGATTTAAAATGAGAAAGGCTCGCGATATTCATGTTATTTTATATAAGATTGCTAAAAAAAGCAGGTTATTGCGTATAAATAAAAAAGCATTTCTTGCGAATTTTATTGCAAGCTTAAGTGATATACACGCCCATCATATAAATATTATAACACATTGATTTATAATTATAATATAGAATTATTCACATTGAATTAGAACCCTGAATACCGTAAAATTTTCTCACTTCAAATCGTTTTCATATTAAATCAATCCAAATCTACTTGCTGACACGTTACAAGCAGGTAGTCCATGTGGGTAAAAACTGTACAAGAAAGGCATATCTCTTATAAACTTTTTCAAGTGTAAAGGATTGTTGCAACATTGGAGGCTGGCAAAATGTGTGATGGTATCGGTTTATCCAGCATATGAGTCATAAAATAAGATGTGAAAATATCATTTTAGCACCGTTGGATTTAATTTAGCAAATAAAAGCCTTATTTTTTAGGTTATGAAAAGTTGTGTTTTGAGAAGCTTTTTAGGTTTATATTCTTTTGATAGAAGCCGGAGCATAATTGGTCTTTGCGTTTTGTATTATTCTTTGCTAAATCGCCTTATATGACAATAGATCGTAATTATATTCGTAATTTTTCCATCGTGGCGCATATTGATCACGGCAAATCCACTTTAGCTGATCGTTTGATCCAAATAACAGGTGGACTTGATACACGTGAGATGAAAGAACAAGTACTCGATTCCATGGATATTGAGCGTGAACGTGGAATTACTATTAAAGCACAAACGGTACGTTTACACTATAAGGCAAAGAATGGTGAAACCTATATTTTAAATCTTATGGATACACCTGGTCATGTGGATTTTGCTTATGAGGTTTCGCGTTCATTGGCAGCTTGTGAAGGTTCTCTGTTGGTGGTAGATGCAAGCCAAGGTGTAGAGGCACAGACGTTAGCAAATGTTTATCAAGCGATTGATAATTCGCATGAATTGGTTGTTGTACTCAATAAAGTTGATCTTCCAGCAGCAGAACCTGAGCGTGTTAAAGAACAAATTGAAGATGTGATAGGCATTGATACATCTCAAGCAGTAGAAATATCAGCAAAAACAGGTTTGGGTGTTCCTGATGTTTTGGAGGCAATTGTTGCACAATTACCACCTCCCCATACAGGCGATGTTGCAAATCCCTTGAAAGCAATGTTGGTTGATAGCTGGTATGATGCATATCTTGGTGTCATTGTTTTGGTACGGGTGATAGATGGTATTTTAAAAAAAGGCCAAACCATTCGTATGATGGGTACAGGAGCAAAATATCCAGTTGAGCGCGTTGGGGTGTTTACACCTAAAATGGTACAGGTTGATGAGTTAGGACCAGGCGAGATTGGTTTTATCACTGCCTCTATCAAAGAGGTAGCAGATACACGGGTTGGGGATACGATTACTGAAGAGCGCCGTCCTTGTGAAAATGCTTTACCTGGTTTTAAGCCTGCGCAACCAGTTGTATTTTGTGGTCTTTTTCCAATAGATGCTGCCGATTTTGATGATTTGCGTGCAGCCATGGGCAAATTACGCTTAAATGATGCGAGTTTTTCTTTTGAAATGGAAACATCTGCGGCTTTGGGATTTGGTTTTCGCTGTGGCTTTTTGGGACTTCTTCATCTTGAAATTATTCAAGAGCGATTAGAGCGTGAGTTTAATTTGGATTTAATCGCGACAGCACCTTCGGTTGTTTATCGCATGAATATGAATGATGGTTCTGTTAAAGAGTTGCACAATCCAGCGGATATGCCTGATGTGGTTAAAATTTCTTCCATTGAAGAACCATGGATTCGGGCGACAATCATGACTCCTGATAATTATCTTGGGTCAATTTTAGAACTATGCCAAGAGCGGCGGGGGGTACAGGTTGGTTTGTCCTATGTTGGAACCCGTGCTATGATAACGTATGATTTACCACTGAATGAAGTTGTTTTTGATTTTTATGATCGGCTAAAGTCGATCTCAAAGGGTTATGCTTCTTTTGATTATCAGATGACCGATTATGCGGAGGGGGATTTAGTTAAAATGTCTATTTTGGTAAATGGAGAGTCTATAGATGCATTGTCTATGCTTGTGCACCGCACGATTGCAGAAAAGCGCGGGCGTTCCATGTGTGAAAAACTGAAAGATCTTATTCCCCAGCATATGTTTCAGATTCCAGTTCAAGCGGCTATTGGTGGTAAAGTTATAGCGCGTGAAACAATTCGTGCTTTGCGTAAAGATGTAACAGCGAAATGTTACGGGGGTGATGTCACGCGTAAGCGCAAACTTTTGGAAAAGCAAAAAGAAGGCAAAAAGCGGATGCGCCAATTTGGAAAAGTAGAAATTCCACAATCGGCATTTATTCAAGCGCTCAAAATGAACAAATAATGAAAAAAGGAGTATTGTCTCTCATTGATTGTGCTTTTGCTTTTGTCGATTGGTTCAGATGCTTAAAGAACACTTTTAAATAAAATTGCGCTGTGCTTCATATTTTTGTGTATTGCGTAATGGTGTCATGCTTCTCACGTAAAAAAGAATACTTTAAACGAAATACATTTATGTTGCATATTGGCGCGCTTGTTTTAGTGAATCATCACTCAATGTATCAACTTCATTTCGCAATGGGGGCTGTGAAAAATATAAAGTAAAATACACAGTGAATAATATAAAATCCCTTTGGCATCAGCGTCTTTACGCGTCATAAAGGTGCAAAGCGCACCTATAATACTCTTTTTCAGCTCAAAATATTATGGCAATCCTTATCACTTAAGAGAATTCATTAAAGATATTTTTACTCTTTACTTAAAGTGTTTCTTACCCACACACTAACTGCGTTTGTAACGTGCAAGGAAATGATAGTGATTGATTCACTATGAAAGGATTTGAAATGAGAGAATCCTTGTATTCGAGGTTATTATTCAAGTTAAAAAACGATGAAATATTATTATGAATTAATCTTGTGTCTAAGAACGTAAAAGATCATTAATGGATGTTTTTTCTCGTGTTTTTTGATCAACGCGTTTTACAATAACAGCACAATAAAGGTTTGGTCCTGCTTCACCATTTGGTAAAGGTTTTCCAGGGAAAGAACCTGGCACGACCACTGAATAGGCTGGTACTTCACCGATAAAAATTTCACCTGTTGTACGATCAATAATCTTTGTAGATTTTCCAATAAAGACTCCCATTCCCAAAACAGCACCTTCACGGATAATACAGCCTTCAACAATTTCAGAGCGAGCACCGATAAAGCAATGATCTTCAATGATTGTTGGGTTTGCTTGCAGTGGTTCCAAAACACCTCCAATACCAACACCGCCAGAAAGATGGACATGTTTACCAATTTGTGCACAAGAACCAACGGTGGTCCATGTATCAACCATTGTGCCCTCATCTACAAAAGCACCAAGATTAACAAAGGATGGCATCAATATAACGTTGGGTGCAATGTAAGCAGAATAGCGTACAATGGCTCCAGGAACGGAACGGAAATCAGCACTTTTAAAATCTGCTTCTTGCCAACCAGAGAATTTTGAAGGAACTTTATCCCACCAATGTGTTCCATTGATTCCACCAGTAATAAGTTGCATAGGATTAAGCCGAAAAGAGAGCAAAACCGCTTTTTTCAACCATTGATGAACATGCCATTGTCCATTTTTTTGTCGTTCTGCAACACGGATTTCACCTTTATCAAGAAGGTTCAATGCATGTTCGACACTCTCACGGATTTCGCCTTTTGTGGTAGTATTGACAGAATCGCGATCGTCAAAAGCTTGTTCGATAATCATTTCAAGTTGTGTGAGATGGGTCATGACGAGAGTTCCGTTAAACAAGTTGAAAGCTTCAAGGTTTATTCTCTATGAACTACGCGAAGAAATGTGTTCAGTCAATAAAACGATGAGGAAGTAGGACAGGTGCATGAAAAAAAGCTGTAAAGAAAAAAGAAAAGAGGAGCAAGAAAATTGGACACCACTTCTCCATACGAAGGATGCTCTACAAATACATAAAATCTCTAATTCAGCACAAATGCGTTCGTCTACTTATCGTTTAGCCTATATCGATCAAGATTTTATAATGCGTCCAGAGTTGCGCTCACAACGTATTGGTCTTGAATTTTTAAAGCCGGAAATAACCCTTAAAGAATATGACATTCAATCAACAGTTGTTTTTTTTGGTGGTTCGCGTATTCCTGAACCTGGGCAAGCAGCGTGGGCTGCAAAAAATGAAATACAAAAGAAAAATTTGCATGCTATGTCACATTATTACGATGAAGCAAGAGAGTTTGCGCGTTTGTGCTCACTTTATTCCGCTACGACAGAATATCGTGAATTTGTGGTTGTTACGGGGGGCGGACCAGGAATCATGGAGGCGGGAAATCGTGGTGCTTGTGATGTTGGTGCCCCAACGATTGGCTTGAATATTATTTTACCACATGAGCAAGAGCCTAATTCGTATGTGTCGCCGCATTTGTGTTTCAATTTTCATTATTTTGGGATGCGCAAAATGCATTTTTTATTACGAGCGAAAGCATTAGCTATTTTCCCTGGAGGATTTGGGACTCTGGATGAACTGTTTGAGACGTTAACTTTAGTACAGACGGGGCGTATGAAACAGGTACCAATTTTATTGTTTGGCAAAGAGTTCTGGAGCAATGCTATCAATTTTGAGTATCTGTCTGAACAAGGTACAATTTCTCCTACTGATGTTAATTATATGAAATTTGTCAATACAGCAGCAGAAGCTTTTGAAGAAATTCGTTCTTTTTATAAACTGCCTTGACGACTTTTAAGATGTCCACTCTTGAAGGATAATTAATACTCTACTTTGGTTAAATAAAGTCCTGAAGGAGGAGCAACAACACCACAACGTTTACGATCTTTAGCATGAAGAGCTGCTTCGAGATCTTGAGCTGTCCAACGTCCAATACCCACTTCCATGAGGCTTCCTGCGAATGAACGGATTTGATGATGAAGAAAAGAACGGGCTTGCGCATAAAGGAAAATTTCATCTCCTTCTCTTTGAATATCGAGGCGTTCAAGGGTGCGAATAGGGCTTTTGGCTTGGCAATGTGCTGAACGGAAAGTGGTAAAATCATGTTTTCCTACAAGCTTTTGAGCAGCTTCATGCATGGCTTCAGCATTAAGAGGCTTTGGCAACCACCACACGCGTTTGGCATTTAAGGCTGGTGGAGAGCGACGATTAAGTATTTTAAAAAGATAATGGCGTTTGGTTGCGGAAAATCGTGCATCAAAGTCATCAGGAACATTTTGTACGTTTAAGATTGAAATCGCTTCTCCCTGTTTACGTAAAAGAGCATTGAGCGCATCACGTACAGTATGGGGATGCCAGTTTTTTATGAAATCAACATGCGCAACTTGTCCCGTAGCGTGTACGCCCGCATCGGTTCTTCCTGCTGTTGTTATGGTCAATTGTTGTCCACTAAAGGAAAAGAGCGCCTGTTCAAGAGCTCCTTGTATAGTGAGAAGTTTTGCTTGACGCTGCCAACCAGCATAATTTGAGCCATCATATTCAAGAGTGAGTTTAAAACGTGGCATCTTAAAAAACAGCAGAAATATGAGCGCCTCGCAAAAAGGTTGCGCTATCAAGGACTTTACCACCCGATCTTTGGAGAGAGGTTATTTCTATCCGCCCTTGTCCACAATGGACAATCAAAGAATCTGGTTCTATTCGTCCAATTTCAAGAGAAGGACCTGTTGTTAAGCGACTATCAAGAATTTTTACACGTTCTTCTCGTCCCCCAATATTCATATTGCACCAGCAGCCAGGAGAAGAAGAGAGCGCACGGATATGCCTATGAATAAACTCTGCAGGTTTTGTCCAATTAATGCGGGTCTCTTCCTTTTTGATTTTGGCAGCATAGGTGATGCCTTCCTCTGATTGTGGGGTCAGTTTAAGTTGTCCTTTTTCAAGAGTTGATAGGGTTTCTACCATAAGTTCTGCGCCAATATGTGAAAGTTTGTTTAAAAGCTCAGCAGTGGTGGTGTTATCAGTAATGGGGATGGAGCGAGAAAGAGCGATAGGTCCCGTATCAAGTCCTTCATCCATTTTCATGATCATAATACCTGTTTCTTTATCACCAGCCATAATTGCTCGTTGAATAGGCGCAGCACCACGCCAACGTGGTAAGAGTGAAGCGTGGGCATTAAAACAACCAAAACGCAGCGTTTCGAGAATAGCTTTGGGTAAAAGGAGTCCATAAGCCACCACAATAGCAGCATCAACAGAAAGTGCTGCAAATTGCTCCTGTTGTTCGATTGTTTTGAGTGTTTGTGGCGTAAAGATGGGAATAGATTTTTCTTGCGCTGCACTTTGAACAGCTGAGGGGATTAATTTAAGTCCTCGACGTCCTGCTGGGCGAGGGGGTTGACTATAAACAGCAACAACATCATGACCTGCATCCAATAAAGCATGTAAAATAGGAACAGAAAAATCTGGAGTCCCCATAAAAGCTAATCGTAAAGCCATTACAAAACTGCTTCCTGCATGTTTTTTTCTTTTGCGCGTTTTTTAAATTTTCGTATCACCATATCGCGTTTGATCTTTGAAATGTAATCAATAAAAAGGCGCCCATCTAAATGATCAATTTCATGCTGCAAGCAAGTTGCTAAGAGATCGTCTGCTTCAATTTCTGTTTGTTTTCCTTCACGGTTCTGATAGCGAACACGAAGGCGTTTAGGACGTTCAACCTCTGCAAAATAGTCAGGAATAGAAAGACAACCTTCTTTGTAAATATTACGTTCATCTGAAAGCCATAAAATTTCAGGGTTGATAATAACAAATGGTTTTTTCTGCTCATCTTCAGAATTTCCAGAGACATCTATAACCAACATACGTAGCGGTATACCAATTTGAATAGCAGCAAGACCAACGCCTTTAGCATTATACATGGTTTCCAACATATCATCCGCAAGTTTTTGGAGAGCTGAATCGACCTGCTCAACAGGTCTGGACACTTCCCGTAAAATCGGATCAGGTAAAGTAACTAAAGATCTCATTGGCATAAGTAGAGATTAATCAATGGTTTGTTATTGGTCAATATTGAATAACGGATTCTTGCGTTTTTTTACAACAAGAGCGTTATATTACAATTTATGTTTGATTCGTTTTTTTCCATACTCGTTGGTGAGTTTTTTTCTAAACTAATGCTTTTGCTTTTATTTATATTTGTCTGTTTGGCATTTTTTATGTTGATACATTCTCATCGAAAAAAAGCATTTTTGGAAAATGAAATTGCTGAACGCGCACGTGAGGCACAAATGCAGATGGCTACCTTGCTGAAAACACAAGCTGAAATGCAAGGGCGAATGCAAACGATGGCGGAAATTTTTGGTCAACGGCAGGCTGAATTGAATAAATCACTCAGTGAGCAACTCAATGGGATGACAACAAGCTTAGGCCAAACACTTCAGGTACAGACCAAATCCACTTATGAAAATTTGAATCGTTTGCAAGAGCGTTTAGCAGTGATTGATGCGGCACAAAATAATATTCAATCTCTTACGGGACAAGTTGTTCAGTTGCAGTCCATTTTAAGCAATAAGCAGACACGTGGTACTTTTGGTCAGGGGCGGATGGAAGCAATTATTGCCGATGCCTTACCAACAAATGCTTATGCTTTTCAGGCTGTTCTTTCCAATGGAAAGCGCCCAGATTGTCTCATTCATATGCCCAATAAAGCCCCTTCTCTTGTTGTTGATGCTAAATTCCCTCTGGAGGCTTGGAATGCTATGCGTAAGGCAGAATCAGCGCAAGAGCGTCAAGAGGCAGAACGCCAATTTCGTACCGATATGGAAGTTCATATTCGTGATATTGCACAAAAATATTTGATTCCGGGAGAAACCCATGACACTGCTTTCCTTTTTGTGCCATCTGAATCGATTTTTGCAACAATTTATGAGGACTTTGAGGCATTGGTACAAAAATCCAATAGAGCCCATGTGATTATTGTTTCACCATCTTTGTTGATGCTTTCTGTCCAAGTGGTACAAACCATTATGAAAGATGCACGGATGCGTGAACAAGCACATTTAATTCAATCAGAAGTAGCAAAATTGATGGAAGATTTTGGACGAATGGATATACGTGTTCGTGCGTTACAGAAGCACTTTCACAAAGCAGGTGAAGATATAGAGGGAATTTTGATATCATCCTCCAAAATTATGAAACGGGCAAATCGCATTGAAACTGTCGAATTAAAAGAGAATCACTCTGAACAAACAAAAATAACAACATTGGCTCAGTCGCAAACATTGCGTTTTGCTGACGAGGAATAAAGCAAAGAAAGCTTTTTAAAATCACAAGTCAGATCATGTTCTTTATTGATTGGTAATACTTTTTTAGTATCTCTATCTTGTTTTATTTCTTAAACGAGAGGAATAGGAATATGCGACACCTTTTGTTTTTAGGGGCACTGGTGTTTCTGCTAGATGGGTGTGCAACGACCACTCCCACCCACACAAACAATGCTTGTGCTATTTTGGCACAAAAAAATGGTTTTTTTGACAATTGGGGTAAGGTGTCTCAAAGAGCGGAAATGCGCTATGGGATTCCTATGCCGATTATTCTTGCAACTATTAAGATGGAATCGAGCTTTCGTCACAATGCACGTCCTCCACGCAAGAAACTACTTGGTTTTATTCCATGGAAGCGTCGGTCGACAGCTTATGGTTATTCTCAAGCGCTTGACAGTACATGGGCAATGTATCTTCGCTCTACGGGCAGATCTTTTGCATGGCGTACGAATTTTGCAGATTCTGCTGATTTTGTTGCTTGGTACCATCGCCAAAGTGTTCAACGCAATGGGGTGAGATTTGATGATGCATATAGCCTTTATTTAAATTATCATATGGGACATGGTGCTTATGCGCGTGGCGGGCGTGTCACTGCTGCACTTTCACAGGCAGCACAGCGCATGGCAAGGATATCAAGGCTCTATGAACAGCAATTAAAGAGATGTGGATGGCATTAGGGAAGATTTTTGAAAATCTCAATTAGGGAATTGTTGCGGTAAAATTATTTGAGAGCCAAATTTCTTATGGCGTAATAAGGTTGTATCGTTTTTCTGATTGTTAAATGAAATAAATTGTTATTTTTTAGAATAAACCCAAGAGACAGAAAGCTTTTGCAATGCTCAATATATTTGACTGTACTCTCGATATTTTTACCTTCTTTGTTTAAAAAATTTACAATGGAAACTATATCCTATTTGGCTCAGGCATTTCGCACAGGTCTAAATATCAGAGATTATTAAAGAAAAATTTTAAAGTTTAATATCATTTTTTATTTTCATTATGCGTATTACTGGCTGATTATTACATGAATATTTTCTTTGTTAAGCGTATAAAATAGCAATCAAAAAAATGCAATTCGAGCATCATATTCAAAGTAAGAATCTCGAATGGCGTAGGGTTTTATCATTTCAGATCTCTTGAGATTAAATCAATAAAAACTATTGGCTTGCACATAACAAGCGTAATTGGCATGTGGATAAAAACTGTGAAAGAAAAGACTAAAAATGTTTTTTATGAACATTCTCAAATGTAAGAATTATCGGCAACATAGGGAATTAGCACATATAATGATGGCGCCACTTTGCTTTCACAACTCAACCTTGCTTGTGACGGGCAAGGAAACAAAATTAATTGATTCAATATGTTATTTAAGCGTGAATATACCTTAGTATTGAGCAGGTAGATGCTACTCAAGGTGGGCAATTTTTTAATTTGCAGGACATCTGACTAGGGTAAAAATACTCAAAAAAAGTTCTCATTCGCAATAACTGAGAAGTATATTTTAATATTTTATTCTCTCATCTCTGTTTAGGTACTTCGTACCTTTTAAAAAGATATAGATAACCAACATATTATGATTTTGTGGAAATATTGTGATAAAGGGAATTCAAAATTTGTCCTTTAAAACAAAGCGTAAGTTAAACAGCTCATCGTCTATTTCTATGCAAAGCATAAAAATTATCTACTTTTACAGTTACGACAGTAAAATTTTATAATCCAACAAATGATTAAAAATGTGTTATAATATCATAAAAATGCAAGGAACAGGCGCTATTGGAATGATGATTAAATAGCACATAGACCTTTTAAATTGATGCACACATTCTCTATTATAATTAACCCTTGATAGGATAGCTGGTCCTTTTGGTGGAGCTAAGCGGGATCGAACCGCTGACCTCTTGCATGCCATGCAAGCGCTCTCCCAGCTGAGCTATAGCCCCTACAAAAACAATCTTTCCCAAAAGGGAAGTATACAATTTCAGCTTTTCTAGAACGATCAAAATTGAAGATCAAGAAGAATTTACATTCAATGGAAAAGATATCCTCTTTTACTTCTCTTAAGCATCGTCATCATTAGAAACACCGCCTCCGAGAATATCAGTAACGTCATCATCTTCATCGTCATCATCATGAGATAAAAATGTATCATCGTCATCACCGAGATCTACATCACTATCTTCTAAATCAGGAAGATCGTCATCTTTAGAATCCTCATCATCCTCTTCAAGAAGCATAAAAGCAGATTTTTCAAGTGCTGTATCAAGCTCTTCAGCATCAACGTCTTCCTCATTGTTTGCTTCAGCTGCTGCAACTTCAAAGTAAGAACGCGGATAAGAAATTCCTGTATAGGGCGACACAATAGGATCGCGATTTAGATCGTAAAATTTTTTTCCCGTTTCTGGATCAACACGTTTAGTTCCAAGTTCTTGTTTTGCCATAAACCGTGCCTCTTTGATTAACTATTATTCCATTAAAAGATAAATTGTATGGTGCTTAATCGAAAAATAATGCCTTTGTCAAAGATAAATACACTGTTCCACAGTGATTTTTTCATGACGTCTTTTAAAGCATGTGCTAAAGGATGCACAATTTCATAAAAGTTAGATAGAATTAAATAGAATTTCCATGCAAAAAGCAATCCCTATAACCACCTATAAATCGAGTAGTCTCTCTGGAAAAATTAAAATACCAGGAGATAAATCAATCTCTCATCGCTCTCTTATATTGGGAGGATTAGCAAGTGGTGAGACACATATTCATGGATTACTTGAAAGCGCTGATGTACTCAATACAGCTGCTGCTATGCAAGCTATGGGTGCCTGTATTATTAAAAAAGATGGCTTCTGGACCATACGAGGAACAGGGAATGGTTGCCTTTTAGCTGCACAAAAACCTTTAGACTTTGGAAACGCTGGAACGGGTGCTCGTTTGGTTATGGGAATGGTTGGTCCATATCATATGAAAACAACCTTTATTGGTGATGCTTCTCTCTCTAAACGTCCAATGGGACGTATCCTTGATCCACTGCGTCTCATGGGGGTTGAAATTGAAGCAACGCACGACGATCACCTTCCTTTAACGCTTTATGGCCCGAAAATGGCTAATCCGATTCGTTACCGTGTTCCAATAGCTTCCTCTCAAATTAAATCAGCAGTCTTGCTTGCTGGACTCAATACCGCCGGCATTACAACTGTTATTGAACCAGTTCTGACACGAGATCATACGGAAAAAATGTTAAAAGCATTCGGTGCACAACTTGAAATAGAAAAAGATAATGAAGGTGCGCGTTTGATTCATCTTAACGGTCAACCCCATCTTATTGGGCAAACAATTCATATTCCGGGTGATCCTTCTTCTGCTGCTTTTCTAATTATCGCAGCCCTTCTTGTAGAAGACTCTGATATCACCATTGAAAATGTTTTGATAAATAACTCTCGAATGGGACTTATCGAAACATTGTGGGAAATGGGTGCTCAAATTGAATTTTTGAACCGACGTCAAACAGGTGGAGAGGATGTTGCTGATCTACGGATAAAATCATCGGTTCTTAGAGGCGTTACGGTGCCCAAAGAACGTGCTCCATCGATGATTGATGAATATCCTGCTTTGGCAGTAGCAGCAGCCTTTGCAGAAGGCAAAACAGTGATGTTAGGAATTGAAGAATTGCGTGTAAAGGAATCAGATCGACTGTCTGCTGTTGCTCAAGGATTAAAAATTAATTGCGTAGACTGTGAAGAAGGTCAAGATTTTCTTATTGTTTATGGGAAAGGTTCTGCCAAAGGTTTGGGTGGTGGACATGTCTCCACACATCTTGATCATCGAATTGCTATGTGTTTTCTCATTTTTGGGCTTGTATCAGAAAAACCTGTTACCATTGATGATAAACGAATGATCGCTACGAGCTTTCCAGAATTTATTCCTTTTATAAAACAACTTGGGGGGGAAATCGCTTGAAGCCTTTTGTTATTGCCATTGATGGACCTGCAGCCTCAGGCAAAGGAACCTTAGCACGCAAAATTGCTGTACATTATCGTCTTCGCTATCTCGATACTGGTCTTACTTATCGTAGTGTTGCTCATACGCTTTTACAACAAAATTTAGCTCTTAATGATGAAAAAAATGCTATTATTTATGCTAAAGAACTCGATTTTAACACCTTAAATCCTTCTCTTCTTTCTTCTCATGAACTTGGTGAAGCGGCTTCAAAAATAGCGATTAACCCTGCTGTACGCAAAATTCTTGTCGAAAAACAACGCAACTTTTCTAAAGTTTTACCCGGCTGTGTGCTTGATGGGCGTGATATCGGAACTATTGTTTGTCCTGATGCCGATATCAAGTTTTATGTTCTAGCCAATGTTCAAACACGCGCCAAACGTCGCTATCAGGAGATTTTAAAAAAAGGTGTTCAGGCAAATTATCATGAAATCCTAGCTCAACTTGAACAGCGCGACAGTCGCGATATAACGCGCAAACAAAGTCCACTAAAACCAGCAAAAAACGCCCACTTGCTTGATACGTCAGAATTGAGTATAGAAGCAACATTTGAAATTGCATGCAGTTTTATTGATCCAATCATAAAAATGCATATAATTGGATAAATTCGTTAAGGTAACTTCCAGCCTAGCGCTAACTTTTCTTCCTTTATTCAAGGAAAAAGGCTAGGAGTTGCTTATGTTAACACTAACCTAGCGCTCATACCTTATAATACAAGGTATATATTAGGAGTTCTTATGTCACAGTACAATCCCACAACAGCGGATTTTGAAGCCCTTTTAACAGAATCTTTTCAAACTAATGATCTTAATGAAGGATCTGTTGTTAAAGGTCGTGTTATTGCAATCGAAAAAGACATGGCCATTATTGATGCTGGTCTTAAAGTCGAAGGACGTATTCCTCTCAAAGAATTTGGAGCTAAAGCAAAAGACGGTTCTTTGCAAGTTGGCGATGAAGTTGAGGTTTACATTGAACGCATTGAAAATGCGATGGGTGAAGCTGTTTTATCGCGTGAAAAAGCACGGCGCGAAGAAAGTTGGGTCCGTTTAGAGGAAAAATTCAATGCTGGTGCGCGCGTTGATGGAGTGATCTTTAGCCAAGTAAAAGGTGGTTTTACAGTCGATCTTGATGGTGCCGTTGCTTTCTTGCCGCGCAGCCAAGTTGATATTCGTCCCATTCGCGATGTTTCACCTCTCATGCATAATTCACAGTCCTTTGAAATTTTGAAGATGGATCGTCGTCGTGGCAATATTGTGGTCTCACGTCGCACTGTTTTAGAAGAAAGTCGCGCTGAGCAACGTTCAGAAATTGTACAAAATCTTGAAGAAAACCAAATCGTTGAAGGTGTGGTGAAAAATATCACAGATTATGGTGCCTTTGTTGATCTTGGTGGGATTGATGGTCTCTTGCACGTTACAGATATGGCATGGCGGCGTGTTAATCACCCATCTGAAGTGCTCACAATTGGCCAAACGATTAAAGTGCAGATTATTCGCATTAATCAAGATACGCACCGTATTTCTCTTGGAATGAAACAGCTTGAAAGTGATCCTTGGGAAAGCATCAGTGTTCGGTATCCGATTGGTAAA
Source organism: Bartonella sp. OD88NMGDW (assembly GCF_042193775.1). Taxonomy (NCBI): domain Bacteria; kingdom Pseudomonadati; phylum Pseudomonadota; class Alphaproteobacteria; order Hyphomicrobiales; family Bartonellaceae; genus Bartonella; species Bartonella sp. OD88NMGDW. The sequence goes on along the minus strand of NZ_JBHIMA010000002.1, from coordinate 103,749 downwards.
AAAATTACGGGTGCTGTTACCAACATTACTGATTACGGTGGTTTTGTTGAAATTGAACCAGGAATTGAAGGGCTGATCCATGTTTCTGAAATGAGCTGGACGAAGAAAAATGTTCATCCTGGAAAAATTCTGTCTACATCACAAGAAGTAGAAGTGGTTGTTCTTGAGATTGATCCTTCTAAACGGCGTATTTCTCTTGGCTTAAAGCAAACATTTGAAAATCCATGGGAAGCTTTTGCCAATAAATTTCCTGTCAATTCGCAAATTGAAGGAGAGGTTAAAAATAAAACAGAATTTGGTCTGTTTATTGGGCTTGAAGGCGATGTTGACGGTATGGTTCATTTGTCTGATCTTGATTGGAACCGTCCTGGTGAACAAGTTATTGATACTTACAATAAAGGCGATATCGTTAAAGCTGTGGTCCTTGATGTTGACATTGAAAAAGAGCGCATTTCCCTTGGAATTAAGCAGCTTTCCAGTGATAAAGTTGGAGAAGCAGCTGCTTCTGGCGAATTGCGAAAAGGTGCTGTTGTAACATGCGAAGTGATTGCTGTTAACGACAATGACATTGGTGTGAAATTGATTGACCACAACCTTGAGACAACCATTCGACGCGCTGATCTCGCGCGTGATCGTGATGAGCAACGTCCTGAGCGTTTTGCAATTGGGCAAAAGGTTGATGCTCGCATTACAGCATTTGATAAAAAAACACGTAAAATTTCAGTATCGATTAAAGCTTTAGAAATTGCAGAGGAAAAAGAAGCTGTTGCACAATATGGTTCTACAGACTCAGGTGCTTCTCTTGGTGATATTCTTGGTGCAGCTTTGAAAAAACAAGAACAAGATTAATCATCAATCACTAAAGTTGACGGTGTTATTAAGGTCACTCATTTTAGGGTGACCTTTTTATTTTCTAAAAAATTGTCTGCTTATTTTCTAATTATTGGCGTCAAAAATTATAAATGCTTGCAAATAAAAACAAAAAGTTTGTTTTTTGTCTATCAACGGTTCACTATTCAGATAAAATGCTTACAATTTAAATAAAAACGATGTAATTGGATAACAATGGGACATTATGACGTGCATAATACCTTTCATAAAGTGCTTTTTTTCTCAAAAAGAGAAAAAAGGCTATTTTATTAATACGGATTTTCCTCTTCGTGCAATTTATAAGGTACAGGAAGATCTTTATAACTTAGGGCATGCTATAGCTTCTGGTAAAGAAATTTTACTCCCTGAATATGACGGAGTAGAAGATTTTCGCAAGAGATTGAATGAAAATGCTAAACTTATTCTTCATGCCTTTCATACCAGTGATTTTGCTGCCCGAAATGATGAGACCATCGCACCGTCTGCTCAATGGCTCATTGATAATCATTACACCATTGATAAAACCATACAAAAGCTACGTCGTAATCTGCCCAAGTCTTTCATAAAGCAACTTCCTCTTTCTACACACAAAGCGGGAATACCACGAATTTTTGCTTTAACTTGGCTTTATATTGCGCATACCGATAGCAGCTTTTCACAAGAAACACTCACTGCTATAACCAACGGATTTCAAGAAGTTTGTGCGCTCACAATTGGTGAATTGTGGGCTCTTCCTTCTGTTATGCAAATGCTGCTCATTGAAAATGTCCGTCGTCTTTCAGTCCGTATCGAAAAAGCGCGACATATGCGCCATCTTGCTAATCAAGTAGCTAATAAAATTTCTTTTGTAGAAAATAAAACAAATCTACACTCTCTCTTTACGCAGTATAAACCGTTTACTGTTGATCCAACGTTTTCAGCACATTTATTCTATCGCCTACGCAGTGCATCTGTCGATTCAACCGTAGCATTAACTTGGCTTGAAAAGCAATTGAAAAGCCAAGGCAGTAGCTTAGAAATTGCAACAGCTGATGAACATACCCGACAAGCAGCAGATGGTGTGACCATGGGAAATATTATCCGTGCTCTTAAAGCTATAGATGATGTTGATTGGACAGCATGGTTTGAAACAGTGAGTTGTGTCGATTCTATTTTGCGTAAAAATAGTGATTTTTCTGAAATTGATTCTCACTCACGCAATATTTATCGACAAGTCATTGAAAAAGTTGCACGCTTTTCGCCTCTTAGTGAGCTGGAAATTGCACATAAAGTTGTAGAAATGGCAAATTCCACTTCTAAAGATATGCCTCATCATTCTTGTGTGGGGTGGTACCTTGTTGATGATGGTCGTGGCATATTTGAAAAGGCTTGTGGATATATCCCGCCCTTTCTCATAAAATGGACACGAGCTTCTTGCTCAAAATTGAGAGTCATCGCCATTCCTGTCTCTTTTCTGACGCTCGCTCTTTTGCTTGTAATTTACGCCCTTTTACAAATATCTGGCATGACATCATGGATGTCTTTTTGCTTTACTGTATTAGCGCTTTTTCCTGCTATCGATGCTGCTTTTGCTTTATTTAACACTGTTGTTTCATGGTTTGTCCCATCAAGACAACTCATTGGCTATGAATATAAAGAAGGTATTCCAAAACATGCACGGACAATGGTTGTTGTACCTACTTTGATGACATCACGCGATGATATTGATGAACAAGTACGCAGTCTTGAAGTGCACTATCTTTCCAATCCTAAAGGTGCCATTCATTTTGCACTCATTACAGATTGGGTGGATGCTCCATTGAGAGAAACGCAAGATGATCTTGATTTATTGCACTATGCGCAAAAGAGTATTGATAAACTCAATAGTCGTTATCATCGTGATGAACTTCCTCTTTTTTTCCTTTTACATCGCCGACGCCTTTATAATACAAGCGAAAAATGTTGGATGGGTTGGGAACGAAAGCGAGGAAAACTTCATGAACTCAATCGGCTCTTAAGAGGCGATGAAAACACAAGCTTTTATCCTCCCAATCCACATCTTCCTATGGATTGCCGTTTTGTTATGACGTTGGATTGTGATACACGTCTTACTCCAGAGAGCGTCGCAAAACTTGTTGGAAAGCTTAACCATCCACTCAATCATCCCATTTTTGATCCGCAAAGTGGAAAGGTTGTAAAGGGCTATAGCATTTTACAACCACGCATTATTCCTTCGCTTACAACAGGAAAAAAAACATCAATTCTCCAACGGGTTTTTTCTATCAACCGTGGCATTGATCCTTATGTTTTTGCCGTTTCTGATACTTATCAAGATCTTTTAGGAGAAGGTACCTTTATCGGTAAAGGTCTTTATAATATTGATGCATTCGAACAAGCGCTTGATGGCAAAATTAAAGAAAATACTATCCTTAGTCATGATCTCTTAGAAGGAGGTTATGCTCGTACTGCTCTGGTGAGTAGCATAGAAGTCATTGAAGATTATCCAACCGCTTATAATATTGATGTTATGCGTTATCATCGCTGGATTCGCGGTGATTGGCAGCTTTTGCCTTATCTTTTTTTCCACCGTCAAATAAGTTTCGTGACGCGTTGGAAAATGCAGGATAATTTACGTCGTTCTCTTACTCCACTTATGTGGTTAATCGCAGCATTTGCAGGATGGGCTTTTTTGTCTTTCAAGAGTGCAATTGTCTGGCAAATATTCTTGTTGTTTAGCTCCTTCATTTCTCCCATTCTATGTGTATTAAAAACGCTAGTCTCGTCCAATATAGATCATTCTTTGCGTGGACATTTTCAATTAATTTGGAACAAAACTGCTCTTACAAGCGCTGATATATTTCTTAAAACGACGTTTCTTGCTCATTCGGCGTATTTTATGACCGATGCGATTATTCGTACACTCTATCGTATGACGATTTCAAAACAGCATCTTCTTGAATGGAAAACTTCTGCCGCAACAAAATCAATGCCCAATAGTTTGCGTTTCTATGTTTTTACAATGGCACCAGCATCGCTTATTGGTATCCTTACTATAGCACTCCCTCTTTTTTCTGATAGTTTTGCAAGCTTGATTGCTTTGCCTTTTGGGATAGCATGGTTTTTTTCACCCTTCATTGCTTGGATTGTGAGTCAACCTTCAACCTTTCAAGATAGCCTTGATCTTTCTTCAAAAGATGAAAAAAAACTTCGCTCTATTGCACGGCGTACATGGCTTTATTATACAACCTTTGTCAATGCACAAAACAACTATTTGCCTCCCGATAATTTTCAAGAAGATCCTGAACCTCTTGTTGCTCAACGTACATCTCCTACGAATATTGGCGTTTATCTCCTTTCTATTATTGCGGCACGTGATTTTGGCTGGATTGGTTTTGAAGAGACCATTACCCGTATTGAGTGTACATTACGCTCTCTTACAAAAATGGAAAAGTTCCGTGGTCATCTCTATAATTGGTATGAAACGGATACACTCAGGCCTCTTTTACCTACTTATGTATCAACCGTTGATTCAGGAAATCTTGCCGGTCATTTGATAACACTCTCTTCTGCCTTAAGTGAATGGGCTGAAAAACCGCATCTTTTTTTTCAAAGTGATCGAGAAGGCTTATCGGATGTTCTTGCTATTCTTGAAGAAACTGTCAGAGAAATTCCAGATCATCAACCCAATTTACGCTCTTTACGTCAAAAAATTGAAGAAAACATCACTCGTTTTCATGACTCTGTCCTCACTTTTGTAGAACAAGAAAATACGATTCCTTCTCACATCACAGACCTTTCACATGCAGCCCACGATATTGTGCACTTAGTCAGTGAACTTGACCACAAAATTCAAACGATAGAATCTGCTCATGCGCTTTCTTGGGCTAAATGCGTTATCGATACCTGTAACGCTTATCATTATGATGCGACTGCTCATTGTGATACTGACAAATTACGTAAAAAATTAAACAGACTGGCTATAGTGGCACGGCAAGTAGCCTTTGATATGAAATTTGACTTTTTAGAACAGCCTAAACGGCATCTCTTATCTATTGGATATCGTGTTCAAGAAAACAAACTCGATGACAATTGTTATGATCTACTTGCTTCAGAAGCACGTCTTGCAAGTTTTTTTGCTATCGCAAAAGGAGACATAAAACTTAAACATTGGTTTCGTCTTGGCCGACTCCTCGTACCCATAGGTTGGAAAGGTGCGCTCCTATCATGGTCTGGATCGATGTTCGAATATCTTATGCCATCTCTCATAATGCATGAACCTTTAGGATCTCTCCTAGATCAAACAAATCGATTGATTATTCGTTGTCAAATACAATATGCCCATAAACGGGAATTGCCATGGGGTATTTCAGAGGCCGCATTTAACGCTCGCGATCATTTAATGAATTACCAATACGCTCATTTTGGTGTTCCAAACCTCGGACTCCAACGTGGTCTTTCACGCAATGCTGTCATAGCTCCCTATGCCAGCCTTCTAGCGGCACAATATGCTCCTGCTTGTGCTGTTGCTAATTTAAAACGACTCCGTGATCTTGGAGCTTTAGGAACATATGGTTATTATGACTCTGTCGATTTTACCCCTTCACGCGTGAAAACAGGGGAAAAATACGCTGTTGTACGCAATTATTATGCGCACCATCATGGCATGTCTATCCTTGCTCTTAACAATGTTATTTTTCAAGGGCGAATGCGTGATCGTTTTCACCGTGATCCCGTTGTTGAAGCAACGCAACTGCTGTTACAGGAAAGAGCGCCTCATCTTATTCCTATTATTCATACCAAAGCTGTTAATCGTATGCGCAACAAGTCTCAAGCATTTGACGCCGCCCCTTTGCGCATTATTACAAACCCGTTGTTCAAACCACGAGCAACTTTACTTTTGTCTAATGGCTTTTATTTTACTATGTTAACAGCGAATGGTTCTGGTTACAGCCGTTGGCGCGATTATGCGATTACGCGTTTTATTCCCGATGCAACAGAAGATCAACAAGGTACTTTATTCTTCTTACGGGATACGCATAGTGGACGGTGGTGGTCTGTTACTGGTGAACCAACACGTGTTATTGAAGAAGAAGCTGTCAGCATTTTTACAGATGAAAAGGCTGAATATACAAAAATGGTTGATGGTATAAAATCAACACTTGAATGTCTTATTACATCTGAAGGATGTGGCGAAGGTAGACGTATTCAACTGATGAATACGACAAATAAAGAGCGCCTCATTGAAGTGACTTCTTATGGTGAATTAGCGCTTGCCACAATGGGCACAGACCAAGCTCATCCTGTTTTTTCCCGCATGTTTATAGAGACAGAAATTGCTGAGGAAGGTAAAACAATTTTTGCCAAAAGGCGCAAACGCTCACCTAGCGATCCTGAAATCTATGTTGCTCATTTTGTCTCCAGTACAACAGATACTCTCCGAGAGACAGAAGCTGAAACGGATCGCTCTCTTTTTATTGGGCGGGGCCGATCCATTCATCGGCCCGCTGCATTTGATCAAAATGCTCGTTTCAGTAACAGTCAAGGTTGCGTTCTTGATCCTGTTATGTCATTGCGATGCCGTATAAAAATTCCAGCCCATGAAAAAGCAGAACTTATTTTTTGGACTTTTGCTGCTCATACAAAAGAAGCACTAAATAATCATATTAAACATTATCGACAACCTGATATGTTTCAAAAAGAACTTTCAATGGCATGGACGCGCTCACAAGTTGCACTGTATCAGAGCGGAACCCAGCTTAAAGAAGCTATTGTCTATCAAAAATATGCAACACCGCTTATTTATCCAGAAAGAACGTGGCGTCTTCCTTCTGAAATATTAGCAAAAACGCTAGGAAAACAGTCTGATCTTTGGCCCATGTCTATCTCAGGAGACAATCCACTCTGTCTTCTTAGATTAAATAACGAGGGAAATATAACCGTACTGCGCGAGCTCCTTAAAGCACATGAATATTGGCGTATGCGCGGACTCATTGTGGATTTGGTCATTCTTAATGAACAAACATTTTCCTATATACAAAATACACAACGCGCTCTTGAGTGGGTCTGTGAATCTTATTATCACCACATGCAAAAAGCAGATGAACGCCAACATATTTTCATGCTTCGGCGCGATCAAATGAGTGAACAAAGCTTTAAAACGCTTCTTGCATCAGCGCGCATCGTTCTTGATGCCCAAAATGGCTCTTTATCTGAACAGCTTAAACGATTTGATGAGAGTGATTTTGATCTTACAATTCGTAAAAATTATCAAGAATCTTATGATCAATTAGATTACCAAAAATATAACGAAGGAAGGCAAGTTACAACACAAACTGAACAAAATTTTTTTGCTTCCATTGGTCTTATTAGCCAACGAAAACCATCTTCTTTTCCCATAAATGGAGAAGATCTAAAATATTGGAATGGTTACGGTGGTTTTAACCAGTATAACCATTATGTAATACGTCTTCATGGACGTACAACTACACCGCACCCGTGGATTAACGTCATCGCTAATCACAAATTTGGTTTTCATGTCTCTGCTGAAGGTGCAATTTTTACTTGGGTTAACAATAGCCGCGATTATAAATTAACTCCTTGGGCAAATGATCCAACATCTAACCGGCCAGGAGAAGCACTTTATCTGGTTGATCGCCAGTCTTTAAAACGTTTTTCACCCGTTTCTACTGTTGAATGTGATGAAAATATTGTCTATGAGGCTTGTCATGGGTTTGGATTCTCAACTTTTAAATCAACACATTCAGAAATCGCATTAGAACTGACTCATACACTTGATCCCGAAAAACCTATTCGCTTTTCACGTCTTATCCTTACGAATGAAGGGAAAGAACCACGCAGTTTACGCCTTTATAATTATGTTGAATGGGTTTTGGGAAATACCCGTACAAAATATGCCCCCTTCATTATTTCCTCTTATGAGGACAAAAGGGGTGTACATTTTATTCAAAATCCTTATCACATTGAAAAATCTCAACAAGTCACATTCTTATCGGCATCTGAAATGCCAACCAGCACCACAACCAATCGTGCTGAATTTATTGGTGCAACGGGAACCGTAACGCATCCAACTGCGATCCGTAAAGCTGGTGCTCTTTCGAATACCATTGAAGCAGGATGTGATCCTTGTTCAGCATTTTCCTATGATATTGATCTTCAAGCAGGGCAAACAAAAGAAATCATCTTTTATCTTGGTAGTGCTGAAAATAGACAAGAAGCTGAAAAATTACTCAATCAAGTACGTGCAAGTGATTTTGAAATTCTGCTCACAAAACAAAAACAGCAATGGAGCGATTTTGTTTCTCCTTTTCAAGTTAAAACACCGGATCCCTCTTTTGATATTATGGTCAATCATTGGCTCCCTTATCAGACCTATGCATGCCGCATCATGGCACGCGCAGGATTTTACCAAGCTAGTGGTGCATTTGGCTTCCGTGACCAATTGCAAGATAGCTTGTCTTTACTCCTCCTTGAACCACAACTGGCACGTGAACAATTGTTAAACGCTGCAGCCCATCAATTTCCCGAAGGTGATGTACAGCATTGGTGGTTGCCTGACACCAACGCAGGCGTTCGCACACGCATTTCTGATGACATTGTTTGGCTAGCCTATGGTAGCGCCCTTTATGTTAACACCACTGGTGAGTACGACTTTCTTGATATTCCCATTGCGTTCATTGAAGGCCCTCCTCTAGAGATAGAACAACAAGATGCTTATTTTCAACCCACGCAATCTCAAAAAACAGCAACACTTTATGAACATTGTTCTTTAGCTTTAGATCTTGCCATCAAACGTTGTGGTCAACATGGTCTTCCTCTCATCTTAGGCGGAGATTGGAATGATGGCATGAATTTAGTGGGCATTGGAGAAAAAGGGGAAAGTACTTGGTTGGGTTGGTTTCTTGGCACTACACTACAAGCATTTATTCCTCTTGCCAAAAAACGTGGCGACCATAACCATGCTAACACATGGAGTGCATACCTTAAACATTTGACTACAGCTTTAGAAAAAAATGGTTGGGATGGCGCTTGGTATCGACGTGGTTATTTTGATGATGGAACACCCCTTGGTTCTAAAATAAATGATGAATGCCAAATTGATACCATTGCGCAATCTTGGGCTGTCATTTCTCAAATGGCATCACTTAAGCGCCAAAAACAAGCAATGGCTTCTATGCTTGAACATCTATGGGACAAAAAAGCCGGCATTATACGTCTTTTTTGGCCTCCTTTTGATAAAAGTACTCTCGAACCTGGTTATATAAAAGGTTATCCTCCAGGCATTCGAGAAAATGGTGGTCAATATACGCATGGTGCTATTTGGAGCATTCTAGCGCTTGCTGAGATGGGTGAAGCAGACAAAGCTTATTCTCTATTTTCTATGATCAATCCAATCACCCATGGTAAAAATCCTGAAGTTTATCGTGTTGAACCCTATGTTATGGCTGCAGACATCTACGCCATTGAACCACGTCGTGGACAAGGCGGTTGGACATGGTATACAGGTTCAGCAGGATGGTTCTACCATACCGCGATACAAGCCATTCTTGGGATTCAACGTCAAGGCAATCTGTTGTTTTTAAAACCACATTTACCCTCCTCTTGGCCTAAATATGAAACAAAAATAAAATTTTATGATGCCATCTATACTATCAAAGTAAAATGGGGATCTGAAAATATGCTTAGTGTTGACGGTAAGAAATATGCCAAACTTAACGCAGGAATAAAGTTAAAAAAAATAGGTCAACATGAAATCATACGTATTCTTAAATCTTAAAAACAGAAAAAATAACAGGCTTTTTTATTCTTGCTCAAAGCCACAGAATTGTTATATTTTCTGCACTCCCTATATTGACCATATTGGTGCACAATAATTTTAGATTCTATGAGACTGAAAGAAAAAGGGTTATGAATCATCCGGATATTGCTAGACGTGTTTACAATCATACTTGGAAACTTGATCCCATTATTCGTTCACTTCTCGATACGGATTTTTATAAGCTTCTTATGGTACAGATGATTTGGGGGTTGTATCCTGATGTTAATGTTACTTTTTCCCTCATAAATCGCTCTAAAACAATACGTCTTGCCGATGATATTGATGAGAGTGAATTACGTGCTCAACTTGATCATGCTCTTAGTTTGCGCTTTACAAAAAAAGAAATGATCTGGCTTGCTGGTAATACATTTTATGGACGCAAACAAATTTTTGAACCGGATTTTCTTCAGTTGCTTGAGAATTTTCAACTCCCAGAATATGAACTAACCCGCAAAGATGGCCAATATATGCTTCATTTTTATGGTTCGTGGGCTCATAGCTCTATGTGGGAAATTCCAGCCCTTGCTATTATCAGTGAATTACGTTCACGTGCAGCTCTCAAAAAACTAGATCGTTTTGCTCTTGATGTACTTTATGCGCGTGCTAAAGCAAAAATGTGGAGTAAAGTTGAACGTCTCAAAAAATTGCCTGATATTAAAATATCTGACTTTGGGACAAGGCGTCGCCATTCTTTTTTATGGCAGCGCTGGTGTGTGGAAGCATTAAAAGAAGGCATTGGTAATTCTTTTACTGGAACTTCTAATGTTCTTCTTGCCATGGATACGGATTTAGAAGCTCTTGGAACCAATGCACACGAATTGCCCATGGTTATTGCGGCTCTCAGCAACAACGATGATGAATTACGCAGAGCTCCATATCAAGTCTTGCAAGATTGGAACCGTTATTATGGTGGAAATCTTCTCATTGTTTTACCTGATACCTTTGGTACAGAAGCATTTTTACGCAATGCACCAGATTGGGTCGCTGATTGGACAGGTTTCAGACCCGATAGTGCGCCCCCTATTGAAGGTGGCGAACGTATTATTCAATGGTGGAAAGAAAAAGGAAAAGATCCACGCGAAAAACTTTTAATTTTTTCTGATGCTCTTGATGTCAATACAATTGAAAAAACCTATCATCATTTCCATGGTAGAGTGCGCATGAGTTTTGGATGGGGCACGGATCTTACCAATGACTTTACAGGCTGTGCACCTCAGGAAATCGAAACTCTTGATGCTCTTTCCCTTGTTTGTAAGGTGACCTATGCTAATGGTCGACCAGCCGTAAAACTTTCAGATAATCCTGAAAAAACGATCGGTAATTCAAAAGAAGTACAACGTTATCTCAATTTTTTTAGTAATAAAAAGCGAATTGCTAGATCTATAAAGACGTAGTTTCCGGTTCTTTAAAACGAGTATATTGACTCACCATATTGTTTATAAGATTGATTTTTGTCCTGCCCTAAAGATGGGGTTCTTAACCTTTGCTGGTCTGTAAATAGTTCGGCTGTTTTTTGAGCAGATTCTACTTGGGCTACCACGCATACGCTTCACTTACATAAGGATCGACAGATCAGATTTAAAAAAATACTTAACGTGCTAGGGAAGTTTAGCCAAGGGGGCTTCCTTATATCATTTTCATAAATAACGGTGTTATACGGCATAACAAGATACTATCATTTTGCATGTTGAATGAGCGCGAATATCATAAATTTTTCTCATTTCAACCCTGTTAAATCAAGCACACTAATCTCCTTGCGTGTATGAAGATTTTCAATTTTTAAGGGTTGTTGTTGTAGCTCGACAGTAGGTTTTGTACTAAGTGGGAAGAGATAGGATTAAGTAGGAATACGTGGTAATTTGTTGTTTTTATGTACAATTTTGACCATTAAATGCGCATTTTGTCAAAATAAATTTTGACGCCTAAAATTGCAAAAATTACCGAAAATCAGAAAAAATGCGTTTCCATAGTAAAAATGAAAAAAGGCTTTGAAATCCCTTTGAGAACACCTTTAAAATTCTTTGAAAAAAAATAAATTGGTAAAAAAACTAGTGTCAAAATATACAAAACCAAATGATAAGCTACAATTGTAACATTAGGAATTGCTAAGGCAACATTGGAGGATGACAAATAGCATGGTGACTATCAGTGTGCATTTTGCAAGGCAAGGATGATAGTGCCCAAATAGATTTTATAAACTTTACAGGAGATTTTACTTTATCCAATGTATGGTCTGCTATCATGAAATGCGTAAAGCGTTGAGAAATGTTTCATAAAAATAAATGTGTAAATAACATGATTTGGGAGACCTTTTGTTTTACATGGGGGGCATGACTTCATTAACAAACAGAGAATGCAATAATATTTTTATTTCGAATAAACTTATACAAAGATAGAGAATTTATTTATTCGCATATTATAATAAGAATGCGTGTATGCATAAAACCATCTGAAAAATTCTGTTGTTTTTTAAGAATTATCCTTAAGCTAAGAACAGATGTAACATTAAAGATTGATATAATAGACCGGTTTCTTAACTGTATAAGTATAAAATGATGATGTTTAGTAAGCTTTGTATTATATCCTCATTAAGAGATATGAAAACAAACGAAACGTCTTTTTAGAAAGAAAAGGCTATCATATCAATGACTTTTCAATGACGTATATATAGAGATTCATACAAACATGTCTTATAAAAATAATGACTCTCTTTCATGAATGTGGTTTATCCAAGTGAGAACATTTTGAGTGTGCGTAAACAGTCTTCTTTGTTCATAAAAATCATTTCACAAACATATTATTAATTAATTGCTTTCAAAAAGCTTACTACTTCATATGCATTTTGGATATGGAGAGCTTATATTCAAAACTTAAAAGTCCTCATAGTTTTTACAAATAAGTCGAAGCTAAAAAGAATATCTCATAAAGCCTTTTCTATCCTTATGAAGATGGACGTGTTACAATATAAATGCCAATTAGCAATAATATAACCGCAACAAGTAAGGAAATCCATAAAGGAGGGTGTACCATTACGAAAAAGGATAAAAATCCTCCTGTCATACTCATCATTGCAAAAACTTTAACGAATGGAGAGATTGCTTTTTTTTCTTCCCATCGCTTAAGAGGGGGACCAAAAATACGATGATTATTCAACCATTGATGAAAACGTGGAGAAGAACGCGTAAAACACCATGAGGCAACCAATAAAAAAGGCACAGTTGGCATAATAGGTAATACTACACCGATAATACCTAATATAACCATTATCCAACCTGCTATATAATAGCAGATACGCAAAAGATGCGATATCTTCAAATCGTTTTTCATTTTCTCGTACTATTTTCCTCTACGCAAAACCTTCTACAAAAACATTGTATCTGTTTTTTTCTGTTTACATGTCCGAGTGCACAATTACGTTCTACCCTTTTATGCGTAAGCGTCTTTGCTGTTATAAGTTCCTTGAAAATACCGAATAGCTTACGCAATATGATAATCATTTTAAATGATTTCAAGAAAAGAGAAGAGATTTTAGAAAATCAAAAAAATAAAAAGGCTGCAGAATAAATCAATGCAGCCTCTTAATTAAGAATGCAGCGTTGGGGGGGGGAGAAAATGCACTGCATTCACCTGCTAGACATTAGGAGGAAAAATAACCTAGCACCCCGAACTCTAATTAAAATAAAAATGAGAAACAATATATAAAAATGCATGGCTGATATGCATGAAATTTAACACTTTCAAGTTTCTTGAACTGTGTTTTGACGAAAGAAAATCATCATGAAAATAGCCATAAAAATCAACGTCAAGATCAACACAATTGTGGAAGCAGAATCAGAGCCGATAAATAAGCTGAGATAAATCCCTAAAAAACCAGAAAAAGCTGCAACAAGTATCGCGATCATTAACATAAAAGAAAACCGCTTTGTAACAAGATAAGCAATTGCTCCTGGTGCTATCAGTAAAGAAATAACGAGCACGATACCTACAGCTTTCAGAGCCGCAACAATTGTAAGAGAAATCATCGTTAGAAGGGTATAGTGGAGTAGAGATATTGGTAACCCCATTGCATGTCCTTGAACTGTATCAAAAATATACAGCATAAAGTCGCGCCATTTTGCTGCTAAAATGAAAGTGACAACAGCAGAAATAATCGCCGTTTGTGTTATATCAAGCCAGTTAACACCCAAAAGATTACCAAATAGAATATGATTCAAATCTAAGCTACTATAAATAGACGTGGCTAAAACAAGCCCCAAACCAAACATCGAAGAAAATACCACACCCATTACCGTGTCCTGTTTGATACGGCTATTGCTCCCTAAAAAACCCGTTAATAGTGCACACACCATTCCTGCAACAAAAGCACCGCAAGTAATCAGAGTCATTGTAATGTTCTCTGGACGCATATGCTGAAACCAAGCAAATGGCAAAGAAGTTAAAAATGCGATTACCCATGGTGTTGTCATATAGCCAACAACAACACCTGGAAAAACTGCATGAGAAATGGCATCGCCTAACAGCGCCCATCCTTTCAAAATAAGAAAACAGGAAAGCATCGCCATGGGAATAGAAAGAATCATGACAATAAGCATACCCTTAAGCATAAAAGAAAACTGAAACGGAAGCAGTAATTGATCAATCATGATAATATTACACCCTTTTTTGCCGCATTTATGCGTAAGCGCGCAGCAATATACCCATGTTTAGGAGCAAAAATAAAAGCCAAAACAAATAAAGATGCTTGAAAAAGCACAACAACCCCCCCCGTTTGTGCATTTAAAAAATAACTCACATAAACACCCAAAACACTCGTAAATGTTCCAATTATAACTGCAATAACCAAGATATTCACGAAACGATCACTTAAAAGATAGGCTGTTGCCCCAGGTGTCACAACAAGACAAATAACCAAGAACGCTCCAACGGTTTGCATAGCAGCAACAGTACAAGCAGCAAGTAATGTGAAAAAGAGAATCTTTAAAAACTTTACATTTAATCCAATGGCATGCGCATGCGTTTCATCAAATAACGAAACAAGAAGATCTTTCCATTTCAAAAGCAATATAAGCAACGAAAAAAAGCCGATAAAAGCCAATTGTAGAATATCTGATGAACTGACGGCTAAAATATTTCCCAAAACAATCGTATCAATATTAACAGCCATTGGTTTTAATGATTTGAGAAACAACCCAAAGGCAAAAAAGGAAGAAAAAATGAGTCCAATAATGGTATCTTCTTTCAGCTTTGTCCGGTGGTTAAAAAAGAGCATTGCTGCTGCTGCAAGACCACCAGAAAAAAAAGCACCGAGTGAAAAAGGTAACCCTAAAAGGTAAGCTCCTGCTACACCAGGAACAATCGAATGGGAAAGAGCATCACCAATTAATGACCAACCTTTTAACATCAAAAAAGCTGAAAGAAAGGCACAAACACACCCAACTAATCCAGAAACCCACATTGCATTCACCATATATTGATAGCTCAGTGGCTCAAGCAACCAAGAAATCATGCAACGTTCTCCACTCTTTCAATATCTTCACAAACTGCAGCCTGCTTTCTTCCCATGAAAACATCATTTTTTTTTGTGCTTTGAAGATCAAAAATATGGTGGTGCAAAGACCCTCCAAAAGTTTTCTCCAGATTTTCCTTTGTAAAGATTTTTTCTGTTAACCCAGAAGCTAAAACGGTTCCTTTTATTAAAACTGTATGATCACAAAATTCGCGAACAGAACCCAAATTGTGAGTTGAAACCAAGATCACTGCTCCTTCTTTACGAAGATCTTGTAACAAAGCAATGATTTTATCTTCTGTTGTAACGTCAACCCCTGTAAATGGCTCATCTAATAAAATAGCTTTTGCTTTCTGTGCAAGAGCGCGTGCTAGGAAAACACGCTTTTTCTGTCCACCAGAAAGTTCTCCAATTTGGCGCTTGGCAAAAGCCAACATATCAACACGTTCTAAGGCAATACGAACGGCTTCATAATCTTGTGTACGGGCATAGCGAAAGAAATTCATATGACCGTACCGCCCCATCAATACAACATCTTCAACCAAGACAGGAAAATTCCAATCAACATCTTCACTTTGAGGAACATAAGCAATGAGGTTTTTTTTCAAAGCTATATCAACGGGCAAATCAAACATGCGAATTTTTCCCTTTGAGGGGCGTACAAACCCCATAATTGCTTTAAATAACGTTGACTTACCGGATCCATTAACACCAACCAATGCCGTAATAGAACCCTTTGGACTTTCAAAATTCACTTCACGTAAAGCTGTATGTCCATTACGATACGTTACCGTTACTCCTTGGGCAAATATTCCACATTCCGTCATTGGCTTTTTACTCCCTCTACTAAAGCATTGCTAATACGCCCACTCGTGACACGTAATAAATCAATATAAGTGGGTACCTCACCATTTTTCTCACTTAAAGAATCAACATAAAGAACACCACCGTATTTAGCTCCTGTTTCTCTGGCAACCTGCTTAGCAGGTGCAGGGGAAATAGTGCTTTCAGAAAAAACTGCATGAATATTGTATTTGCGAACCATATCAATAACATGCTTGACTTGCTGTGGTGTTCCTTGCTGGTCAGCATTGATGGGCCATAAATAAAGTTCTTTTAGATTAAAATCACGCGCCAAATAGCTAAATGCTCCCTCACTGGTCACAAGCCAACGTTTATCTTGTGGTACGGCTTCTAATTCAGCCCTAATTGGATCAATTGTTGCACGAATTTTCTGTTTATAAATTTCAGCATTTTCTTTATAAATAGCAGCATGTTCAGGATCATATTTCACAAAAGCATCGCGAATATTATCAACGTAAATCAAAGCAGAGGTTGGTGACATCCAAGCATGAGGATTGGGTTTGCCGCTAAAGGGGCCATCACCAATTTTAATGGGTACAATACCTTTTGAAACAACAACACTTGGAACATCCTTGATGTTTTGAAAAAACTTTTCAAACCAAAGCTCTAACTCTAATCCATTCCACAATACAAGGTTAGCTCCCTGAGCACGCATAAGATCGCGTGGGGTGGGTTGATATTCATGAATTTCCGCACCTGGTTTTGTAATGGATTCAACCTCAGCGGCATCACCTGCTACATTGCGTGCCATATCAGCAATGATAGTGAATGTCGTAACAGCTTTAAATTTACCAGCACACAAAGCAAAATTGGGTGTAAAAAAAATAACACTTCCAAAAACTATGCTGAAAAACGTTTTTACGTTCATTGATTCTCTCTTTCCTCTATATGCTTTCTTTTTTATTGCAAATAATTTGCATTATCATTTAGCAATAGCAGTTATCTTTTACATTTGCAATGAAGGATTAAGAGAAAAAATAACTTTTCAAGATGTTTAGAAATAGTTTTTTTCATATTGAAAAAATTGATGATTTAAGCAGCTTGTTTTGGTAAGGAGCACCGCTTTCAAGAAGCTCTATCGCTCTTGAATGCCAAATAAAAAGGGAGCACTCAAAAATGCTCCCACTTCATGTAAAATATCTCATAAAAAATGAAAATACTCAGTAGCGCAAATATGCACCTGTCATTTTGGTAACATTATCCACGATCTTTAAGGCAAGCTTTTCTAAATCTTCATCTGTTAGAGTCCGTTCTATGGGCTGAATAGTTACTTCAATCGCAACAGATTTTTTATCTTCGCCAAAGCTTAAATCTTCAAAAATATCAAAAATCTGCACTGAATGAATAAGTTTTTTATCGGCTCCACTTGCCGCACGAATAATAAGAGAAGAGGCAACAGTTTTATCCGCTATAAAGGCAAAATCACGCCGCACCATTTGAAAAGGTGAGAGTTTCAAAGGAGGACGGCTTTTGGTCGTTTTTTTCTTTGATTCTGGAATTCTGTCTAGAAAAATTTCAAAGCCGCATAAAGGGCCACTGACATCTAACTTTTCTAATGTAGCAGGATGAAAAACACCAAAAAAACCAAGAATAATCTTTGATCCAAGTTTTATGACACCTGAACGACCAGGATGATACCAATCGGGCGCTCCAACTTCAATCTGCACTTTTCCAACATCCATATCGCATGCCTCTAAAATAGCTAAAGCATCTGCTTTGGCATCAAAAACATCAACGACGGTTGCATTTCCATTCCAAAAACGACCAGCCCCTTTAAATTGCTCTGTTCCACGACGAATCCCACTAACAACACGGTGTTGTTTATCAGGGGTATCGCCTTCATAAATATTGGAAACTTCAAACAAAGCAAGATCGGAAAAACCACGATCAGCATTTCTCTGTGCCGCCATAATCAAACCAGGTAAAAGGGAAGGACGCATCATTGACATATCAGCAGCAATAGGATTAACCAATTTAAGCTCTTCTTGACCTCCTCCAAAAGCAAGAGCTTGATTTTCAGAAATAAAAGACCATGTTACCGCTTCTTTCATACCACGTTGCACTAAAGCCAAACGTGTAGCACGTGAACGAATTTGTGCGCATGTTAAAATTTGATCTTTTCCTTCTGCGAAGTTTTCCAAAGGAATAGGTTTAATTTTATCTAGCCCATAAATCCTCATGACTTCTTCCACCAAATCGGCTTTCCCCATAATATCAGGGCGCCATGATGGTACTTTTACTGTAACGACATCTCCTTTTCCTTCAACGAAAAATCCAAGTTTTGTTAAAATAGAGATGACTTTTTCAGGCTCTATTTCCAAATTGGTTAAACGTTTAATTTCAGAAAAAGGAAAAACGATCTGTTTGATTTCTTGTTGCTGATAGCCAGCGATCCTCTTCTTAGATACTTCACCACCACAAAGACGTAAGACCAATTCTGTTGCAATCTCAAGCCCTGTTTCCATAAAAGCCGGATCAACACCTCGTTCAAATCGATAACGCGCATCACTGATAAGACCTAATGCTCTTCCTGTTTGTGCAATGTTTTTCGCATCCCAAAGCGCCGATTCAATAATAACACGATGTGTTGTTTCATCACAACTCGTTCTTTCACCGCCCATGATACCGGCAATCGAAACAATCCCATCGTCATCTGCAATG
This sequence comes from Bartonella sp. OD88NMGDW, assembly GCF_042193775.1. Lineage (NCBI taxonomy): Bacteria > Pseudomonadati > Pseudomonadota > Alphaproteobacteria > Hyphomicrobiales > Bartonellaceae > Bartonella > Bartonella sp. OD88NMGDW. The sequence goes on along the minus strand of NZ_JBHIMA010000002.1, from coordinate 85,033 downwards.
ACACAATTCTTAGCGCCCAAATGATAGATTTTTCCGTTCAGTGCTTGAAGCTGTTCTCCCTGACGAGCACAACGTACACACAAATTACCTTTAATTTTATCTGCATCAAAAACATGGAGTGGACGACCAAGGTCAAAACTGATGTAATTGGTCATATCAACAAGCGCATTAATCGGTCTCAAACCAATTGCATTCAAACGCTGTTGCATCCACTGTGGCGATGCTCCATTTTGAACATTGCGAACTTCACGCCAAGCAAAACCTAAACATAATGATGAATCTTGTGAAAAATCTAATGAAATATCGAGAGGTGTTTCAAAGGAAGGTTCAAATTTTGACAAGGATAATTCTTTTAATTTTCCCATTCCGGTGGCAGCAAGATCACGGGCAATACCACGAACACCTGTACAATCAGAGCGATTGGGGGTCAAACCAATATCAATAATCGGATCATCTAAACCAGCATAAGCTGCAAATGAATCTCCAATAGGTGCATCTTCTGGAAGTTCGATAATCCCGTCATGTTCATTTGATAATTCAAGCTCCGCTTGCGAACACATCATCCCAAAACTTTCAACACCGCGGATTTTTCCTACAGATAATGTCACATCGAGTCCTGAAATATAAGTGCCTGGTAGTGCCAGAACACCAACAAGACCTGCACGCGCATTTGGTGCTCCACAGACAACTTGAACAGGTGTAGAAATCCCTGTATCGACGGACAGAATCTGGAGTTTATCTGCATCAGGATGTTTTATTGCAGTTAAAACTTTTGCAATCACAAAACCTTTTAAAGAAGACCGATCATCAACGTAATCAACCTCAAGACCTATAGCTGTTAGTTTCTCACAAATTTCATCCAAAGATGCATTTGTCTCTAAGTGATCTTTTAACCACGACAATGTAAATTTCATTTTAAAACCTCACATGAAAGCGATGACTAAGATCACATATTTCTATTAGGAAAAAAAGCAGGCATATCAAAGCAACGAAAGCCATAATGGTCTAACCAACGCAGATCGGCATCAAAAAAAGCCCGTAAATCAGGCATACCGTATTTCAACATGGCAATACGATCAATGCCCATTCCCCAAGCAAAGCCTTGATATTCATCGGGATCTAAACCAACATTTTTCAACACATGAGGATGCACCATTCCGCATCCTAAAATTTCCAACCAATCCTGTCCTTCTCCGAATTTTACTTCTGAACCAGAACGATCACATTGAATATCCACTTCCATAGATGGTTCGGTAAAAGGGAAAAAAGAGGGACGAAAACGCATTTTTACAGAGGGAACTTCAAAAAATTCTTTACAAAAGGTTTCATGTAACCACATCATATGGGCAATGGTGGAGGTTTTATCAATGACAAGACCTTCTACCTGATGGAACATGGGAGAATGTGTTGCATCCGAATCCATGCGGTAAGTTTTTCCAGGAATAATGATCCGTATCGGTGCTTTTTGTTTTTCTAGTGTGCGAATTTGTACGGGTGATGTATGGGTCCGCAATAATTTTCGTTCTCCCATTTTATCGACATCAAAAAAGAAGGTATCATGCATTTCGCGTGCTGGATGCCCTTCAGGAAAATTCAATGCCGTAAAATTATAATAATCTGTTTCAATATCAGGTCCCTCTGCAAGAGAAAAACCCAACTTCGTATAAATGACAATAATTTCCTCAATCACCTGTGAAATAGGATGAATGCGTCCCCGTTCTATAGGTGAAGAGCGAACAGGCAAGGTAACATCAACCGTTTCACGAGAAAGACGGGCATCCATTGCCTGTCTTTTCAGAAGATCACGCTTTTGCGCCCATAATTCTAAAATACGATTTTTTAATCCATTAAGAACTGGTCCAACTTTATGGCGCTCGCTAGCATCCATTTTTCCTAATGCTTTTAATTTTTCAGAGATGCTACCTTTTTTACCCAATGCTGCAATACGCACTTCCTCAAGTGCTTGTTCATCACCTGCTGCCTCTAAGGCTAAACAAATTTCTTGTTCCAGACGCTCAATATCATTCATATTTTTGCCTATTTTTTAATAAAGAAAAACCCGCACTCGCAATAGCCAGCACGGGACCTCGAATAAATGAATGCTTTAAGAGAACACGACTGGCTTATTTGACAGCGCCTTCGAAAGCATTAGGTGTCGTATCTTTTAAATATTCCAAAGCCTTTTTTGCCGAAGCTACTAAAGCAGAAAATGCTTCTGTCTCATAGATCGCTATATCTGAAAGAACCTTACGATCAACCTCAATACCGGCTTTTGATAAACCATCAATAAAACGTCCATAAGTTAAACCTTCTGCGCGAACAGCCGCATTAATTCTCTGAATCCACAAAGCACGGAAAGTACGTTTCCTATTTTTGCGATCACGATAAGCGTATTGCTTTGAACGATCAACTGCTGCTTTAGCTGCACGAATGGTATTTTTACGACGACCGTAAAAACCTTCAGCCTGTTTAAGAACTTTTTTGTGCTTAGCGTGTGCTGTCACACCTCTTTTCACACGTGCCATATTATAATCTCCTCAAAATCAAAAGCGTAAGGTTTAAACACCATTCGGCAAATAATGCTGAACGACTTTTTTAGCATCTTGTTCACACAAAACCATTGTTCCACGTGCATCGCGAATAAATTTATTCGAACGCTTAATCATGCCGTGGCGCTTACCGGCAGCTGCTACTTTAATTTTGCCTGACGCAGTGATTTTAAACCGCTTTTTAGCGGATGATTTGGTCTTCATCTTGGGCATTTTGCTACTCCATACATTAATTTATTCAATCAAACATCTTATTCACTCAAGCGGACCAACGCTTGAACAAGCATTTAAACAGCCACGGCATGCCCTGCCGGGCGGTTCTAATAGTGTTTCCATAAGCTAGTATACACAAAATAGCAAGACCGTATTACAAAAAAATCGGAGCTCCATTGCCTTGAAGCTCAACTAAAGGTGCCGGAATAGCATTTGTTTTGATAGCTGCTTTACATAGATCAGCAATAATGCATTGCCTACATTGTGCTTTACGTGCTTGGCAAACATAGCGTCCATGTAAAATCAGCCAATGATGTGCATGACGAAGATAATGGATTGGTATAATCTTTAATAATTTTTTCTCAACAATCTCTGGTGTTTTGCCAGGCGCTAAACCAAGACGATTGCTTAAGCGAAAAATATGTGTATCCACTGCCAATGTAGGCTGACCAAAAGCAACATTCAAAACAACATTAGCTGTTTTGCGCCCCACTCCAGGAAGGGACATAAGTGCTTCACGCGTATCAGGTACTTGACCGCCATAACAATCAATTAAACAGTTGCAAAGTGCATAAACATTGCGTGCTTTTGCTCGCCAAAGACCAATTGAACGGATATGATGTGCTATTTCTTCTTCTCCTAATGCAACCATTTTTTCCGGTTGATCAGCAAGGCGAAATAATTCTTTTGTCGCTTTATTAACGCTTACATCTGTCGCTTGAGCCGAAAGCACAACGGCAACCAAAAGCGTAAAAATATTTGTATAGATAAGATCACTCTTAGGCGCTGGGCGTTGCACAGAAAAACGGCGAAATATTTCTGCAATTTCATTTTCATTATATAATATACCAGATAAATTTCGCACTTTTGACAATTTTATGGTACTTTGAGGCATTGAACTCTCTTAAATCTTCTCTCTTGAAGTTATCATTTACGCTCGCCATATGAGAGGAATGCAGCGAACACTTTTATAGAGTTTGGTCAAGTAAAGCCGTTTTAAAGAGGATACTCATGAATGACACATGTGACACCTTTCTCCAATCCCTTTCTTTTAGGGTTTGAAACCGTAGAAAAAATATTGCAACGTATCGGTAAAGCTGATGAGGCTTACCCAGCCTATAATATTGAACGTTTACATAAAAATGATGATGCAAATCATATCCGGATAACTTTGGCTGTTGCTGGATTTAAGGTTAACCATCTTAATATTTTGCTCGATGATAATCAATTGGTTATTCATGGTAAACAAACAGACAACCAAAATCATCAATATTTATATCGCGGTATAGCTGCGCGACAATTTCAGCGAACCTTTGTTCTCGCGGAAGGGATGCATGTTACAAATGCAGAGTTGAAAAATGGTCTTTTATCAATTAATCTGTATCAACCAAAGTTAAAAAAAGAAATAAAACAGATTCCAATTAAAGTCAGTAGTGGTGAGTCATAAAAGTTAAGGCGTAAAGGAACAGTGAAATGGGAGAACATAAACAGAACTTGTCGTTTCAGAACACATCCTACTCTGATGCGGGACAGATTGCCTATTTAAAAAAAGTTTGTACAGATGATTTGGCTAAAAATTTTCCAGATCTTCCACCAATGACCCCAGGAATTACGATATGGGCTCTCTTTGGTGAAACAGGTTATCCTATCATTTTATCCGATGAGCGTTCTATCGCTCTTGCTGGAGCCAATGAGCATGAACTACAAATTGTAACTCTGCACTAGATTATCTTACGAGAAAAAGCTGTACTCTTTATAAATTCTATCTGTTTTTTCGTAAAGGGTGTAATGTGAGTTATAATGAGATAAGTATTGGTTTATATTCATAATTAATTTTTTACAACTGGAATGAGAGTCCCGAATATCATAAGGTTCTCTCATTTTAGATCCTCTTGTATTAAAACAATTAAAGTCACTTGCTTGTATGTCACACGCAGGGAAAGCCATTTAGATAAAAACGCTTGAAGGAAGGAATAAAAATATCTCTTGTTAATTGTCTTAATTACCAAGGATGTTCGCAATATTGGGGATGAAAAAATGTATGATGGTGTCAGTTTGCTTCTTCATAAATGTGAAGATGTCCCTTATAGATTTATATTATTCACGGGGGCTGTTATACCATTCATGGGCGCTATCGTGAAATGGGCTCGAGCGCATTGAAAGATGTTTCTTTAAAATGAGTACATGAAGGCTATAAAAGTGTATTTTGTTTGGGGTGTTCTGTTCTTCCTAAGGGGAGTAACTCCATTGAAGAGTGTAAAAACAAAAGCATGAGATAATGCGTCATCATTATTAAAAAGATATTGCTATGAATGCTTTTGAAAAGTGTAAAGCTGAATTGTAAGGAGATGATAGATTTTTACATGATGCTTTTATATTCTTTCCAAATTAGGCTGTCTTCTTGTTCCAGAAATTACGCAAACAGATAGATGCAATATACTTACCAAATCTGGCCAAATCTGGCATACAAAAATCTGGAACAGTTCGTGCCACACTGAAGCGTTTTGATATTTGTCTCAAACGTGGAATTGCACAGGGATTAGATGTTGATTAACAGGTAATAAGAAAAACAAAGGCTTTATGAAAAAGTTTATGCAGAGCTTTTAATTTTGTGCTTCAAATGCCTCAGTACAAGGTATTTTTCTCTTTTGAATATTAAAGCTCTTGTTTTTATAATGAAGTTACAGCACAACAAGCAAAATGGAATTATTTGAGGGGAAAAAAATAATGCCTTCTTACCGTTCAAGAATATCGACCCACGGGCGTAATATGGCAGGAGCCCGCGGACTTTGGCGTGCAACAGGGATGAAAGATACTGATTTTGGTAAACCCATTATTGCGATTGCGAATTCTTTTACACAATTTGTACCAGGGCATGTCCATTTAAAAGATCTTGGGCAATTAGTCGCACAACAGATAGCAGTTGCCGGTGGTGTTGCGAAAGAATTTAATACCATTGCTGTAGATGATGGAATTGCGATGGGGCACGATGGAATGCTCTATTCTTTGCCCTCACGTGAAATCATTGCTGATTCTGTAGAGTATATGGTTAATGCACATTGTGCGGATGCACTTGTCTGTATTTCTAATTGTGACAAAATTACGCCTGGTATGTTAATGGCTGCTTTACGGTTGAATATTCCGACAATCTTTGTTTCTGGCGGTCCTATGGAAGCAGGTAAGATTAAATGGAAGGATCAAGATCTAAGGGTTGATTTGGTCGATGCCATGGTCGCAGCAGCTTCAGAACAGAATTCAGAAGAAGAAGTTGCTGAAATGGAGCGTGCTGCTTGTCCTACATGTGGTTCTTGTTCAGGAATGTTTACAGCCAACTCCATGAATTGCTTAACGGAAGCATTGGGGCTTTCGCTTCCCGGAAATGGATCAATGTTAGCAACACATGCAGATCGACGGATGCTTTTTGAAGAAGCTGGAAAACAGATTGTTGCATTGGTTAAACGTTATTATGAAAAAGATGATGAAACAGTCTTGCCGCGCTCTATTGCTTCACGCAAGGCTTTTGAAAATGCAATGACCGTTGATATTGCTATGGGGGGATCAACCAATACAGTACTGCATCTTTTAGCCGCGGCGCAAGAAGGTGAAGTGGATTTTACCATGACGGATATTGATCATCTTTCACGTCGTGTTCCTATTTTATGTAAGGTTGCTCCTGCTGTCGCGAATGTACATATGGAAGATGTTCATCGCGCTGGTGGTATTATGGGGCTTTTAGGTGAACTGGATGCGGCAGGACTCATTGATACGTCAACTTATACGGTTCACGCAAAAACAATGAAAGAAGCTCTTTACCGTTGGGATGTGAAACAAACTAATGAACCAACAGTTCGTACATTTTATCGTGCTGCTCCTGGTGGTATTCCAACACAGACAGCTTTTAGCCAATCTTGTCGCTATGAGACCCTTGATCTTGATCGTGAAAAAGGTGTGATTCGCGATAGGGAACATGCATATTCACAAGATGGAGGATTGGCAGTTCTTTATGGAAATCTTGCAAAAGATGGCTGCATTGTAAAAACAGCAGGCGTTGATCAATCAATCTTAACTTTTAAAGGTCCGGCAAGAATTTTTGAAAGCCAAGATTCAGCTGTTTCAGCTATATTAACTGATAAGATTAAAACAGGTGAAATTGTTTTAATCCGTTATGAAGGTCCACGTGGTGGACCTGGAATGCAAGAAATGCTTTATCCAACAAGTTATCTCAAATCTAAAGGATTGGGCAAGGTTTGTGCACTTGTTACAGATGGGCGTTTTTCAGGGGGAAGTTCAGGGCTTTCGATAGGACATATTTCACCAGAAGCTGCTGAAGGAGGAGAAATTGCGTTGGTAGAGGAGGGGGATATCATAGAAATTGATATTCCAAATCGTAGAATTCATATGTTGGTGGATGATATTGAGATGAAGCAGCGCCGTGCTAAGATGGAAGCAAAAGGAAAAGGTGCTTGGCAACCGATTGAGAAGCGTCAGCGTAAAGTTTCAAAGGCTCTCAAAGCCTATGCAGCGATGACCACATCTGCTGCAAAGGGTGCAGTACGTAATATTTGATGAGATGAATGACGCGTCTTATAAAAGAGAGATAGTATTCTGATTTTTTGCATCTTTTGCACGATATTCTAAGCTAATTATTTTATGAGTTTATGAACTTAACAGAATATTTCGAGTCATGATGAGTATGATTAAAAAGCTATCAATACAACTAAAAGCTGCTGAGGATTGCTTATTTTAGCAGCTAGGTAAGACAGATAAAGATAGATATGGTATGATTACTTTTCATATCATATTCCAATTTTATACGAAATTACGATTTCTTGTTACTCATATTTATGAAAGATATTTATTGTAGTGGTGGCATTATCTTGCAATACCGTAAAACACTGTCATTTAGAGCTGTGATATATGGTATTCTTCTTAATATATTTAAGTATTTTTTTAGTGTGTGGTGAATATTCTTAGATTTGTTTATCAGGCTTTGAGTTTAGGTGAATCACATGACTAGGAAGTCAAGGTAAATCTCTTAGAATCTGGACTGTTTGCAGACTTGATTCGAATGAAAATCCTTATCCTTTGAGATGCGGGAAGGAGTTCAAGGATGTTTAGGAAAATAAAATACTGCTGTGATATATTTGATTATATGGTTCATATGAAAACAGTAAAAGAGCTCTTTATAACTTAAAATGTGAAGAAAATGCGAGACCCATTATCTGTGAAGTTATTATGCAAAATGGAGTGGCATCCCAACACCGACAGCTTTAAACTAAAACTGTTGCTATGATAACAATAATATTGATTATGAAAAAGCATAATTCATTAAATATTGCGTATTTGCAAGGTGGAGGAGATTTCATGACAATCTTTGCAAAAAACGACTATCTTGTAAAAATATTCGACATTGACCAATTTTTTGTATACGGGCCAATATTGATCTAAGGAAATATGAAATATAATACATAGGATTTTGCCTCTATATGCATTACACTTATCAAAATATATTGTGTAGAAAAGCGATGGGAATACGGTAAACAACAGTTTATGCTGTGGCATATCAAAAAGGGATACTTTATCTCCTATTAAGAAAGCTTTTTAATAAAAAATAACATCCGTTTTCTATAAAGGGTTGCTCTTTTCAAGCTGTTTGAGGTGGTAAATTGCTTCTAAAGCTTGTTTAGGAGAGAGTTCATCGGGATGGATATTTTTTAAAGCTTCGTGAAGTACACAATGTTTGTTTCTTGCTTCATTGACGGGAGATGTTGCTTTAAGAGAAAAGAGTGGTAAATCATCAATGAGTTTATGTCCTTTTCCAGCCATTTCACCTTGTTCTAATTGATGGAGTACATCTGTTGCTCGTGTAATAACGGCTGGGGGAAGTCCAGCAAGCTTTGCGACTTGTACACCATAGGAACGGTCAGCAGCTCCTGGTGTGACCTCATGAAGAAAAACTACATCACCATCCCAATTTTTGACTTTCATGGTTACATTATGCAGTCTGTCAAGTTTTTCGGTAAGTGCGGTCATTTCATGAAAATGGGTAGCGAGAATAGCACGACAATGGTTAACTTCATGGAGATATTCAACGGCAGCCCAAGCAATAGAAAGTCCATCAAAGGTTGATGTCCCACGCCCTATTTCATCAAGAATAACAAGGGAATGGTGGCTAGCATGATTGAGAATCGTTGCTGTTTCAACCATTTCCATCATAAAGGTTGAGCGTCCCCGTGCAAGGTCATCGGAAGCCCCGACACGACTAAACAGGCGATCAACGACACCAATATGTGCTGAACTTGCTGGAACGAAGGACCCCATTTGCGCCATAATAGCAATAAGAGCATTTTGCCGCAAAAAAGTTGATTTTCCTCCCATATTAGGCCCTGTCAACAGCCATATTGCTGCATATTGCTGATTTTCTTGTACAGAGAGATCACAATCATTGGCAATAAAAGGTTCTGCTGCTTGTTTGCGAAGTGCTTGCTCGACGACAGGATGGCGTCCTGCTGTGATACGAAAGGTAAGTGAAAGATCAATTTTAGGGCGGCAATATCCTTGTTCTTCAGCAAGATATGCTAAAGCGACAGAGACATCTAAAATAGCAAGTGCTTCAGAGGCTTTACGAATAAAATCAACTTGTTCGGTAATTTCATGAACGAGAATATCAAAAATCTCTAGTTCAAGTGTTAATGCGTGATTGGCGGCATGGGCAATACGGCTTTCAAGGTCAGCAAGCTCTGTTGTCGTAAAACGCATAGCATTTGCCATTGTTTGCCGATGAATAAAACGTGCTTTAGCTTGTGGATTATTTGTAAGAGCAGATGCTTGTGTACTGGTTACTTCAATGAAATAACCTAGAATATTATTATGCTTTATTTTAAGCGTCTTAATATCTGTTTCTTGAGCATATTGCGCTTGAAGTTCAGCAATAACACGGCGCGATTCATCACGTAAAGCACGCATTTCATCGAGCTCTTTATGATAATTTGAACGAATAAAACCACCATCACGTTTAAGGAGCGGGAGATCATCAGCTAATGCTTGTTCTAAATGAAAATATAACGCTGTGGGTAAGTTTGAGAACATCTGTTGTACATCACTTATTTCTTGAGGCAGAAGCTCATTATCAAGAAGTTGATGCAATTCACGAATGATTTCAAAGCCGCGCTGGATTGTCGCCATATCACGGGGACCTCCTCGTCCAAGAGCCAAACGTGAAACGGCGCGGGGCATATCTGGTCCCCCTTTTAAAATAAGCTTTATCGCTTCTGCAAGAGAAGGATTACGTAGAAAAAAATCGATAGAATCCAAACGCGTATCAATAGCTGAAGGAGTGGTGAGGGGAGCAATAAGGCGGTCAATAAGAAGGCGTGATCCTCCTCCTGTTACAGTGCGATCAATAGCTTTTAATAAACTTCCATCCCGTTGACCTGATGTCGTACGAATAAGTTCAAGGCTTAATCTGGTTGCGGCATCAATAAAAAGAGTTGCACTTTCATTTTGGCGCTCAGGCTGCATGAGGGGAGGACGATGCGTTATTTGTGTTTTTTCGATATAACGAATAGCAGCTACAATTGCAGAGAGTTCGGAACGTGAATAATCAGCAACACCTTCAAGAGTTGAGAGTTTAAAATAATTGCAAATATCGCGTTCAGCGGTTAGTGCATCAAAGAGACAAGCAGGTTGAGGTGAAATGATACGGTCAAGAACATTAAAAAGTGATTTGTGAGATTTATCATGAAAGAATGAATCAGCAACAATGATTTCTTGTGGATCCACACGCATAATATCTGCTAAAAGTTTTTCTTGGCGGCTTTCTGTTACACGAAATATGCCTGTTGAGATATCAATCCAAGAAAGAGCAAATTCCTCTCCATCGCTAGTTTTTATACGGGAAAGTGTCATCAAATAATTTGCGCGTGTTGGATCAAGGAGTTTTTCTTCTGTTATAGTTCCAGGTGTTACAAGGCGAACAACATCACGCCGAACAACAGATTTTGAGCCACGTTTTTTTGCTTCAGCAGGATCTTCTATTTGCTCACAAACAGCAACTCGGTAACCACAAGCAATCAGTTTTTGTAAATAATCATCAGCAGCATGAACGGGAACACCGCACATAGGAATATCTTGTCCTAAATGTTTTCCGCGTGCTGTGAGTGTGATTCCTAAAGCCTGAGCAGCTTCAATCGCATCATTAAAAAATAATTCATAAAAATCCCCCATTCGGTAAAAGAGAAGAGAATCATGATGTACGGCTTTGATTTCTATGTACTGCTCCATCATAGGTGTCAGACGTTCTTGAGAGGAAGCAGATGAGGAGGCAGGCTGTGGAATTAAATTATTTTTATGGTTGTCTTTTTTATCCATTTGTATGAGGCCTGTTTCCTTTAAGTGAAGTTTTTACTCTTTTTTGTTTACTTCAATATCTATTTATCTCTAAATTGCAACGCATCATCAGATTTGCTAAGGCAAGAATAGCGATTTCTAATATATGAATCAAATTTAATGACTATACGCATTATCAAGCAAAATTTACACTGTTTTTGGAGAAAATAAAGTGAGATGAAAGAGAGCGAGCAGGATCAGAAAATGTCTCAAACTGTTTACAGTGCGAGCGAACGAGAAGCTCTAGATTTTCATAGTCGTGGTCGACCAGGAAAGCTTGAGATTGTTGCAACAAAGTCTATGGCAACACAGCATGATTTAGCACTTGCTTATTCACCAGGTGTTGCAGTTCCAGTTAAGGCAATTGCTCAAAATCCAGCGTTAGCTTATGATTATACAGCAAAAGGCAATCTTGTTGCTGTTATTTCAAATGGAACCGCTATTTTAGGGTTAGGTAACTTAGGAGCCCTTGCCTCTAAGCCGGTCATGGAAGGCAAAGCAGTGCTGTTTAAGCGTTTTGCGGATATTGATTCCATTGATTTAGAAATTGATATAAACGATACAGAAAGTTTTATCAATTTGGTGCGTCATTTAGAACCTTCTTTTGGTGGAATTAATCTTGAAGATATTAAGGCGCCAGAGTGCTTTATGATTGAAAGCCGCCTACGCGAGGTGATGAATATACCTGTTTTTCACGACGACCAACATGGTACAGCAATTATTGTTGCTGCTGGTGTTCTCAATGCTTTGACTTTAACAGGGCGCGATATGCAAAATACGCGGTTAGTCTGTAATGGTGCTGGTTCTGCAGGGATTGCTTGTATTGAACTGATTAAAGCGATGGGCTTTCGTTCCGAAAATATCATATTATGTGATACAAAGGGTGTGGTCTATGAAGGCCGCAAAGAGGGAATGAATCAATGGAAATCTGCGCATGCTATTCAAACAGATAAACGTACGCTTATGGAAGCAATGGAAGGAGCAGATATATTTTTTGGGGTTTCTGCTAAAGGCGCTCTTACTCCTGAAATGGTAAGATCCATGGCACCACAGCCGATCATTTTTGCTATGGCTAATCCTGATCCAGAAATTACGCCGGAAGAGGTTATGCAAGTGCGTCATGATGCCATTGTCGCAACAGGGCGTTCCGATTATCCAAATCAGATTAATAATGTTCTCTGCTTTCCTTATATATTTCGTGGTGCACTTGATGTGCGTGCAAGAGTTATTAATGAAGACATGAAGATTGCTGCGGCAAAGGCTCTTGCTAATTTAGCGCACGAAGAAGTGCCTGACAGCGTTGCAGAAGCTTATCGTGGAAAGCGATTAAAATTTGGTCCTAATTATATCATCCCTGTTCCTTTTGATCCGCGTTTATTAACGGTTGTTTCAATAGCGGTAGCAAAAGCAGCAATGGAAAGTGGTGTTGCGCAAAAGAACATAGATGATTTAGAGGCCTATGAGCGCGATTTGAATGCGAGACGTGATCCTACTTCCTCGATGATGCGTGGGATTTATAATCATGTTCGTCAAGCGCCAAAACAAATTGTCTTTGCAGAAGGTGAAGAAGAGCAAGTTATGCGGGCGGCCGTTTCCTATGTTCATCAAAAATTAGGACAAGCGATTTTGGTTGGTCGTGAAGAGCAAGTAAGAGAAGCGGCTGTTATCGCTGGAATTGATCTGGAGCGTGAAGGTATTTCTATTATGAATGCTAAGCTTTCTTGCCGTACAGATGCTTATGCGAATTATCTTTATAAAAAGATGCAGCGTCAAGGCTGGCTGTTGCGTGATTGTCATCGTCGTATCAATAATGATCGCAATTATTTTGCTGCGTGTATGGTGGCACTAGGAGATGCTGATGCAATGGTTACAGGGGTGACACGCAATTATGAAACAGCGCTGATCGATATACGTCGTGCGATTGATGAAAAACCAAAAGAACGATTGATTGGTATTTCAATGGCTATTTGCCGTGGACGAACTGTGTTTATTGCGGATACAGCCGTTTATGAAAATCCTAATGCTGAAGAACTTGCGGATATAGCGGAACAAACCGCTTCGTTTGTACGTGGATTTGGATATCAACCACGGGTAGCATTTCTAGCATTTTCTACGTTTGGTTATATGAAAGGGCAGATCATACAGCAAATTCAGGATGCGATTAATATTTTGCATGAACGCAAGGTTGATTTTGAGTTTGATGGAGAAATGAGCGCTGATGTGGCACTCAATTCCAAATTGATGCAGCAATATCCATTTATGGGATTAACAGAGCCCGCTAATATTTTGGTTATGCCTGGATATCACGCGTCTTCCATTGCAAGCAAAATGTTACAAGAACTTGGTGGAGCAACCATCATTGGTCCTATTTTAATTGGATTGGAAAAATCTGTCCAAATTGTACCGTTTAGTGGAAGCGATACAGATGTTGTCAATATCGCAATGCTTGCGGCTTATCATGCCGCAAAAGTCGTCTAAAGAAAAAAAGCCCCTAATATACCAATAATATATTAAGGGGCTTTATGATAGCAAAAGAATAAATTTTTTAAGAGGGTTGTATTTGATTGTCGTTTTGTTCTTCAGCGAGACGCTTTTGGAAGAGGGCTGCAAAATCAATAGGATCAATCCATAAAGGTGGAAAACCACCATTTTGAGTAGCATTAGATATAATTTGGCGAGCAAATGGGAATAAAAGACGGGGACATTCAATAAAGACCAATGGCATAACATGTTCTTGTGGAATGTTTTTAAGGTGGAAAACACCACCGTAAATCAGTTCTACATGAAATAAGGTTTCAGTTTCATCATTGGCTTTGACGGAGAGAGACAAAACGACATCATAATTGTCATCACCAATTGGGTTAGCATTGACGTTAATATTGATATCAATTTGTGGTGATTTTTCACGTGTACGCAATGAACGAGGAGCACCTGGGTTTTCGAATGATAAATCTTTTAAATATTGAGTTAATACAGCAAAAACCGGCTCTCCACCAATGTTATTCATTTCATCTTCGGCCATACGACGAACCTCTCTCATTATAATATGTATATTTATTTTAGATCTAAAGACCAAACTGGTTATCACGCCTTGCAAAAGGTTGCAAGAAATGCGCTCTTTATCTTGAATATTTTTTTAGTTTGTTACAGGTTTTTTAGGCATTTCAATGGTTATCATCATTTTTGCGCCATGGAGATTCTGTCGTATCATAAATTGTGTAATCTTCTGCGTTAAGATCAATTACTTTTTCAGCGTCATTTTTTCTTTTAGTATTGAGATTCATTTTGTTTTGTAATGATGTAAAAAAATGCCAAACAACAGAGCGAATTGGTTTAATAAGAAGTAATATTCCCAAGAGATCACTTACAAAGCCAGGAAGAATAAGTAAAATTGCACTAAACATGATGAAAACATCATTAATAATATTATTCTCTAATGTGCGTCCTTGGATAAGTTCAGTTTGTATGTTTTTTAAAAGGCTAAACCCTTGAACTCGCAATAAAACAACCCCAACTATGGCTGTGAGAATAACCAAACTCAAAGTTGCTAAAATACCAATTTCTTGACCAACAAAGATAAAACCAGCGATCTCGATTAAAAGACTGCAAAGAAAGATAACAACAAAAAAACGAGGATTTATAGAATAAAATTTTATCACATGCAAATTTCCTTCTGGATGAGTAAGGGGAGAAATTCTTAAGAGCACTCCATTTAATATAAAATCTATAAAAATATTTGAATGGTAGGATTCCTTATTTTACATATTTATTGATAAATGGTATTGACTGCAATGTTTATTAGAGATTTAAGCTTTGGAGATTGACAGCGCCCATGGAATTTGACGTTATACTTGTCATAGCTCTTGTTGTTATGGTTGTTATTTTTGTGCAGCTCCGTAATGTATTAGGGAAACGAATTGGGTTTGAAAAGCCCCCCTTTGATCCTTATTCACGTCGTTCTAAAAAACAGGTTGAAGCAGAAACGACTGATAATATTGTTTCGTTCCCTCATCAGAAAAATTCACAAAAAGACGACTTTAGTGAAATTGATAAAATTGCACCGGAGGGGAGTATTTTGAATAAAAATTTGCGGGAATTGCATAAAATTGATCCTCAATTTTCTCCTCAATTTTTTATAAAAGGTGCACAAATTGCTTATGAAATGATTGTAACAGCTTTTGCCAAAGGTGATCGCAATCAACTTAGAAGCTTGCTTTGTCAGGATGTTTTTGAGAGCTTTTGTACGGCTATTGAGCAACGAGAAAAAAATAAAGAGAGAATAGAGTTCACTTTTGTTGGAATTAATAAGATCGAATTTGTTGCGGCGGCAATACAAGAAAAGGATGAACTTCTAACGATACGTATTGTCAGTGAGATGATTTCTGTTACTTATAATGAACAGGGCGAGCGTATAGACGGTGATCCTGATGCTATTGTAGAAATCAGAGATATTTGGACTTTTGTTCGCAATAGTTTATCATCAGATCCAAACTGGAAGCTTTTTGCTACAGAAAATGAAAATTAAAATACTTTTTGTTTTTCTTCCATAAGCATTCAATGATTTATGAGAAATTAAAATGTCCTCAAGTAAATGGAGACAAAAAAGAGATTTATTGGCTTCACAAGATCGCCTTTTATGGGAGATGGTTTGTCGTACGATAACACCGCTTCACGGTAAGATGCTCTCTTCTACTTCAGAAACGATTGCAAATATTAATGATAAAAAACAGCTTGTAACTCAAATCTCCTCATTGTCTCAGGAAAATCAACAACCCTCGACAATTATTAAAAGCGAAAAGAGGGCAGTTACACAAGCACAAAAGATTCATTTCTTTGATCATGTTGCACATCGTAAAATTTCCCAAGGTCGTTATCCTCTTGAGGCGCGCCTTGATCTCCACGGTTATATGCAGGAAGAAGCTTATTTTTTCTTAAAAAAATTTCTACAATCCTCTCAGCAGAGAGGATTACGTTATGTCCTTGTGATTACAGGAAAAGGACGATCCGTTGGGAGCGATGGAACTTTGTATAGATTTGTTCCGTATTGGTTATCAACACCAGCTTTTCGATATTATGTCCACGCGTTTGAGCAAGCAGGGCGTCAACATGGCGGAGAAGGTGCACTTTATGTTTGGTTGCGCCGTTTTGTGTCGGGAAAAGGAAAGTGATGTTATTGTGGTCGTTCTAGGTTTAATATTTATTTATACGTAATAATTTATTGTTTTCGTATATTTCGTAAGAGTCTTGAATACAATATCCCCTTATTTATAATTTTTTATAAATAATTATAAATATATCATTTTACATTCTACGTATTGCTTCACGCTTTTGTTTATCGCGTTCTTTAATGGAGCACATCCCTCACGCAAAACAGAATGACATTGGATTGCATATATTCACAGGCTTGTTTTAAAGAAACATTTCTCAACGCTCCCAAGCCTATTTTGCGACAGCATCCGTGAAGGGTATAACGATAAATCCATTAAGCACTCCTATCTTTATACTTAATAAAAGAGCAAGATGGCATCATCACACACTTTGCTAGCTTCCAATGTTGCGACACCCCTTGAAGCCCTTGTTCCTTGAAAGCATTTATAAAAGGCATGCTTTTCTTTAAGTGTTTTTATTCTTCGCAGCTCTCATCTTGCTCGTGACGCTTAAACGAAAGATTTTGATTGATTCAATATAAGAGGCTTAAAATGAAAGAGATATTGATGGGTCTCATTTAGGTTGCAACGCGATAAATTATTTTTATAAACCACAGCATTACTCTATTAAATACACGAAGAATAAAAACATGAGAAATTATCTTATTCAAAAGATATTGCTATGGATAGTGTTAAAAGTAGTGCAACTAAATTAAAGAGAATCTTGAAAATAAACAGGAATATAACTTTACAATACATAATTGTGCAATAGCACCAAAAGATACAATTTCGTTGAATAGTTTCATGAAGAAATTTTTTCACTCATTAAAAGCTTTATTAAATTTCTTTCTCATAATAATTCGATAATTAAAATTTAATAACGAAGCGCAGAAGGCTTAGAATATGAGATTCAATCGAGGATATTACACTCTTATCCGACGTCTTTCAGATATTGGTTGAAATGCTAGCTTAGCATGAAAGGCACAATAGGGGCTATTTTCATCAGAATCTGCACCACAAAAATGAAAATCTGCTGATAATGGATCGCCAACCGGCCATCTACATGTATTTTCACTCAATTGTAAAAGATTAAGTTGACGTGATATAGGCACAACTACATTGGATTTTGTGGACATATCAACTTCTTTTACATCTTCTGCTACAAATTCTGTCTTTAAAACTGGTTCTTCAATACCTACAGATGATGTGTTTATTGGCGATACCGTGGATGTGTTGCGACGCACACGTGGAGATGATGGGCTGCTTCCCACGGGGGTTTTTTGCGTACGCGCACTTCCTTGTGGTGTTTTACCGCGTCCTGGCAACTTTAATCGGTGTACTTTGCCGATGACTGCGTTTCTGCTGACCCCACCTAATTGAGCAGCAATTTGACTTGCACTTAACCCTTCACTCCAAAGCTTTTTAAGAAGCTCAACGCGTTCACATGTCCAACCCATACCAGCACTCCATTCCGATTACGTCACTAAGATGCTCTCCCCCTTTGCATCTTCAAATGTTTTAATAATGTTTTCACTACGCTGAATGAAAGAATTTTACACTCTAAGCGAGCATAAGAAAATCATCCAACCTTTGGACTTACAAACCAAAACACATCATCTTGCTTATTATATAATAAATTACAATATGCACTCACTCTATGACAAGAGTCTTTACCTCTTGAAGAGTTTATTTAGAATGTTTTCCCCAACTTGCAAATCAATCATAGGTTAAACTTTTACTTTTGTTTAAGGATTTTTCCAAAAATGCTTATTTGTAGAACCTTCATTGACTTTTTTTCAATTGGTGTAATGATCTATTCCATAGGTGTAATCATTAATCGTAATGAAATGTTGAAAGCACCGTAACGAAATGTACCATGTTATTTTATTTGTAGTGTTGCTTTGTATATATATTGAAAAGGTTAAAATATAAAGGAAATTATGATGGATGCCGTCTCTATACAACCACTTTATGAATGCTTCGCACGACGAGATTTGCATTTTGAACAGGGGCATGGTGTATGGCTTATTTCCGATAAGGGAGAACATTATCTTGATTTCACATCTGGCATTGCTGTTAATGCATTAGGGTATTCACATCCAAAATTAGTTGATGCGCTCAAAATGCAAGCTGAAAAACTTTGGCATGTTTCTAATATTTTTCAATCCCCTGAACAATCAGCTCTTGCTACGCGGCTTTGTGCAAATAGTTTTGCGGATAAGGTTTTTTTCTGCAATTCAGGCACTGAAGCATTGGAGTGCGCATTCAAAACGGCACGTCATTATTACTATGCTGCGGGTCATTCAGAACGCATTGAAATAATTACTTTTGAAGGGGCATTTCATGGACGTACACTTGCAGCACTTGCTGCGACTGGGCATGAAAAATATCTTGAAGGCTTTGGACCTAAAGCTGGTGGATTTATTCAAGTACCTTTTTGTGATGAAATCGCTTTGCGTAACGCTATTAATAAAAATACCGCCGCTATTCTTATTGAACCTATTCAAGGAGAAGGAGGAATACGAACGGTCCCTCATGAATATTTAAGATTTTTGCGCAAAATATGCGATGATAATGGTCTGTTATTGATTTTGGATGAAGTCCAAACGGGTATAGGACGAACAGGAAAGCTTTTTGCTTATGAATGGAGTGATGTCTTTCCTGATATACTTACCCTCGCAAAAGGATTAGGAGGAGGATTTCCATTAGGTGCTTGCCTTGCAACTGATAAAGTTGCAAAAAGCATGACACTTGGGACCCATGGTTCAACCTTTGGAGGAAATCTTCTTGGAATGGCTGTAGGAAATAGTGTTCTTGATATTTTGTTAGAGCCAAATTTTCTCAACCATGTTCAGCGCATGGGGGATAAACTAAAAAGTGGACTTTTGCACATTCTCAATATCTATCCTGATATTATCTGCGCAGTTCAGGGGATGGGCCTAATGGTAGGTATTCAGTGTGTTGTGTCTTCTAATCTTGTCGTTAATGCTTTAGAAAATGAATATCTCTTAAGTGTTGCTGCCAACAACAATGTTGTGCGCTTATTGCCTCCTCTTATCATTAGGGAAGAAGAAATAGATGAAAGTTTGCATCGTATTGAAAAAGCAATAGCGTATCTTTCGCAAGTAAACAAAGAAAGACAAATATTACACACATGACAAATGCTCTTCGTCATTTCACGGACTTATCCATTTTAACGCCATCAATAGCACGCGCACTGATCGATTATGCAAAAATCCTTAAAGCATCTTTTAAAGCAGGGAAAGGTTCAAAACCTTTTATAGGTAAAACACTTGCGATGATTTTTGAAAAACCATCCACACGAACCCGTATTTCATTTGATATCAGTATGCGCCAGCTTGGGGGAGATACAATCATGCTCACGGGGTCAGAGATGCAGCTTGGTCATAGTGAAACTATAGCTGACACGGCTCGTGTTTTATCCCGTTTTGTGGATATCGTGATATTACGAACAACAAAACATCAACGTATGCTCGAATTGGCACAATATGCACAAATTCCTGTCATTAATGCCCTTACAGATGATACACATCCTTGCCAAATTTTAGCAGATATATTAACCTATGAAGAGCATCGGGGGCCAATTGCTGGCAAAATATTCGCGTGGATGGGGGATGGTAGTAATGTGCTCCATTCCTTAATTGAGGCCGCAGCTCTTTTTGATTTTCATTTGCGTATTGCTACTCCAAAGGGCAGTGAACCACAAGAAAAATTTATACATTGGGCACGTGAACGAGGAGCGCACCTTACACTAACCCATAGTCCCCAAAAAGCAGCTCAAGATGCTGATTGTATTATGACCGATACATGGGTCTCCATGGGACAAGAATTTCGTGCTCGCAGTCATTCTATTTTTCAGCCTTATCAAGTCAATGAAGCTCTCATGAAATTAGCAAAATCTGATGCTCTTTTTATGCATTGTCTTCCTGCTCATCGTGGTGAAGAAGTGGTTGATTCTGTTATTGATGGACCGCACTCCGTTGTTTTCGATGAGGCTGAAAATCGTCTTCATGCTCAAAAAGCAATTCTTTCTTGGTGTTTACAAGATGCGTTTTTCTCTCCACAATAGCCCCTCTACAACAAATTATATAAAAAAGGCAAAGCTATGAGTAAACAAGCTAAAGATGAAGCCTCTCTCAACAACAACTTCTTGCATGAAGATGATACTGTTATTCCCTTTCAAGTCGAAGAACTTGATATCCGTGGACGTGCCGTACAACTTGGGGAATCTTTAAATTCTATTCTTAACAGACATCAATACCCTGAACCGGTTTCTTATCTTCTAGCAGAAGCTTTACTTTTAACTGTTCTGCTTGGAACTTCTCTAAAGCTTACAGGAAAATTTATTTTACAAACTCATTCCGATGGACCGGTTAATATGTTGGTATGCGATTTTTCGCCTCCTTCCAGTTTACGTGGATACGCTCGTTTTGATAAAGAACAGCTTAAACAAGCCATAGACAATAATCAAATCTCTTCAGAAACACTTTTAGGAAAAGGCACTTTAGCCTTCACAATTGATCAAGGTCCCCATATGCAACCCTATCAAGGGATAGTTGCATTAGATGGATCAAATTTACAAGAAACTTCTCGTATTTATTTTGATCAATCAGAACAAATTCCTACCGATATCCGTTTGGCTGTTGCTATATTAATTAATCGTGACCAACAAGGAAAAACGCAGAAAAGCTGGCGAGCTGGAGGTATTTTGATTCAACTTTTACCCCAAGAATCGTCTCATCATAAAATAGATACCTCTCATCAAAAGCGAGAAAAAACGAAAACCCATAGCCAATTGGATAACCAATGGCAGGAAGCTAAAATACTCATGGCAACGATTGAAAGTTCAGAATTAACAGATCCCCAAGTTGGTAGTAAACAGCTCTTGTTCCGTCTTTTTCATGAACAAGGTGTTAGAGTTTTTAATCCTTTTTCTCTTATCGATCAATGTTCTTGTTCACACGAAAAAATTAAAGGAATCCTAGAAGGATTTTCGATTGATGAACGCAATAAAATGGTTAAAAATAAATATATTTCAGTCACATGTGAATTTTGCTCAAAAACGTATTGTTTTACACCGCAAGAATTTTTAGAAGAAAAAACATAATCAAATATTTTTCATAAAAAAATGATGATTGCAACAAAAGCCTATTTTATTTGCGTCATAAAAGTTTACCTATAAGCTCATATGAAGTTCTAGAATATTTCTTGTCTTAGAGTTTTTTAATGTATACGAGTGATCTTTCTGTTGAAATCAGTAATCACGTCACAGAGTGCTTAAAAAAGAGTTCTCTGTAAAATATATTTTCTCCTCTCGAAAAAGCTTCTTGTTTATTTTTTTCATCTCAAAAGCTTATTTCTTACAATGAATTCTTTTATAATATTCATTGATAGATTGATCATGTACTCATAACTTATCTTCTCTGTTAAATGTTTTTTTGATTGTAGTCATATTTTCTTACTCGAATTTATCTTATTAAGAGTCAAAAAAGCTTATTAGTTATAATCATAAGATAAATTATCGAAAGAATAAGAATGTATAGACTCAATATGGACTTTATGGAGTCTATTACGAACAGATAGTATAATGGGAATAAATATACCAATAACGCTGCGAAGGAATGGATTTGTTATTTTATAAAGATGAAAATAGTGGTGAAGTCCCCTCATAACAATGTGCATTTCAGATAAAAAAGCGGAGACAGAACACTATATGATTTTGAAAATAATAGTTGGTTTCTTTCACTAATCTAACGATGTTTCTATAACAATATTGTTTTGTCCAAATAATCAAAATAAAGCTCCCAAACAGATATTTAATCGCTAAAAAAATGAAAACTACTTAAATTTTTGTCATACTTGGGAGGTTTGCTCTACAGATATTTCTTTGCACATGTTTTTGAATCAACAATGGTAATGCTCTTGTCAAATTTTCCTAAGAAGAATGAGGATCCGTATAAATAAAATAGCATACATAGCATGATAAAACGTTATGTTTTTACAAACCTGCATTATTATATTTTTCAACTTAAAATATTTCCAATTATTTTCACGTTTAGACAATTCATAAAAGGTATTTTTAGTCTTTATCTTAAATGTTTTTTTGATTCAACATATAGAAATTTTAAAAATCTCATAGTATAGGGCATTTTCATTTAATAGATAAAATGGTAAATTATTATTTATAAATCAATATGTTAATATTTTATTTTTCTTCTGTCATGAGCGCTTGTTCAATTTTTGGTAGAATTTTTTTTTGATAAATTTGCCATGTTAAGGGACCAACATATTTAGCAATAATTGTGCTCTCTTTATTCAAGAGAAAGGTTTCTGGGGGGCCATATATTCCCCAATCAATGGCTGTATATCCTGAAACATCAAAGCCAATAAATTTAAAAGGATTACCAAAACTGTTTAAAAAGCGCAGGGCGTTTGTTTTGTTATCTTTATAATTAATACCAATCAGATCAAAACGTTTATCTTGTGCAATTTTCATAAGAATAGGATGCTCTTCGCGACAGGGCAAACACCAAGAGCCCCAAAAATTGACCAATGTGACACGTCCTTTAAACTGTTTTGAATTGAGATAACTTTCTTTATCAAGAAGAGGAAGATGAATATTAGGAGCAGATTTTTCAGCTAATGCGTTTGGGAGAAGGGAAGAATCTTGAAGGTATTTTTTATCCATAAAGTTGAAAAAAAACACCATGAGAAGAAGAAAAAGCACAAATGGTCCAAAAAAAACAAGCAGAACAGGCAAAGATATATTTTTTTTAAGTTTTGGAGGGATGTTTTTCATTATACTTTTCTTTTTGTGGCAGCTCTTTTTTGTTTAGCTGTTGGAGAATTTTTTTTTGGTATAGGGCTTTACAAAGAATATATCCAATAAGACATAAGAGGGATATTGCAGAAAGCACATAGCTTAAAACAACAATTTGCTCGTGTTTAAGGGTGCTAAGGAAAAAATCAATTTTCTGAGATAGATTTCCTAAAAGTCCGCCCTGGATGCCATTTAGGTCGAGCATGATGAAGAGTCCTGTTGTTGTGCACGGCGGGATTTTTTAATCTGAAGTATTCGGATATAATGACTATTGATTTCATTTCGCATAGCCATCAAATAGAGCGCAATAAACATAAAGATGAAACAAAATAGCATTGTTATAAGAGGCCATAACATAGCATTGTCGATTGTTGATCCTCCAGCACGTAACAATGATGCTGGCTGATGCAATGTATTCCACCAATTAACGGAAAATTTAATAACAGGGATATTAACAAATCCAACAAGTGTAAGAATTGCAGTAGCGCGAGCACCTTTTACTTGGTTTTCAAAAGCACGTCCGAGCAGGATAATGGAAAGATAGATAAAAAGCAGAATTAAAACTGATGTTAAACGTGCATCCCAGACCCACCATGTTCCCCATGTAGGTCGCCCCCAAAGTGCTCCTGTCATGAGAGCCAAGGCGGTAAAAATTGCCCCAATAGGCGCCCCACATTTAAGGGCCACATCAGCAAGATGATATTTCCAAATCAGATTTCCTAATGCTGCTGCACTCATCGTTACATAACAGAATGTAGACAACCACGCAAAGGGTACATGAAGGTACATAATCTTAACAGTAATGCCTTGTTGATAGTCATCAGGGGAATGCATCACCAGAATAAGCCCTAAAATAAGGAAACACAATGTTATACCGGCCAACCAAGGTAAGACGACACTGCTTATTTTCATAAAAAGGATAAAACTTTCAGGGAGTGACCTGATTTTATATGGACGAGATAGTTCATTCATGAAATTCATAATAGGCAGAGTTTTTCAATGCGGCAATCATCTTTTATTATTCTGATAAAAGTTTAAGCGTTATCGCAGCAACAAAAGAGCCAAAGAGACTCAAAAGAAGTGAAAAAGCGCTGAGAAGAGCCAAGGACGTGAGAAAAGAAATATTTGGATTTATTGGGGCTGTAGCAGTCGAAACACCAAAAATCATAATTGGAATGATCCACGGCAAGATAATGATAAAAATAAGCAGAGTACTGTGCAACAATGAGGTTGCGAGTGCAGCACCTATGGCGCCAATAAAAATAATGGCTGGTGTTCCGCATAAAAGGGTAAGTATTGTTGTAAAAGTTATTGCTACATCTAAATGGAGCATGAGGGCTAAAATAGGTGTAGCAAAAATAAGAGGAAGCATTGTTCCTACCCAATGGGCAAGACATTTGGTAAAGACAATTAGTGTAAAACTTTGTCTTTTTCC
Source organism: Bartonella sp. OD88NMGDW (assembly GCF_042193775.1). NCBI lineage: Bacteria > Pseudomonadati > Pseudomonadota > Alphaproteobacteria > Hyphomicrobiales > Bartonellaceae > Bartonella > Bartonella sp. OD88NMGDW. The sequence goes on along the minus strand of NZ_JBHIMA010000002.1, from coordinate 60,460 downwards.
TGAAAGGATAAATTGGTCGAGATTACCATCATCGCGATCGATTTGGAAAAGTTTGTTCAGATTGAGGAGTCCTGCAAGAAGGGCTCCAAACCACAATATACCAGGCCCTATTTGTGCAAGAATTTTGGGATCTGGTCCAATGGCAAAGGGGGTTATGACAACAAAAGCGATAAAAAACAATAGTCCTGTTAGTGAAGAGGCTTGTGGCGTTAATAATAGTTTAAGGTCACGCCAGAACAGTGCTTTCATTTTATTTTCTCCTAGAGAGGTAAAAATTTTTCCAGAGCGATTTTATGGTTTTCTGGAATACCTAGGGAATTATGAGTTGCAGCGATAATCATACCACCTTGATTGAGATGACGCTGGAAAATACGAGCAAGGAGTTTTTGAGCATGGTTATCAAGCCCAGATATTGGTTCATCTAAAATCCAAAGAGGACGATAGGAGAGCAAAAGGCGAGCAATAGCTACGCGTCTTTGTTGTCCAGTTGATAGAGCTTTAAAGGGTAAATGTTCAAGGTTAGAAAGACCAATATCGGCAAGAACCTCATGCACAAAGCGTAAATGTTGACCGTAAAAATCTGCCCAAAATTGCAAATTGTCAATGACAGATAAGAGAGGTTTCATAGCATTTTGAGGACCAAGATAATGACACGCAGTTGCAACAGGGTATATTTGATCATGGTCTTTAAGTATTATATGACCTTCAGCAGCTTCAAGAAGACCGACAATGATTCGGAGTAATGTAGACTTTCCGATACCATTAGGACCGGTGATTGTCATCAGTTGCTGTGAAAATAAACAAAAAGAAAGACCTTTAAACAGAATTTCCTCGTTTCTGTAAGCGGCTAAATCTTTACCTGATAACACCATGTGATTACCTATTTTGTTTTTATTTTCATATTCTTTATTGCATTATAGAATAAAAAACACATTTTTTGTGCAATTGTACCTAGAATAGTTCTAGAAATAGTTCTATAAGGGATACCTTACATCAATATCTGGTGTAAAATGGTTTCTGGCGCTGATTTCCGCATTTGCCTATGAGAGGTGGAGGGGGAAATGGATAGCGGAGGTGATAGCGTCTGCGCTCAAGCTGCGACCTTGAATCGTAGTTTGTGTTGTTCATTCCTGGAAATTGGGTGGTTATAGTATGAGGGTGGACAGTCATGACTCAAATTGATAGCTTTAATTGTCGCAGAGTATTAAATGTTGGTGGCAAAGAATATACTTATTATAGCTTGATCGAAGCGGAGAAGAATGGGCTTGAAGGTGTTTCTCGTTTACCGTTTTCGATGAAAGTTATTCTCGAAAATTTATTGCGATTTGAAGATGGTCGCACAGTTAAAAAAGAGGATGTCCTCAATGTTGCTAAGTGGTTAAACGACAAAGGGAGCGCTGGGGCAGAAATTGCTTACCGTCCTGCACGTGTTCTTATGCAGGATTTTACAGGTGTTCCAGCAGTTGTTGATCTTTCTGCAATGCGTGATGCTATGGTTAAACTTGGCGGTAACGCTGAAAAAATCAATCCTCTCATTCCCGTTGATCTCATCATTGATCACTCAGTTATTGTTGATGCTTTTGGCAATTCCATGGCTTTTAAGGAAAACGTTGAGCATGAATATGAACGCAATGGTGAACGCTATCGTTTCCTTAAATGGGGGCAGCAAGCCTTTCAAAATTTTCGCGTTGTTCCTCCAGGAACAGGGATTTGTCATCAGGTTAACCTAGAATATTTAGCACAATGTGTATGGATGAAGAATGAAGAGGGTTGTGAGACGATTTATCCTGACACCTGTGTGGGAACTGATTCGCATACGACTATGGTGAATGGTTTAGGGGTTTTAGGTTGGGGTGTTGGTGGTATTGAAGCAGAAGCAGCAATGTTAGGTCAACCTGTTTCTATGTTGTTACCTGAAGTGATTGGTTTTCGTCTAACAGGTAAACTTAAAGAAGGTGTAACAGCCACCGATCTCGTATTGACGGTGACTCAAATGCTACGCCGGAAGGGTGTTGTCGGTAAATTTGTTGAGTTTTTTGGTCCTGGTTTGGAGCAGATGACGCTTGCTGATCGGGCAACGATTGGAAATATGGCACCTGAATATGGAGCGACGTGTGGTTTTTTCCCAATTGATAAGGAGACAGTGCGTTATCTCAATATGACAGGACGTGATGAAAATCGGATTGCCTTAGTAGAAGCTTACACCAAAGCACAAGGGATGTGGCATGACGAAATGGTGGCTCATCCCATTTTTAGTGATACAATTGAATTGGATATGGGAACTGTTGTTCCTTCTATGGCTGGTCCTAAACGTCCTGAAGGACGTATTGCATTGGAAAACGTTGGGCAGGGTTTTGAGAAGGCATTGGTCGAAGACTATAAGAAGACTTCTGAACAAGATAAGCGTTATCAGGTCGAGGGTGAAGAATATACGCTTGGTCACGGTGATGTGGTGATCGCTGCGATTACGTCGTGTACGAATACATCGAATCCAAGTGTTCTTATTGCAGCGGGTCTTTTGGCACGAAATGCTGTGGCAAAAGGTCTCAAGAGCAAGCCATGGGTAAAAACTTCTCTTGCACCTGGTTCACAAGTCGTTGAAGCTTACCTTCAAAATTCGGGTCTGCAAAAAGATTTAGATGCATTAGGATTTAACTTAGTAGGATTTGGGTGCACAACATGTATTGGGAATTCTGGTCCTTTGCATCCAGCTATTTCCAAAACGATTAATGACAATGGTATAGTTGCATCTGCAGTTCTTTCAGGAAATCGTAATTTTGAAGGGCGTGTTTCCCCTGATGTGCAAGCGAATTATTTAGCTTCACCACCGTTAGTTGTTGCACATGCGCTCATCGGGACGGTGTGTAAAGATTTAACCAAGGAACCTCTTGGTGAAGATTCAAATGGCCAACCCATTTATTTGAGAGATATTTGGCCAACTTCTCAAGAAATACAGGAATTCATCGAAAAAAATGTCACGCGTAAGGTTTTTGCTGAAAAGTATGCAGATGTTTTTAAGGGAGATGAAAATTGGCAAAAAGTTCAGATTCCTACGGGTTCTACCTATTCTTGGGATGAGCAATCCACCTATGTACGCAATCCACCTTATTTCGATGATATGCAGAAAACACCTGATATCTTACCAGATATTAAAGATGCACGGATTTTAGGTTTATTTGGTGATAAAATCACGACGGATCATATTTCTCCTGCTGGTTCTATTAAAGCAGCTTCTCCTGCCGGAAAATATTTAATGGATCATGGTGTTAAAGTGGCTGATTTTAATCAGTATGGAACGCGTCGTGGGAATCACGAAGTTATGGTGCGTGGGACCTTTGCCAATATTCGCATTCGTAATTTCATGTTGGGAGAAAATGGTCGAGAAGGAGGTTATACGGTTCATTATCCGTCAGCGGTAGAACAAGCCATTTACGATGCGGCAATGGCGTATAAACAAGAAGGTACTCCACTCGTTGTTTTTGCTGGTATTGAATATGGCAATGGATCATCGCGCGATTGGGCAGCCAAAGGCACCAATCTTCTTGGTATAAAAGCAGTGATTGTACAGTCTTTTGAAAGGATTCATCGCTCTAATCTTGTTGGTATGGGCATTGTTCCCTTTGTCTTTGAGGAGGGTGTAAGTTGGACATCTTTAGGCTTAAAGGGAGATGAAAAGGTGACAATTGAAGGAATTCATAACTTGAAACCTCGTCAAAAGACAGTAGCGAAAATTACTTTTTCTGATGGTACGATAAAAACCGCTCCGTTATTATGCCGTATTGATACTGAAGATGAGCTAGATTATTTGCATCATGGGGGGATTTTGCAATATGTCTTGCGTAAGTTAGCCGTTTAAATTCTTTTATTTGTTAAGGAATGTCTATTATTAAGCTATAAAGCTGCGGATCAAAGAGTTTGGCTTCGTTTTTTTATGACTATCTTTGAAAATCTAATTGACGTTAGCTTTGGGATTGCGCTATAAGCCACACAGTTATAGGCAGCTTTATAGTTTTGCTTGGGTTGAATTTATTTATATTGGTAGAGTTGTTCTTTAGACTCATTTTACCAAGGTGTTGAAAGAGAGATTATATTTATGGCGAATACACCTTCTGCTCGAAAAGCGGTGCGCAAGGTTGCGGCGCGCACACAGGTTAATAGGGCCCGCCGTTCGCGCGTTCGTACCTTTATACGTAAGTTTGATGATGCTTTAGCGGGTGGTGATAAGGCATCTGCAGAGATTGCATTTAAGAATTTTGAGCCTGAAATTATGCGTGCGGTTTCTAAAGGAGTTTTTCATAAAAATGCTGCTGCGAGGAAAGTATCGCGTTTAGCTAAACGTTTGAAGGCTCTCAGCGTTTAAGCTTTTTCTCCTTTATTGAGAATCAAGCCAGTATCCATGAGGATGCTGGCTTTTTGTTTATTATTTCAAAAAGTTTCTATCGAAAATAAGAATCGATAATGATTCTCCTCTTGAAAAAGGAGAGAAAGTTTATAGGAGGGGTATGGTTATCCACAAGCTTTGTGGATTTTTACAGAGTCTTTTTTGTCAAGCATTTTATTTTTTTTTTTAAATCTGAAGAGATTCTTTAATTGTTGGTAAATTTAGAGAAAAAAAATGAATTGAATCAATATTTTTTTCATTCCTCATTGATACAAGCATTTTTTTCGGGTTTTTTGATTTTATTTTGACCTCTTGCATTTTACCTCTGCTGTTTTGTATGGTTCTTATGAAGACTAAAAAGCATGAAGGGGTCACACCAGCACATTGTTCTGTATTTTGTTGAGTACAAGATGTTTTGACTTAGGCTTTTTGAAGCTTTTGTGCTGGGGAGGTTTTCTGACGATTTTTTAGTTTTCTGAATAGATATGTTTACCATTTTAGAAGGGTGGGTCATATCATGAGTGCAAGTAAATCTTATTGGTCATCTTTGTTAGTGGGGTTGTGATGAGGCTATCCTAGGGGAGGGTGAGTAATCTTATTTGGGGTAGGGCGTTTTGCCTTCGCTAGATTTATTTTAGCTGTTTGGCAGGACAGAATTTTATTTTTATCAGGATGAAAGATGGTGGATAAATTGAACTCTAAAGCTAGTTCCTTTAAAAGGGTTTCGGTGAATATCCTGTCGGCAGAGAACATAATAAAGAATAGGATGACAGAGAGTGATGAGGACGTTTGTAGAAATGCTTCTATAGGGCATTCTATTGTTTCAGAGGAGGAAAGTGCGGCGGCTTTTATACGTGTTATGGCGCAATTAAAGGTGCAGGTTGGTGTTGAGGCTTATACCAGTTGGTTTGGACGTGTGAAGCTTGCTGAATATAGCCATACTCTTGTAAAGCTTTCTGTTCCTACAGCTTTTTTACGTTCATGGATTAATAATCACTATGGTTCTCTTTTGACTCATTTATGGAAACAAGAGAATTCAGCAATTCTTCGTGTTGAAGTTATTGTTCGTGGTATGGAACGCGTTTCAAGAGACGTCGTTTGTAAAAGAAGTGTTCCTTCTGCTGTGCTAGAGGAGCAAGCGACTTCATCTTTTGTTGAAAGTTGTGCAGAGCATTCAGTTAAGAGTTCTCAAACGGGAGTTTTTGGATCTCCACTTGATTCTCGCTATACTTTTGAAAGTTTTGTTGAGGGGGCTTCTAATCGTGTTGCTTTAGCAGCTGCGCGTTCAATTGCGGAGGGGCATAAAAGTGCTTTGCGTTTTAATCCTCTTTTTATTCACGCATCTGTTGGTTTAGGAAAAACACATTTGCTTCAAGCAGTTGCTGCTTCTGCATTGAAGCGTTTAACGTCTGCGCGTGTTATTTATTTAACTGCTGAATATTTTATGTGGCGTTTTGCAACAGCTATTCGTGATAATGATGCTCTTTCTTTTAAAGAGCAGCTTCGTGATATCGACCTTTTGATTATTGATGATATGCAGTTTTTGCAGGGTAAGTCGATACAACATGAGTTTTGCCATTTGCTTAATATGTTGCTTGATAGTGCAAAACAAGTTGTTGTCGCTGCAGATCGTCCGCCAGCAGAATTAGAATCGCTTGATCTTCGCGTTCGTTCTCGTCTTCAGGGAGGGGTAGCTCTTGAAATTGAAGCACCAGATTATGAAATGCGTTTGCAAATGTTGCGCCAGCGGTTGAAGGTGGCACAACAAGATGATGGCATGGTATCAATTTCTGATGATATCTTGGAATATATTGCGAAAACGGTTTTAGGGTCGGGGCGTGATATTGAAGGTGCATTTAATCAGCTCTTGTTTCGCCAATCTTTTGAGTCTGATTTATCTTTAGAGCGGATTGATGAGTTATTAGGTCACTTGACACGTCCTGGTGAACCTAAGCGTATTCGGATTGAAGAAATTCAGCGTACGGTAGCACGTCATTATAATGTTTCTAAACAGGACTTGTTATCTAATCGTCGAACACGTACGGTTGTGAAGCCACGGCAAGTTGCAATGTATTTAGCAAAAGTATTAACTCCTCGCTCGTTGCCAGAAATTGGGCGTCGTTTTGGTGGACGTGATCATACAACAGTTTTACACGCTGTGCGTAAAATTGAAGATTTGGTTTGTGGTGATCAGACCTTGGCTAAGGAACTTGAATTGCTTAAGCGTTTGATTGGAGAACAGGCTGTATAGTGTTTATCGTTTCTTTCTTTGGAGAAACTTTAAAGAATTTAATGAAAAGATTTATTTTCTTCTTATGCAGGAGTGACTTGCCATTTTAAGAGAGGTTTAATAAAGTCTAGCAGGCGATTCTTTGAAGAGGATCTATTTTAATGCTAAGGAATTCTTATAGTTTTTAGTAAATCATACGGGGCTTTTATGCGTATTACAGTTGATCGCAGTCAATTTCTCAAGTCTCTTGGTCGGGTTCACCGTGTGGTAGAGCGCCGTAATACTGTTCCTATTTTATCGAATGTGCTGATTGATGCAGAAAATGGTCGTGTGCAGTTAAAAGCAACAGACCTTGATTTAGAGGTTACGGAATCTTTTGCAGTTAATGTTAAACAAGCTGGAGCAACAACTGTTCCAGCATATTTGCTCTATGATATCATTCGAAAACTTCCTGATAGCAATGAAGTTGTCTTATCCGTCGATGAGAATCAAGCAGGCACAATGTCTGTTGTTTCGGGTTGTGCACATTTTCAGCTTCAATGTCTTCCGAAGGCAGATTTTCCAGAGTCGCTTCCTGGGCAGTTTGGTTATCGTTTTTCTCTATCGGCATCAAGCTTAAAACATTTACTTGATTGTACGCAATTTGCTATTTCTACTGAAGAAACCCGTTATTATCTTAATGGTATTTATTTACATGTTATTAATGATGGTGTTTTGAAATTGCGTTTGGTTGCAACTGATGGTCATCGTTTGGCACAAGTTGAGATGGAAGCTCCTTCAGGAGTTGAGGGAATGCCCGGTGTTATTGTTCCCCGTAAAGCTGTAGGAGAATTGCAAAAACTTCTTTCAGAAGAAAATGATAGCGATGTATGTATAGAGCTTTCAGAGACAAAGATTCGTTTTTCTGTAGGTTCTGTGATTTTTACATCAAAATTAATTGATGGAACATTTCCGGATTATCAACGTGTTATTCCTCTTGGAAATGATAAAGAATTAATTGTTAATAGGCAGGACTTTTCTTCTGCAGTTGATCGTGTTTCAACGATTTCAAGTGATCGGGGGCGTGCAGTTAAATTAACGATTGAGCATGGACAGTTAAGGCTTGTTGTTAATAGCCCAGATTCGGGCAGTGCAGAAGATCAATTATCAGTAACTTATGCATCTGAACCGCTTGAGATAGGATTTAATTCACGTTATCTTTTGGATATTGCTGGGCAGCTTTCAAGTGACGAGATGGTTTTTATGTTGGCTGAGGCTGGAGCACCAGCTCTGATTCGTGATAATGATGATGCGGATGTGCTCTATGTACTGATGCCTATTCGCGTTTAGGGGCAATTGTTTTGCAATGTATGGCCAGTCATGTGCACAAAGTGGCAGTGAGGCAGCTGAAGCTTTTACGTTATCGCAATTATCCTTTTTTCAATATTCATTTTTCTGGTCAGCATGTGGTTTTTACCGGCCATAACGGTGCTGGTAAGACGAATCTTTTAGAGGCGTTATCTTTTCTTTCTCCTGGTCGTGGTTTGCGGCGTGCTGCTTATTCTGACGTTAGCTTTGTAGATGGTGGCGGTGGAGGATTTGTTGTATTTGCGCGTCTTGAATGCGCTCTTTATGGCGAAGTAAAGATTGGTACAGCTTTGGAGGTTAGCGATAACAGTCGAAAAGTCCATATTAATGGTGTGAATGAGTCGGGTGATTGCCTAACAGATTATTGTCATATTAGTGTCCTAACACCGTCTATGGATGGTCTTTTTACAGGTCCTTCGCTTGAGCGCCGTAGTTTTTTGGATCGTATGGTTTTGGCGATTGATCCCTTGCATAGGCGCCGCATAGCCGATTATGATAGAGCTATGCGCGCACGTAATCGTTTATTTTTAGATGGAAATGAAGATTGTGCTTGGTTTGATGCTTTAGAAAAGCAGATGGCAGAACTGGCGACAGCTATTTCTGCGGCGCGTGTTGATGTTATTCGTCTTTTAAATGATATGTTTACACAAATGCCATCACAGATACCTTTTCCACGAGCTTTTTTGCAAATTGATGGTTTTTTGGAAACAGCTCTTAGTGAAATATCAGCAATTGAAGTTGAAGAGCAATTTTGTGATCGATTACGGCATAATCGCGCAATGGACCGTGCTGCTGGTCGGACGTTAGAAGGACCACATCGCGCAGATTTGCAGGTTTTTTATGCTGATAAAAATATAGAAGCAACATCGTGTTCAACAGGTGAACAAAAAGCGCTGCTGACAGGTTTAGTTTTGTGTCATGCTCGTCTAACAGGTATGATGTCGGAAAAAGCCCCCATTCTTCTTCTTGATGAAATGGCTGCTCATCTTGATTCGCACCGACGTGCTGCTTTATTTGATATTCTTGATGATTTAGCTGTACAAACATTTATGACAGGAACAGATCGTCTTTTATTTGATGACTTAAAAGGACGCGCAGAATTCTTTGAGATTAAGGATGGGGCTTTATTGTCGTAAAAACATGCTAAATATTATTTTTAATAAGTGATAGGTCTAAAAGAAAAGGCATGCTATGTCTGAGATGATAACGATTTTAAATGGTCCTAATTTAAATTTTCTAGGTCAACGTGAGCCAGAAATTTATGGAACTGAGACTCTGGAAGATATTGAAAAAAGATGCAGAGAATGGGCAAAAAAAAATGATATCATAATAAATTTTTATCAAAGTAATTGTGAAGGGCAGTTGGTAGCATGGATACAAGAAGCAATAGAGGCAAGTTCTGGATTGATTATTAACCCAGCCGCTTACAGTCACACATCTGTTGCACTTCTTGATGCCCTAAAAATGTTTTCAGGGCCAAAAGTAGAAGTTCATTTATCTCATATTTACCAGCGTGAAGCTTTTCGTCACTACTCTTATACATCTGCAGGTGTAGACGCTATCATAACTGGGTGTGGAGGTGATGGATATTGGTTTGCACTTGAATATATTGCAAAACAATTAAGCAAAACAATTAAATTGTGATAGGTAAAGAATAAGCGTTTGATAAGAGTAATATAGGCATTGAATTCACTTGATAATTATTTTCAAATCTGTACAATACGAGGTATATATTTATGACAATTTTTGGTGCATATGACGGGGGTAAATAGAGATGAAAAGCTTTGTTCGACAATTAGAAATGCTTGTGATTTTAGGGGGAACACTGCTTTTATCTGGTTGTAAAATTGATGTTATACAGCCATCAGGTTATGTTGCACGTCAACAGCTCATTTTGATAGTTGTTTGTGTGGTGGTGATGCTTTGTGTTGTCATCCCAGTTATGGTGAGTGTGGTATTTTTAGCTATAAAATATCGTGCATCGAATATGAAAGCGGACTATTCTCCTGATTGGGCGCATTCAAATAAAATTGAAGCGTTGATGTGGGGTATTCCAATTGTAATTGTAATGGTTTTAGGTTCATTAACAGCTTATTATACTTATAAGCTGGAACCTACAAATCCTCTCCCAGTGGAAGTTGTAGGTGAAGGAAAGCCATTACAGATAGATGCCGTTTCTCTTGATTGGAAATGGCTTTTTATTTATCCTGAATATGGTGTTGCATCGATTAATGAGATTTATGCACCTGAAGGGCGTCAAGTTTTATTGCAATTGACGTCAGAGAATTCTGTCAATGCTTTTTGGGTCCCCAAACTGGGTACAGTTCTTTACGCTATGCCGCAGATGAATGCTAAGTTGCATTTGGTCGCTGAAGAGCAAGGAGTATTCAAAGGAACCTCAGCAAATTACAGTGGTGATGGTTTTTCGAGTATGCGGTTTAAGTGGCATTCTGTGTCTTTGCAGGACTTTGAGGATTGGATTGTAAAAGCTCGGGCTAATGGTCGAGTACTTGATCGTGCATCTTATCGTCAACTTTCTATTGCGCCTCGTATGGGTGATATTGCTGCGAAGAAAAAAGATGCTGAAGTTCGTTATTTTGCACCTGTGGAGAAGCGCCTTTACTATCGTGTTGTTAATCGATGTGTCGATGAAAATACGGTATGTAATGAGGATTTAATGAAACGTGCTGCTGCTCAGACGCTATGGGGTGCACTATGTTCAGTATTTGATCCTGATGTTATTTAAAGAATCAGTAAAGAAAGAGCCCTTTTAACATAGGGTTTCTTTTAAACTTGAATTTCATTTGAAATGGGTTGAGAAATGTTTGGAAGACTTACAGATCCTACGGCAGGTGCTTTTCATGCACTTGCACATGAGCCGATCGTTTTATACACGTGTATTGCGATTGTTGTGGTTGGTTTAATTGCTGTTGTTGCTCTAACAGCACTTGGGTGGTGGGGGATTCTATGGCGAAATTGGATTACAACTGTTGACCATAAACGCATAGGCATTATGTACATAGTTCTTGGAATTATTATGCTTGTTCGCGGTTTTGCGGACGCACTCATGATGCGAACACATCAAGCTTTAGCTCTTGGGAGTGAAAGTGCAGGTTATTTGCCACCTGACCATTTTGATCAAATTTTTTCGGCGCATGGCACTATCATGATTTTTTTCATGGCTACGCCTATTTTATTTGGTCTTTTTAATTATCTTATACCGCTTCAAATTGGTGCGCGTGATGTTGCTTTTCCCTTTGCAAATAATCTAGGTTTTTGGATTACGGCTGCAGGGGCAATATTGATTAACATATCCCTAGGTGTTGGGAATTTTGGTCGTGGTGGCTGGTTGATGTATCCACCTTTTACAGAATTGCAAACGAGTCCAGATACAGGGGTAGACTATTATTTATGGTCACTTCAACTTTCTGGTATAGCGACAACAATGGGGGCGGTCAATTTTGTTGCGACTTTGATTAAGATGCGTGCTCCTGGGATGACGATGATGAGAATGCCTGTTTTTTGTTGGAGCGCTTTTGTTAGCAATGTCCTTATTTTAGTTATTTACCCTGTCTTAACTGTAGCATTTGCACTCTTGGCATGCGATCGTTATTTGGGCATGAATTTCTTTTCTAATGTTGGTGGCGGAAATCCGATGGTATGGATTAACTATGTTTGGGTTTTTGGTCATCCTGAGGTTTATGTTTTGGTTGTTCCTGCTTTTGGAATTGTTTCTGAGGTTGTATCAACTTTTTCTTCAAAACGCCTCTTTGGTTATACTTCGATGATATGGGCCATGTTGGTTATTTTGATTCTTTCGCTTCTTGTTTGGGGACATCATTTCTTCACAATGGGTGGCGGTGAAGCTGTGAATACTTTCTTTGGTATTGCGACAATGATTATTGCTGTTCCAACAGGTGTAAAAGTCTTTAATTGGCTGCTAACTATGTATAAGGGGCGGATTCGCTTTGAGCCTCCAATGCTTTGGTGCATGGGAATGATTTTTACATTTGTTGGTGGTGGATTAACTGGTGTTTTGTTATCTATTGTGCCAGCTGATTGGCAGTTTCATAATTCGTTGTTTTTGGTAGCGCATTTCCATCATACAATTATTGGTGGTGTCGTTTTTGCGTACTTAGCGGGGATTGCATTTTGGTTTCCAAAAGTTTTTGGTTATAAACCAAATCGAGCATTGGGTATTGCATCTTTCTGGTGTTGGTTCATTGGTTTTTACCTTGCCTTTTTCCCAGTCTATGCACTTGGTTTAATGGGTGGGACGCGTCGTCTCCAGCATTACATGGAACCTAGTTGGCAACCGATGTTTATGATTGCTGCATTGGGTGCTTTTATTATTTTGCTTGGTATCCTTTGTTTTGTGCTGCAAGTTGTTTTGGCGATTTGGTACGGTATCAAACATAAGGGACATTTACCTGTAACATTAAATGATTCTTGGGGTGATGCACGGACCCTTGAATGGTCTATCTCTTCACCGCCTCCTTCTTACAATTTTGCAATAGTTCCGAAAATACAGTCTGATGATGCTTATTGGAATATGAAGAAAAGTGGTTATCAACGTCCTACCAGTGGATTTACAAAAATTCATATGCCGTCCAATACATCGGCTGGAATTATTGCGGGATTTTTCTCATTAGTTGTTGGTTTTGCGCTTGTCTGGCATATTTGGTGGCTTGTTGCGGTCGGCTTGATTGGTTTTATTGCAACGCTTGTGTGTCATTCATTAACAGGTGACCATCATGGTTATTATATTCCGGCTGAAGAAGTACAAAAAACTGAAGATGCCTTTACAGCTGTTCTTAAAGAACAAGGAGTGACAGTATGAGTGCAGTAACAATGAATAAAGTGAGTGCTGTGGATGAACATCACCACGATAATAGTTCGGTAATGACGTTTGGTTTTTGGGTCTATATTCTCTCAGATTTGATCCTGTTTTCGACACTTTTTTCAAGTTTTGCTGTTTTTTCTGCTTCTTATGGTGGTGGTAAGGCGGGCAATGAGTTTATTGATTTAAAATTTGTTTTGGTTGAGACTGCTTTCTTGTTGTTTTCATCCGTCACTTATGGTTTTACAATGGTACAAGCACATAAAAATAACATCAGTGGTGTGCGTTTATGGATGGCTATTACCTTTGTATTTGGGTGTTGCTTCATTGGTATGGAACTTTACGAATTTCATGAACTTTTGGGTGAGGTCTTTTATTACGATCCAAATGCTTATGCTGGTATTGATCCTGCGACGGGTTTACAGCTTTTTGGACGGGAGATTCTCTCTGCTTATTGGTCAGCATTTTTTGCTTTGGTTGGCACCCATGGACTTCACGTAAGTGTTGGTCTTCTTTGGATGGTTGTGATGTTTTTTCATCTTCGTCGTAATGGCTTGGATCAGAACAATAAAACACGTTTAGCATGCCTTTCCATTTTTTGGCATTTACTTGATATTGTATGGGTTGGTGTTTTCACCATGGTTTATCTATTAGGAGCGTTGTGATGAGCATGCAAAATGAAACACATGGTCCCAGTACTGGTTCCTATTTGGTCGGCTTTATTCTGGCTGTATTTTTCACCCTAGGTTCTTTTGTTCCTGTGATGTATGGAATGATGGAAAGTTGGGCAGTTAGTACAAAAGTTGTGTATCTTATTGGGATGGCTATCATTCAGATTATAGTACAAATTGTTTTCTTTTTGCACTTGAACTCTGGTCCAGATGCCAAGTGGAATTTAAGCGCATTGTGGTTTGCTGCTATTTGCGTTTTTGTTATTATTGGGGGAACTTGGTGGGCTATCTCTCATTTGAATTATAATATGATGGGTGGTTCAGGACGTGTTATTGAACCGGAAATATCAAGTAGAGATGGTTCTTCAGTATCTGAGCAGTTATCAAACAAAGATATATCCGTAAGAAAACAGCCAGAAAAGATACAGGGCTCAGAAATGCCTATGGAGCAGGGGGGGCTAAGTACGCAGTCTCCTGTGGAGTAGTTGTTAGAAATATCTGTGGGAGCTGATGCGGCATGTATCAGCTCTTACAAGAAATTCGTAGGATATTAAAGAGAGGGGTAGGTACAAGATATCAGTGGAATGAGTATCATGATTTTGAATGTACTTTTATTTTAAAAGAGAAATTCCATGGAGTATTTAGTCAAGCCTTAATTTTTGAGATAAATAGCTGTTTGTAGGATATACAAAAAGTGATATTTATACAATTTACTACAAAGAAAGAGAATGTGAGAAACAAGTTTTTATGTTGTGTGAGATAAAAGCTACGAGGCGGTAACGTTTTTATGATTTACAGGATTTATATTAAAGATAGCATTAAAGTTATTTGTAATAATAATATGCCATTGAAATCAAAAATTTAGAGAATAATCAGAAAACTTAATGAAAACCGTTGCAATGACAGTTATTGGTGCTGGTTCTTTTGGTACTGCATTAGCGATTGCTCTTGCCCGTAATGGTCATAATGTTTTACTTTGGGGATATAAACCCCAACATATCAAAGAATTACAAGAACAACGTTGTAATAAAGTATATTTACCCGATATTCAATTTCCTGAAAATTTATTACTTGAAGCTTCGCTTGAAACTGCAATAGTAGCAAGTCACAATATATTAATCGCTGTTCCAAGCCATGTATTTCATCAAGTTTTGTATAACATTCAGCCTTATTTAGATCAGCATTCACGTGTTATTTGGGCAACAAAAGGTTTAGAACATGGTACCGGACGTTTCTTACAAGAGGTTGCTCGTGAGATTTTAGGTGAAAAAATTCCTTTAGCTGTTTTTTCTGGACCAACTTTTGCTCAAGAACTAGCTGTTGGTTGGCCTACTGCAATGACGATAGCAGCTTCTGATGTTGAGTTTGGTAAAGAATTGCAGCAACTTTTTCATTGTGACAAAAGTTTTAGAGTTTATAAAAGTTCAGATATGATTGGCGTTCAATTAGGGGGAGCAGTTAAAAATGTTATTGCTATTGGTGCAGGAATATCAGATGGCATGGGATTTGGGGCAAATGCACGAATAGCTCTCATCACACGAGGACTAGCTGAAATCAGTCGTTTAGGAGGGGCTATGGGTGCTGAGCTTTCCACATTTATGGGAATGACAGGCTTAGGTGATCTGGTTTTGACATGTACTGATAATCAGTCGCGTAATCGCCGTTTTGGAATACTTCTTGGTAAAGGAGTAGATATCAAAGAAGCGGAAAAACAAATTGGTCAGGTTGTGGAAGGGTACTTAAATACCAAGGAAGTACATACGTTGGCGCAACGTATTGGGATAGAAATGCCCATTGTAGAACAAATTTATCAAATTCTCTATTGTGGTAAAAACATAACTGAAGCGGCGAACGCATTACTAAGCCGTACTCTTAAGGATGAAATACAATGATATCCTGTTTTTTTAAATAATTCCAATTGTAAAAAATAGAAACATGCTATGATAGGCATATAAAATAGATTGTATTGATGGTTGTATAAGACAGTCATATTCTAGGAAATTATAGATTCATATCATTCGATTCTTTATGAAACATGGATGAAATATAAAAGTTTTGGCTTTTGTCTAAAAACTATCTCTTTGAAAATAAATTATCGTTTCCACTTACACATGTTTATGTAATATAATGAATTTATGCAATGTAATGAAGAAGATATTTTGATTTTCTCTTAAATTCATCTCACAATGATATTTGCAAACAGAATAATACAAGACTCATTAGGTGGAAGCATCTTATTTATTAACGTATAAGCTAAAAATATCATTGCTATTATCCAATTTTCAATATTATTTGCTGCGTGTAACAGCGTTTATATCTCGATAGGGGCAGGGATATCGTGTGTCTCTGTTTGTGTAATTCTTTAAAACAAGAAGACAATCTAATTTGGGAAGAAGATGAAATTTTAAAGATGAAAACCAGTTTCCATTTCTACCATCATTTTTAAATTCAGTTTTACGCTATCTAAAGCATATCTTTTAAATAATGGAGATTACCTCACACCTTGATGTGTCAGGTAAAATAGAACGCCCAAAATAAAACACTATTACTATTGTATATTTACGCGCTTGTTTTAAAGAGACCTCTCTTAAAACTCCCAAGCCCAATTCGCGACGGTGACCGTAAATA
Source organism: Bartonella sp. OD88NMGDW (assembly GCF_042193775.1). NCBI lineage: Bacteria > Pseudomonadati > Pseudomonadota > Alphaproteobacteria > Hyphomicrobiales > Bartonellaceae > Bartonella > Bartonella sp. OD88NMGDW. The sequence goes on along the minus strand of NZ_JBHIMA010000002.1, from coordinate 44,363 downwards.
GTGTAACGATAAAGCCATTGTGCACGTCCCCATCTTTATGTTTATGAAGGAGGAAGCCGAGCATCATCACACATCCTACCTTGAGACAGCTCTTGGCACTTGAGCCTGTTCCGTAGAGATGTTTACGCCTTTTATTTTCTCACATGTCAATTCTGTTTTTTATATGCAAGAAATGACTTTTGGAATTATAAATTTGAAAATCTAAAATTGAAAAAATGTTATTGTACTTATTTGTGGCTGTCATTTAAACTGAAAAAATAATGTGATTATAAAGATAAAAAATTGATTTATATGAATAATTCATTTTATTTTTGTATTGAATTAATTAAAAATATGTGTTTGCTTGTCACAAGCGGGTTAGTATGTGGATAAAAATTATTAAAAATACTTCTAATGAATCATCTCAAGCATCAAGGGGTGTTTCAACATTAGAACATGGCAAGTAAAATGATGGTGTCGGTTTGTCATTTTTATAAACATTAAAATGGTGGAGCAAAAAGGATTTATGTACTTCACGGGGATTTTTATACGTTCTACAGATACCATTGTGAAATGGAATTGCGTGTATTGAGAGATATCTTTTAAAAAAATGCATGAAGGAGCAACAGCCGTAGTGTTTTTGGGCGTTCTATTTTACCTGATATATCAGAGAAATGCTTTCATTAAAGAACGAGAAAATAAAGGTGTGAGGTAAAGCGTAACCTCCCTTATTTAAAAAAATATTGTGTGGGTGCTTTTAAAATTGTAAAGCCTCATTAAAGAATAATAGTCAGATTAATGATTGATTTCTTTACGCCTTCATATTCTTCCTAAATTAGATTGCCTTTGCGTTTCAAGAATAAATAAAACGGTAGGCAATATTTTTTTCAATCTGGTATACAAAAGCTGAAGCTAAGGATTTTAATAATCCCCTAATCTCTGTTTCACACTGCGAGGGCTGGGGATTGATTTATAAGCAACAGCAAAAGCGTATGCTTTAGTAAGGTAAATAACGTCATAAAATACAAAATTTATCAACCATGGATTGAAGAAATATTCCGGATTTTTATGAAACACTTTGCAAAACAAGGTATCTGGTTTTGTATTAGACTTATTCTTATAAAGACCTGCACACGTGCCTTACGTCATATTTTTCTAAGTGCGATGATTTTTATCCTTCCTGAGTATCATCACTTTTTTTCAGCTCTTCAAGTATTGGCATAGACATGATGTTATAGCCTGAATCAACATAATGGATTTCACCTGTAACACCTGATGATAAGTCAGAGAGTAGATAAAGAGCAGATTTTCCAATTTCATGAATATTTACGGTACGACGTAATGGGGCATTACGGCGTTGATGTGAAAATATTGCACGTGCAGCTGCAATACCATTACCTGCTAAAGTTCTAACAGGACCAGCGGAAATCGCATTGACACGAATATTTTGAGGACCAAAGTCCGCTGCTAAATAACGTACCATAGCTTCTAGAGCTGCTTTAGCAACACCCATGATGTTATAATTAGGCACAACTTGCTGTGAAGCACCGTAGGTAAGAGTTAAAAGTGTTCCTCCATTGGGCATAAGCCTACCCGCGCGCTGGGCAATTTCAGTAAAGGAATAAGCTGAAATAACCATCGTGCGTTGGAAGTTTTCACGTGTTGTAACATCAACATAACGTCCTTTTAGCTGAGTTTTATCTGAAAAACCAATGGCATGGACAATAAAATCAATAGTTTTCCATTCTTTTTCAAGTTGCTCAAAGACGTAGTCAATATTTTCAATTTTTTCAACATCACACTCTAGCACTAATTTGCAGCCAAGTTTATCAGCTAGAGGCTGAACACGTTTTCCAAAAGCATTCCCTTGATAAGTCAATGCTAATTCAGCTCCTGCTTGTGCGAGCTGACAGGCAATGCCCCAAGCAATTGAATGGTCATTCGCAATCCCCATAATAAGGCCACGTTTGCCCTCCATCAAACCTTTCATATTATTCTCCGTAAGACCGTACTTTTTTCAATTACTAAGAACGTGTGTTTATTCATAGCGTTGGAAAACAAGCGTTGCATTGGTACCGCCAAAGCCAAAAGTATTTGACAATACGGTATTCAGTTGTTGATGATCACGTCGTTTACGAACGATTGGCATATCAGCAAAAGCTGGATCAAGTTCTTCAATATGGGCACTTTCACAAATAAAATTATGCTGCATCATTAACAGTGTGTAGATTGCTTCTTGAACACCAGCTGCACCCAAGGAATGACCAGTCAGAGATTTTGTGGCAGAAATTGGCGGGCATTGATCACCTGCTCCGAAGATACGGCGGATCGCTTCTATTTCAGGAGGATCACCAACAGGTGTTGCTGTTGCATGGGGATTGATATAATCAATCTTATTTTTGACGGTCGCAAGTGCCATGCGCATGCACCGTTCTGCTCCCTCACCCGACGGAGAGACCATATCGTATCCATCGGATGTAGCGCCATAACCAACAATTTCTCCATAGATTTTTGCACCACGCGCTTTAGCGACTTCTAGTTCTTCAAGAACCAAAACGCCAGCGCCACCAGCAATAACAAATCCATCACGATTAGCGTCATAAGCACGCGAAGCTTTTTCTGGTACATCATTATATTTGCTGGACATAGCACCCATAGCATCGAATAAAACAGATAATGTCCAATCCAGATCTTCGCAACCACCAGCAAAAATGCGATCTTGTTTTCCATATTGGATTGTTTCATAAGCATTGCCGATACAATGATTGGATGTAGCACATGCGGAAGAGATTGAATAGTTTACGCCCTTAATTTTAAAAAAAGTTGCAAGTGTTGCGGATGCCGTGGAACTCATCACTTTAGGCACAACAAAAGGACCGATGCGTTTTGGACCTTTTTGGCGTGTAATATCAGCAGCCTCAACGATTGACTGAGTTGAAGCACCTCCAGAACCCATAATAATACCCGTGTGTTCATTCGATACTTCATGCGGTTCTAGACCCGCATCAGCAATTGCCTGATCCATGGCGATGTGATTCCATGCTGTTCCACGCCCATGAAAACGTAGAGCACGTCGATCTACGAGTTCTTCTATATTAATATCAGGTTTGCCGTAAACTCTGCTACGAAAGCCTAATTCGGCATATTGAGGTGCGTAAGAAATTCCGGATTTTGCTTCACGTAAACTGGTTAAAACAGCTTCAGGTCCATTTCCAATCGCGGAGACAATTCCCATTCCAGTTACAACAACTCGACGCATTCATACCTCCTCGTTCCATACAGAATAGTGAAAAGTTCTTTCTGACGGAAATAACGTTCAATCTTCTTTGAATAAAGCAACGCGTAAATCACTCGCCTTATAAATAGTCTCTCCATCTGCTTTTAGCCACCCATCAGCTATTCCTAAGACTAAATTTCCACGCCGAATACGCTTAAAATCTATTTCATATTCAAGAATTTTGGTTTGTGGAGTTACCATCCCTGATAACTTTACTTCACCTGTTGATATCGCTCTTCCTTTTCCTGGTTCGCCTAGCCAACCAAGAAAAAATCCTGTCAATTGCCACATACCATCCAGTCCGAGACATCCTGGCATGACGGGATCGCCTATAAAGTGACAATTAAAGAACCACAGGTCTGGTGTAATGTCAAATTCGGCGCGAACCATTCCTTTATCGTATTTACCATCAGTTTCACTAATTTGAGTGATTCGATGAATCATTAACATTGGCGGTGCTGGCAATTGCGCATTACCTTTACCAAACATTTCGCCGCGAGCGCAGCTTAGAAGCTCTTCATAAGTGTAGCGAGACTTTTGTTCAGCCATTGTTACTCCATTTATTTGCATATATTTTTATTTCTGCGCTTTTCCCAACCTACTTTTAGAGCAAATTTTAAAGAGAGGGAAATGATTTTATATCATTTTTAATGACAAAAGGCCTTTTTTATGTATTCTACACAGGTAATTATTTAAAAATGGAATACAAGATTACACCATACTATTCCCATTTTTTTGTATTTTGATCTTATTTAGCAGGAATATATTTGGGTTTGTAATATGTCAGTGAGTGCAGACGATTTAGATATGAATGAAGAGCAACAGTTCACAAAAGAGTGTGGAAAAATTGTGCAATATTATTCCATTTCTATGTTAGAAAAACGTTTGCGTCAGAATGGTTTGCGTCCAACACGTCAGCGGTTGGAACTTGCGCATATGATTTTTTCTCAAGGAAATCGTCATATTACTGCTGAAGAGCTCTATGAGGAAGCGGGGAGGGCAGGTGTGCCTGTATCTTTAGCAACGGTTTATAATACGCTTCATCAATTTACGGAAGCGGGATTGTTACGGATTATTGCCGTAGAAGGCTCAAAAACTTGGTTTGATACCAATACCTCTGATCACTACCATTTTTATATAGAAGGCGAAAATCGTATTCTTGATATTCCTTACAATTTGGAAGAAGCTCCCATTATTAGAAATTTGCCTAAGCCACCAGAAGGTATGGAAATTTCACATGTTGATTTGATCGTACGATTAAAACCCAAAAATCAATCTTGTGATAGGCAGTGAGGATATTCAATGAGGAATAAAAATTAAATTTGATGAGTTTGAGCATTCACCAACCTTTTACTTTTTCATCAGGATAGATTCCCCATAACTGGGGTTGCTGAAGCCATCCGCGCGTATTATTAATGTTTAGTTCGCACCATTGTCCATCACATTGGCGGATATTGCCAATGACATTAGGTTCTACTTCTGCCACAAGCTCTGCGTTTTCGGTGGGGTTTTTTCGGAGCATCAGCCTTTTTGTTTTATCTTTTTGCCATGGAATAGTTATAGCAGTTCGCTTTCCCGATAAAAGCGATTGATACACCCACCCCTCATCGCCTTCTGCATCACGAATTTTGCGCCATTGATCATATTCTTGAATGATTTCAATAGGCAAGCCCTTCTTTTTGTAGGTAAAAATGATAGAATAGTTGCTTCCTGGTCCGACGCGCACATTAACGCTGGTGGGTTTAATCGAAGCAAATCGCGGAAGTGGTAAACCACTGGGCCCTAAATTTTGATTAAATGTTTGTGCGTGCAACAAATGAGGTGAACCCAATACAATGACTGTTGCTATTAAGATACATGATGCGAGCATTGAAACGCGAAACCAACGAGAATTTTGCACACTGAACTCCTTTATTTCGTCATATATTGGAAATTTAAAATCTGAAATATAAGACTAAAATTATGACATATCGCTCGTTAAAGAGATCTAAACAATGAAAAAATTGTTACGAGAATAGCAAAATAAGGAAAACAAAAGTTTGTATTTTTTAGTGCTTATCTTGTTTATAAGGGGATAAATATAAATAAACACTGGATTTTTATGCAGCTGTACGCGTTATAAAACAGTAAAGTATACTGGGTCCATAGCAATTTTTGTACAGGAAATTAGGGCTAAAGTATTGCATCTCTTTTCTGAGTTTGTTTCTCGAAGTAAAAGTACATGTATGCATATTATGAACAAAGAGCTGTTCAGTAAAGGGGGTATCATGTGGCTTGAAAAGAAGTTTTGAATGGACAAAATAATACGATGAATAAAACAGTTAAGCTTAAAAATATGAGAAAAATTATGAAGTAGATTGATATATGAAGGGCTGATTTTAACAGGACAGTTTTTCGTGATAATCCATTTTATAAAATTTGCTATACTATAATTTCATGCCATGATAATGCTTATCGGTATGGTAGATAAGCTCGATCCATTATACCTTTACGAGCTCTCAATGTTACGTAGTTCTTATTATTTATGGCGTTCATAAGAAGCATTTTTATTTTTTTCTTAAATAGCTTTTATTCTATTTGCATACTAACCCTGCTTATGATGTACAAGAAATAATCTTGATTGATTCAATATAAGAAGGTGTTGAGAAAATAAGAAGGTGTTGAGAAACTTCACGTTATTCAGAATTATTACTTAATATGAAAAACGATTACTTATAACGATAAATCAACGCGTTAAAAACTTTAACTCGTTATTTGAGTTGTAAATATATTTCCATTAAAAATGGTAATAAAAGGCACATTCATCCATATTAAAATACAGTGTTTTCTCTGTTTATTGTTAATTTTCTTTTTCTATAACTCAGTATAGAAGAAAGTTGAATGAAATAGAAGAGCTTATTCGATACACTTATGGGGGTCATTACATAAGTGATGAATAGAAGAAATTTAACAAGAAAAAAAGAATCTGTAGTGCAGTGGTTGAAATTCGTCATCGTTTAGAGAGACAGAGTCAAGGGATATAAAAAGTTATGGAATTATATCGTTTTGTTACATAACTGAAGGGAAAGAGGATTATGCATTTGATATCATATTTGTATACACAATCGCATATTGCGATAGTTACTTTTGTTTTGCAATCTGATCTAGCATCTTCGAAAGATGTAGAATATTTAATGACAAAAAAAGAAAATCATCATGAAATTTATACATAAGAAACAGTTACTTAAGAGATATCCGGAAGGAGAAAAATTATAGCGAAAAGTGATAATAAAACACCCTACACTCAATTCACATAAGAACAAGTCGCTTAAATATCTAAAGCGTAATTTGTTATCTGTTTTTTGAAATATAAGAATGAAAAAACCACCCCTATGACAGAAACTTTATTATTTCCAGATAACTAACATATTAGATAACATTGTACACAAAAAACTCTACACAAGCAATTTATTGCAACCGCCTATGAAGATAAAATTTTCTGGAAGCTTATTATCTACTGCTTACGCAATTGCATAAAGTATATTACTTTACCGCAACAGTTCGTCCGTTACTAACAAAACCTTCTCTTTGCGCACGCTTACGAGCAAGCTTACGTGTACGACGAATAGCTTCAGCTTTTTCACGAGCACGCTTCTCAGATGGCTTCTCATAATAACTACGCATTTTCATTTCACGGAAGATACCTTCACGCTGCATCTTTTTTTTCAACGCACGGAGCGCTTGGTCAACATTATTATCACGAACGAGTACTTGCACTATCTATCCTGCTTTTTTCAGTGTCATAAATGATAGGAAAAACCTACGTCCTTTTAAAGGCATATCCAAAAGGACAAGCACCTATATCATATAAATAAGACATTTGTCTATATCGCTTTTTAAAATTCTATTCTTTTTGCAATAAAACACTTTTTATAATGAATGATAAAATTTTACGGTTATAAATTTATGAAAGTCCTTGTATTTGATCATTTTCGTCAAGATGAATTTTTTCAGCCGTGGGATAATGGGGTAGTCCCGGCATGGTCATAACATCTCCACAAATGACAACAATAAAGCCGGCTCCTGCGGAGAGACGAACTTCTCGTACGGGAATTTCAAAATCAACAGGAGCACCATATTGCTTGGGATCAGAAGAAAAAGAATAAGGTGTTTTTGCCATACAAATAGGGTAGGCGCCAAAACCTTCTTTTTCCCAAGATTCAAGTTGTTTGAGAATAGGGGCTGAGATGATGGCGCCACGCCCACCGTATAGCTTTGTTATAATACAATTAATTTTTTGAACGAGTGGAATATTATCTCGATATAAAACTTTAAAATGAGAATCTTTTTCTTCAATCAAGGTAACGAGTTCTTGTGCAAGTTCTATAGCGCCTTTTCCACCTTGTTCCCAATGCTTACAGATAATAGCTTTGTGTCCAGTTGTTGCAACTATTTTTTGTAATGTTTTTATTTCAGCATCGCTATCGCTGTCAAAATGATTGATAGCCACAACACAAGGAATACCGTAGTGCTCCATATTCTTTATATGTCGTAAAAGATTAGCTGTTCCTTTTTCTAAAGCGGTGATATTTTCTTCTGTCAGGTTATTTTTATCTACACCACCATTCATTTTTAATGCACGAATAGTTGCGACGATCACTGTAGCATTTGGTACAATACCTGCTTGCCTACATTTGATATTGAAGAACTTTTCTGCTCCAAGATCTGCTCCAAACCCTGCTTCTGTGACAACATAATCAGCAAGTTTTAAAGCAGTTTTTGTTGCTATAACTGAATTGCAACCATGAGCAATGTTGGCAAAAGGTCCTCCATGAACGAGAACAGGGTTATTTTCAATTGTCTGTACGAGATTGGGTTGTATAGCATCCTTGAGAAGAACTGCCATTGCACCTTCTGCATTGAGATCAGAAACGGTGATGGGCGTTTTATCATAACGATAAGCAACAATAATTTTTTTGAGTCTTTGTGTAAGGTTTTCTAAATTTTCAGAGAGACAAAGAAGTGCCATAATTTCTGACGCAACAGTAATATCAAAACCTGTTTGGCGTGGAAAACCATTTGTTATGCCCCCCAATGAAATAACAATATCGCGCAATGCGCGGTCATTCATATCAAGAACGCGTTTCCAAACAATGCGACGTGGATCAATGTTTAGAGTATTTCCCCAATAAAGATGATTATCTATCATTGCGGCAAGAAGATTATGAGCAGCTGTAATAGCATGAAAATCACCGGTAAAATGTAAATTAAGGTCATCCATTGGAACGACTTGCGCATAACCACCACCAGCAGCACCACCTTTTACACCAAAACAGGGACCTAAAGACGGTTCTCTCAAGGTAGCTATTGTTTTTTTACCAATAAGATTAAGAGCATCACTTAGTCCAACTGTTGTTGTTGTTTTGCCTTCTCCGGCAGGTGTGGGGTTGATAGCTGTGACGAGGATAAGTTTACCATCTGGATTTTTATCAAGCGATTTTATGTATTCAGAAGAAATTTTAGCTTTATCATGGCCATAGGGAATGAGATTTTCATGTGAGATACCAATTTTTTGTGCAATTTCAATAATATGCTGCTTTTTAGCAGTGCGAGCAATTTCAATATCTGTTTTAGGCATGGAAAAATTCTTTAAACTTATCTTTTATTAATGTTCGAGATCTGTACTCCATGGATTAATTAGAAGAATTCATAGAGAACAGAAAGTGTTAGGATATCATAGAAGTCGATGACATGCTATGCAAGAGATAATGCTAAAGAAGCACGAGAAGAGTTTCATTGTTTTTTAGGAAAAAGAGTTTCTTTGCTTTTAAGCAGTAAAAATATGTTTAATTCAATTAAAAATATCTCGAAAAGAAGCTTTGGTTTGCAACAAAATGTCTAATGATATTAATGGATACCATAAGTGTTTTATGGCGGCACATCTGAAGTGCCTATTAAGATGGGATTGCTAGGAATAAAATATCCAGAAACATCTAGTTATGGAAAAATTAGAAATAAGCACGCAAAAAATTATCTAACTGATTAAAGAGTATAATCTGGAAGAGACCAAAAACAAGCGCATAGATCGAAAAAAGAAAACAACACACGCTGCTTATGCAATCGTTATGATTATTAGCTAATAAAAGCACCTTGGAGCTGAATTGAAGGACTCATAACATCTTATTCTAGCAAAATGGCTAAAGAAACGACTCACAACAGAATAAAGTAACAAAATACAAAAAACAAAGATAGGCAAAAATAAATCACAAAATAAAGAATTTAAAGAGCCTAAATTTATAAGAAGGTACTATTGATAGATGGCGCACCCGAAGAGATTCGAACTCCTGACCCCCAGATTCGTAGTCTGGTGCTCTATCCAGCTGAGCTACGGGTGCATACATTTCAGTTTTTTACATTATCTACGACAAAGGGTTCCTAATCGTTTCATTAAAGAAATGCAAGTGAAACTTGGGGCGTCATAAAAAAAATCTCTCTTTTTTATGAGATATTTTAAAAAAGGATATAATATATTATGGTTTCAGTTAGTTTTGATATAATCATTTTTTGTTGTGACCGTACAAAGCAATATGAACGATAGTTAACTTGACGTTTTAATCTATGAAAGATAGTCAAGCAAAGATGAGATGTGTTTTTTGCGGTGGGGGGTAAGATATATACACCCGCTGTTTGGTTTTTGTGTAAAACGCCGATATTACTGTTGAAAACTATTTCAGATGAACATGACACAGCAAGGGTGGATGTATGGCGTTATTAAAAAAGAGCTTTCCGTTGGTATTTTTAATCGTCGTTTTAACGGTTACTTATTGGGCTGGAAAAAAGAGTGCAGAACAACCCATTTCTATGGTAGATAAAACAAGAGTATCGTATAAAGCTTCAAAGGAAAAAATGGGAAGACCACCGGCGAATGTTGTTGTTGATCTTGTAAAAGTTCAAGATTTTTATGAACAACTTAACGTTCTTGGGAGTGGAAAAGCTCTTGCAGAAGTCGATCTTACCCCTTTATCCTCAGGTGTTATTGATAAGCTTTTTGTATCTGCTGGTACAAAAGTACAAGTCGATGATGTGATTGCAAAGCTTGATTCTAAAAAAGAGGAAATAGCGGCTGCAAAAGCAAAAGTACAACGTGATAATAATGCATTAACGCTTTCGCGCATTCTTAAATTACGCTCCAGCAATACAGCAACGGAAGTTCAAGAAATTACAGCACGTTTAGAGTTGGATAACGCAAATTTAGTTTTGCGTAATGCTGAATTAGATCTCGATCGGCGAACAATTCGTGCACCGATTCCTGGAGTTGTTGGTATTTTTCCCGTTGATGTGGGGAATAACGTGACCCTTAATACTGTAATAGGCCGTATTGAGAATAGAGAACGTATTTTGGTCGATATATGGGCCCCTGAACGATATGTGTCGCGCATCCATAAAGGAGATGAGGTAACGGCAACATTAACTGCGCAGCCAGATAAATCTTTTGTTGGCCATATTTATGCGATTGATAATATTGTTGATCCAGAAAGTCGCACGCTTCATGCTCAGGTTGAAATCAATAATGAAAAAGATACGCTCATGTCTGGTATGTCCTTTTCTGTTGTATTGCAATTTCATGGTGGTTCTTTTCCTGTCGTTAATCCTCTTGCGGTTCAATGGAATAGTAAAGGGTCATTCGTTTGGCGTGTGAGAGAAGGAAAAGTAGAGTCTATTCCCGTATCAATTATTCAGCATAAAGCGGATCAGGTTTTCGTGAAAGCTCCCCTAGAAAAGGGTGATCAAGTTGTCATTCAAGGGGTGCAAATGCTTTATCCAGGAAGTAAAGTAACTATTGATGACCCAAAGTCCCATCAACAGCAATTATCAGCGGTTTATGGAACGGATATACAATGAGCCAAGAATTAAGCACAAAACAGCCTATGTCAAAGGTGGAGCAAGGTGGTCTCATTGCCTTATTTATTCGCAGACCGGTTTTTACTTTTGTTTTAAATGCTATGATCGTCATTGCAGGATTTGCAGCATGGTTGAATGTTGATGTAAGAGAATTACCCGATGTTGATACTCCAGTAACAACGATTGTGACGATGTTTTCTGGTGCATCAGCAGAAACCATTGATCGTGAAGTAACAAAAATTATAGAAGATGCGGTTTCTCGTGTTTCAGGTGTTAAGACAATTTCTTCAACATCTTCTTTTGGACGCTCTCGTGTGCAAATCAATTTTAATGTCGGTGTTGATTTGAATGTAGCGGCATCTGATATTCGTGATGCTCTGTCTCGTATTGCTTATTCTTTACCAAAAAATGCAGATACCCCTCTGATCATTAAAGCAGATTCGAATGCTGCTGCTATGATGTATTTGGTTGTGACGTCACCAACAATGAGTATTGATGATTTAACAACGATTGTAAATGATCAGATTGTTGATGCAATTTCTGCTGTTGATGGTGTTGGTGATGTACAGGTTGATAGTGCTCGCACAAAGATTTTTCAGATTGATATAGATCAAGCAAAACTTGCAAGTTATGGATTAACTGTAGCAGATATTTCACGTGTTCTTGCTGATATGACAACGGATGTGCCAGTAGGATCATTACGCAATTCTAAGCAAACTTTAGTTGTCCGTGCCACTGCTCGTCTAACAACACCAGAATCTTTTGAACAAGTTGTTTTAAAGCCTCATGTGCATCTTGGTGATGTTGCGCATGTTACTTTATCGCCGGATATAGAAACGGTTATTCTTCGTGTCAATGGAAAGACGGGTATTGGATTAGGTATCGTGCGGAAAGCACAATCCAACACGCTTAATATTTCTCAAGGTGTAAGAGCCGTTGTTGATAATCTCAAAAGTATTGTTCCTTCTTCTGTACATATAGACGTTATTAATGATGATGCAATTTTTATTAAAAGTGCCCTTCATGAGGTTGAGGTTGCGTTGGTCATTGCTATTTTGAGCGTTATTTTAGTCATTTTTCTTTTTCTCAGAGATATTCGTGTAACACTGATACCTGCTTTATCTCTTCCTGTTGCCTTAATTGGTACCATTGCAGCTATTTATCTTGTGGGATTTTCATTGAATATTCTCACATTTTTAGGACTTGTTTTAGCAACAGGGCTTGTTGTGGATGATGCCATTGTTGTTCTGGAAAATATTGTTCGATGGCGCAATATGGGGTTAGGTTCCAGAGCTGCAGCGGTGTTAGGAACACGTGAAGTTTTTTTTGCTGTTGTCGCAACAACATTGACTTTAGTGGCTGTATTTGTTCCTATTTCCTTTCTTCCTGGGCAAGTTGGAGGGCTTTTTAGAGAATTTGGTTTTGTTTTGGCAATTTCTATTTTGCTTTCTTCAATTGTTGCTTTAACGCTTTGTCCCATGTTGGCTTCACGTTTTCTCAAAGAACATGTTGAGGAGAAAGAGGAAAAGTCCCATCATTATTTTACTTTTTTATATAAATTAGGTACTTTTTTTCATAAGGCATATACTTACAGTTTGCATAAGTGTTTAGAAAAGCCTTGGTCTGTTGTTTTTGCTTCACTTATTTTTGCGGGTCTTTGTGTTGGAGGCTATATGAAGCTGAAACAGGAATTAACGCCAGCAGAAGACAGAGCTTTTATCTTTTTGGTTATTAATGGACCACAAGGTATTTCAACACAATATTTGAACGAACAGGTAGAGCAAATTGAAGCAAGTCTACAGCCATTACGTGATGCAGGGGAGATTGCTAACAGTTACTCTATTGCGGGTATTGGTGGTTCACCCAATACTGCTTTTTTGCTTTTATTGCTTTCATCTTGGGATGAACGTTTACGTAGTCAGCAAGAAATTGTGAAAGATGTTAATGCAAAGGTTAGACAGTTTCCCGCAGTTTTTGTGTTTGCTGCGGAGGGAAATTCTCTAGGTGTGAGAGGAACTGGGCAAGGATTACAATTTGCAATTCTTGGCAACGATTATGCAACACTACAACCCATTGCTGATAAGCTGGTGAGTGCTTTACAAGATGATCCGCGTTTTATTCGACCACGTCTTACTGTTGATGCAACACAACCGCAATTTTTTATTGAAATCAATCGAAAAAAAGCCTCCGATTTAGGGATTGATATCACCAATTTGGGCGATACATTACAAGCAATGTTGGATGGTAAAAAGATTGGTTCCATTAACGTGGATGATCATTCTTACGATGTTAAATTGATATCGCGTAAAAATTCTATGAAGAGTCCTAGTGATTTAGAAAATATTTTCTTAAAGACTAAAGACAATCGATATGTTCCTTTATCGGTTATTGCGCATTTACATGAAAAAGCTATCGCTCCCCAATTAAAACGGGAAAAACGCATGAGCGCTGTTATTTTAAGCGCAAATCTTGCTCCAGGTATCGCTTTAGGGGAAGCTTATCAAACTGTACAGAAAATTGCTTCTCCTTTGTTATCAAAAGGAATCTACGTGGTTCCCTTAGGAGAAGCTGAAACGCTTAATGAAACATCTTCCAATTTTATGATTGTTTTTGGCATTGCTTTTTTGATTATTTTATTGATTTTGGCTGCTCAGTTTGAAAGTTTTATTTCAGGATTCATTATCATGGCTACGGTCCCATTAGGGATTGGTTGTGCTGTAATTGCTATGCTATTAAGTGGTGTGAGTCTTAATATTTACAGCCAAATTGGACTAATTTTGTTAATTGGCGTTATGGCAAAAAATGGTATTCTCATTGTTGAATTTGCGGATCAATTACGAGATCAGGGAAGAAGCGTGCGTGAAGCCGTAGAAGAAGCAGCAAATATTCGACTTCGTCCAGTTTGTATGACAATGATTTGTGCCATTTTAGGAGGTATTCCTTTGGTTTTAGCCAAAGGTGCTGGCGCAGAGGCTCGTATAGCTTTAGGTTGGGTTATCGTTGGTGGCTTAGGTTTAGCAACTATTTTTACGCTTTATGTCACACCGGTTGTTTATCTTTTTTTAGGGCGGTTTATAAGACCGAAAGCAGAGGAAGATTTACGCTTAATAAAAGAACTCAATCAAGTTAAATGATGTATCTGATAGAAAAGATTTGAAAGTTTATTCTTGTAAAAATATCATTTTCGGATCTTATCCTTTTATTTTGTATATTCCTTCATTTTCATGTGAGCAGTGAAAATAGCGAGCAATAAAGGAGACGCTTTCTGCTTTGTTATGGTTTGGGCATAGATTTCATTATCAATAACCGTATAGGATAAGCTTATGGGAGATAGCTTTTCGATTCGAAATGAAAAGGCTTTTGAGGCCACATTAAAAGCTTTAAGAAACCATGCAGCAAAGGATGGGGTCTATGATATTCGTCGACATTTTATAGAAGATGAACAGCGTTTTTCCCATTTTTCCCTCAGACTCGATGATCTTCTTTTCGATTTTTCAAAATGTGGTGTGACATTTAAAACATTGCAACTTCTAGATGATTTAGCTGTCGCAGCAGATGTGTTAGGCCGGCGTGACGCAATGTTTTCTGGTAAGGCTATTAATACAACTGAAAAACGCTCAGTTCTTCATATTGCGTTACGTTTACCTGCTGATGAAATTTTCATGTTGGATGGTCATAATCTTATTCGCGATATTCAAGACGTCCTTGAAGATATGGAAAGATTTTCTGAAAAGGTGCGTGATGGCAGCTATAAGGGAAACAGTGGCGAGAGAATAAGTGATATTGTCAATATTGGTATTGGAGGTTCTGATCTTGGTCCTGCAATGGTCACATATGCTTTAAAACCTTATCATGATGGTCCACAGTGTCATTTTGTTTCTAATGCTGACAGTGCCCATATTTCTGATACTCTCTCTATTTTGAATCCAGCAACAACGCTGTTTGTCATTGCTTCTAAAACTTTTACAACGGCTGAAACAATGGTAAATGCTCAAGTTGCACGTCAGTGGATTTGTTCACATTTAGGAGAAGAAGCCATTGGTACGCATTTTATTGCTGTTTCAAGTGCGCTTGATAAAGTAGCAGAATTTGGCATAGATTCCACAAGAGTTTTTAAATTTTGGAATTGGGTGGGAGGACGTTATTCAATTTGGTCGGCCATTGGACTTGTTGTTATGTTTGCAATAGGTGGTGGAAATTTTCGCCAATTTCTCAATGGTGCATTGCAAATGGACCAACATTTTAAAACAATGCCTTTGCATAAAAATATTCCTATTCGTTTTGCTCTTTTAGGATTCTGGCATCGTGTTATTTGCGGTTATTCATCACGTTCGATCATTCCTTATGCACAGCGTTTAATACATTTTCCAGCTTATTTACAACAGCTTGATATGGAATCAAATGGTAAGCAAGTCTCGCTGGATGGAAAACCATTAAGTTTTTCAAGTGGTCCGATTGTTTGGGGGGATTCAGGAACAAATAGTCAACATGCTTTTTTTCAGCTTCTGCATCAAGGAACAGATATTATTCCTGTAGAATTTATTTTATTTATAAAAGGGCATGAGCAAAATTTACATTCTATGTATGAGATGTTGCTAGCAAACGGTTTAGCACAATCAAAAGCATTGATGAAGGGGCGTAGTATTGAAGATGCTCGGCATATCTTGATAAAAAATGGAGTTGATGAGGGTGAAGCAGATCATTTAGCACTTCATAGGAGTTTTAAAGGAAACCGTCCCAGCATTACGCTAGTTCAAGATTTATTAACACCTTTTGCACTCGGTCGTCTTATTGCGCTTTATGAACATCGTACTTTTGTTGAAGGGATTTTAATGAATATTAATTCATTTGATCAATGGGGTGTTGAACTTGGTAAAGAATTAGCAAACGAGTTACTACCAATTCTTCGTGGCGAAAGTAAAGCGGATAATCGTGATAGTTCAACATTAGGGTTGCTAGCACATATTCAAGCAAGACGTGCAAAATAAATATGATTTTACAGTAGTTTTTGTACTAACTAAGCAAAAGTAGAATGAGAGAGAAATATGAGATAATTCTGCAATTTTACTATGCATTCTCTTATTATCTGAACTATATTTATGTAAAATAAAACAAAAAAGTGAAAAAATTGTAAAAATGAGAATTTATTCGCACAAACGATAAAGAGCTTTGAAAAGTCTTGAAGACCTTTTGAAAAATGGATTGGTACAAAACCTGCTGATAAACTACACTAGGTAAAAACATACAGAATTCACCGGCAAGCTACGATTAAAGACATTTTAATAATATCGCTTTATAAACTTTGGCGGAGAGAGAGGGATTTGAACCCCCGATAGAGTTGCCCCTATGCCGCATTTCGAGTGCGGTGCTTTCAACCACTCAGCCATCTCTCCATAATAAAGTGAAATAAAAATTGGCACTATTTGAGTATATAAGGGGTAGATAACCTTCAATTGTTTTTGGTACAACCTTTTTTTCTTTTTTATGGGACTTTATTGACAGAGAATAGAAATTCCTTCATATATACGGAACATGAGCGTGGAGAAATCTGCGCATATTTGTGTTGAAGAAGGTTTTATCCTTCTTTAAAATCTATTACGACTGATAAAAAGCAGCCTATTTTCCCTTATTTCAAGGCAGAAATTAAATAAGAGCTGGAGTGAACGGAAGGATAAAAAATGTTCGCAGTCATTAAAACTGGTGGTAAGCAATACCGCGTTGTTGCTAATCAAGTGGTGAAAGTTGAAAAAGTTAGTGGAAATGCGGGTGATGTTGTTGAATTCAATGACATATTGATGGTTGGGCAAGAAGGTAATGCGGTTATTGGTACCCCTGTCGTTGCTGATGCATTGGTGACAGCTGAGATTGTAGAACAGGCACGTGGGCGCAAGGTTATCGCATTTAAGAAGCGCCGTCGTCAAAATTCTAAACGCACGCGTGGTCATCGTCAAGAATTTACGAAGCTTCGTGTTTTAGAAATTTTAATGGGTGGTTCAAAACCTAAAAAAGCAGCTGCAAAGCCGATAAAAGAAGAGGCAACTGCACCAAAAGAAACAAAAGATGCTGCTTCTGTTGAGAAGACGGCTAAAAAAACGGCTGAAAAAAAGACTGCGTCGCAGAAGAAAGCGTCTGTAGCATCAAAGAGTAAGAAAGATTAAAGGAGAGCGTCTATGGCACATAAAAAAGCTGGTGGTTCCTCGCGTAATGGTCGCGATTCAGAATCGAAACGTCTGGGCGTTAAAAAATTTGGTGGTGAGACCGTTATTGCTGGAAATATTATTATTCGCCAGCGTGGTACACGTTGGCATCCTGGCAACAATGTCGGCATTGGAAAAGACCATACGCTTTTTGCATTATCAAATGGAAAGGTTTCTTTTCAACGCAAAGCGGGTGATCGTTCCTATGTTTCAGTCATTCCTATGGTGGAGGCAGCAGAGTAATCTGTAACACTCTCTAGCAATCAACGGGATTCCATTAAATTGTAGTTGTGGTTTTATAAGTATTAAAAGGGAAAGATAGAATCTCATCTTTCCCTTTTTGCTTTGGTACTATAATAAATATAGAAGATATACGAAAAAGGTAGAATTGGGGAAATGACTTTTCTCAATGAGGGGGGGAGAAGTTTGTGCGGTGTTATGTTAGTATTTAGTACTGAACGTATTGATATTATGATAGAATTTGTTGATAAATTTTTGTATAATAATAATGAGGAGAGACTTTCTTTTTATGCATGAAGAAGTGTCTAGTAATTTCTTTATAAGAGAAGCAGTTTGTTTTCAGGAAATTATGAGAAATTTAATGAAAGCATTATTTATGTAATCATTTTGATAAAGATGGATCTTTTTATTGGCATTGTAGTATTGATGAGTTGTCATACTGTTTTTAGGTGGAGGTGTGGATAGGTGATGCTATTCATTTAAAAGGATATAGGGATAAAAAATCCATAAGATGGCAGTCAAAACTACTTTGAAAGTGACGTGCATTAAGGAGTTTTTGGTAAATCGAGAGTGAAATTATATTTTTAAAGAGGACGGTGTTTAAAGATATAAAAATAACCAATCTGCAATCAGCGCTTTTCAAGAATATTTTTTCTGATTTCACTATTATTGTATTGTACATTATTTGAAAACAAACAAGCATAAGAGCTAGGGTTAAGGCAATAACTGCTTTTCATTTTTTACTTTATTCATCTTATTTGTAGAGTTTTTCTTGATTTTAGTAGTTGATGATAGTGCTTGGGTGATGTTCGTACTTTGCAAATGTGCGACGGAGGGCATTGTGTGTTTGCGATATTGATTAAAGTAAAGGAGTAGCTTAAAATATATAAATGTTATATATCAAGGATTTCGTATCATAGGATGAGCTGTACGGAATTTTAAAGATGATAAGTTGCATGGAGCAATTTATAATTATGTAATGAATTTATAAAGAGGAATAATAGGTTAAATAAACTTTGAGGAATCAGTTAAAATATTAGCTGAAGTTACAGATGATTGGGAAGGATGCTTTCTTGTAGGGAGAATAATGAAAAGTTATGTTGAATAACTTGGGATAATGAGAGCGTTTTTAAAACATAGTTTTTTAGGTGATTGGTGCTGTAAAAATCGGGGTTTTGTCTTTGTAAAGTAGAAGAGTAAGAGGCAAACTTGCTTATTATACTTTTAAGCACTTCGCTAGATGATAATATCCAATTGTATTATCGGTTATATTGAGGTATTTAAGCACCTCACTTAACTACATTTCCTAAAATATAAAGAGAGCTGTCGTGGTATTTATAGCTTGTATTTTGGGAAATGCAGCTTTGAAAAGGAATTTATCAGAGATATTGGTGTTCAAATGTGAGGCAATTTGAATTCATGATGAGATGTGAGAAAGCAGAAGCAGTGAATGTAGATTTTATCGAGAGTGAAATCTTGTCTATAAGATCTGTACAACTTGCAGCTGCTTTTGATCATAAAAATGATGCAATTTATGCTGCTGCTGAATTGCTTGTGCAGGTTGGTGCGGTTGATAAGTGTTATCTGGCAAGCATGCTCGAACGTGAAGAAACAACCAATACTTGGCTTGGAAATGGTATAGCCATTCCTCATGGTATGGCTGAAAATCGTGATTTAATTATCAAGGACGCTGTTGCTGTTATACAGGTTCCTGCTGGTGTTGAGTGGCAGGATGGCAAGAAAGCACATTTGGTTATTGCTATTGCAGCGTGTCCAGATCGTTATAGAGAAATTTGTAAAAAATTGACGTCTCTTTTATTTGATAAAAAACAGCTTGAAGTACTTGCAACAACTATGGACAAACAGCAAATTGTTACAACTTTGTTTGATCAAGATATGAAGATAGAAAAAGCTTTTATTGGTGACCTTTCGGTGTGTCAGGAATGGACGTTAGATTATCCAAGTGGTCTTCATGCACGACCAGCTTCTCTTTGGGTTGATTTTGCGAAAAAGGCTCAAAATTCTATCAGAGTTCGCCATGGTCAATATGCTGTTGAAATGAAAAATTTAGTTGGTTTATTGCAATTAGGAGCAAAAAACGGTGATGTTCTGATTTTTTCTACAGATGCTGCAGAAGGAGCACAACTTCTCAATGATGCCATTGCTATTGCAAAAAAAGTGAGTATTAGTGAAAAATGTCTGATGAGAGCAATGGAATCTCAAACAAAAGCTTTTCATGGTTGGTATCCACGCTCTATGCAAAAAGGCATTTCTGGTGTTGGAGCAAGTTCAGGATTAGCATTTGGTAAGATTTTTGTTTTAAGACAAAATGATATTTCCATAATAGACCAGCCAATTGATTTTGCAGCTGGTGCAGCATGTCTTGAAAATGCTCTTACAAAAACAAAACATAAAATGGCATCTGTGATTTCTGATATTACAGTGCGTATGGGAGCAGATTCTGCTGCGATTTTTTCTGCGCAAATGGTTTTGCTTGAAGATGAAAATTTAATAGCTCAAGCTTGTCGTTTTATAGCAGAAGGTCATGGTGTCGCTTGGTCTTGGGATAGAGCGGTTCGTCAATTTTCAGATATGTTTTTTAAGGTAGATAATCCTTTGTTAGCAGCACGTGCTGTTAATTTAGTTGATGTTGGTCGACGTGTTTTAGGTGAAATCAATCCATCCTATAGATCATTCTTTTTAAATGATATTCCACATGGTGTAATTCTGGTTACAAATGACCTTTCTCCTTCTGATGTAGCACAACTTGATTGTACAAGGGTAAAAGGATTAGCAACAGCATGGGGAGGTCCATTATCTCATACAGCTATTTTGGCGCGTACTCTTGGTATTCCAATGGTTGTTGCTGCAGGTGATGATATTTTAGCGATTCAGTCTGATATTCAGGCTATTATTGATGGCGATAACGGGTTTATTTACCTTGATCCTACGCTTGAAGACGTTGAAGATGCTCAAAGGCATATTGATACTGTTGCGCAAAAACGTGTCAGTGAAATAAGTACGTGTAGATTACCAGCGCAAACGACAGATGGTCAAAGAATCCGTATTATGGCTAATGTCAACTACGCAAATCAGGTTCCTGTTGCGCTTGATTTGGGGGCTGAAGGTATTGGACTCATGCGCACGGAATTTTTGTTTTTAGAGAATCCTCATATTCCGGATGAAGAGCTACAATTTAATATATATCGGGCGATGATTACAGCTGTAGGAGATAAGCCATTAATTATTCGTGCACTCGATATTGGTGGGGATAAACAGGTTACGCATTTACATTTATCTAAAGAAGACAATCCTTTTTTAGGTGTTCGAGGGACGCGGCTTTTGTTACGTCGACGTGATCTTTTGGTGCCTCAATTACGTGCTTTGTATCGAGCAGCAAAAGAAGGCGGAGATCTATGGATTGTGTTTCCGATGGTAATGTCTGTTTCAGAGATTGTCACTATAAAAAAGATTGCAGAAGAAATCCGCAATGATATTGATGCACCAAAATTAAAACTTGGTATTATGATCGAAGTTCCAGCAGCCGCCATTATGGCAGATGTGTTGAGCGCCCATGTTGATTTTTTCTCAATTGGAACCAATGACCTAACACAGTATACAATGGCTGTTGATCGGCAAAATCCGTACCTTGTGTCTGAAGCGGATAGCCTTGATCCAGCAGTTTTGCGTATGATTTATCAGACTATACAGGGAGCTTCACAACATAAGTGTTGGGTTAGTGTATGTGGTGGTATGGCTGGAGATCCTTTTGGTGCAATGATTTTGACAGGGTTGGGAATTAATGAGCTTTCTATGATATCTTGCGATATTTCTCCAGTAAAGGCGTGTTTGCAGACTCATAGTTTTGAAGATATGAAAATTTTAGCACAAAAAGCATTACAATGTGAAACTGCACGAGCTGTACGTGCTCTAAGCAAGGATATAAGGTGATAAAGAACATTAAGGGGAACGAGCTAGCTCATTTTGCAGAGTAATCAGATCGTTAGTGCTGTAAAACATTATTCTTTTATACGTTACAGGGAGGAGTAGCGTGTGGATAAAAACGCTTTAAGAAAGAATAAATGCCTTTTATGCATTCTCTCAAATCGCAAGGGATGTTGCAACATTAGAGGCTAAATAGCGTGATGGTACTTGGCTTGTACTTTTTATTTAAGGAAAGATGATGCTATTCAATAGATTTTATACCATTCATAGACACCGTATGAGATAGATGTGACAATCTTTTTATTCCCATTATTGTATTATACAAACCTATCCACGGAAAAAGTTTTTTCTTAAAAAGAAAGGATGTGCTTGTTATTCAACAGATATAAGCTCTTACTTTAATAAATGAATTTGTTTTTTGAACTTTGAATGTATAATTTAGGCTTGCACGTTATTTCTTTCTGGGTATAGTGCGAGACTTCTGGAGAGGTGGCCGAGTGGTTGAAGGCGCACGCCTGGAACGCGTGTATATGGGAAACCATATCGAGGGTTCGAATCCCTCTCTCTCCGCCATTAATTTAAAACGAACTTTCATATGCTTGATATGATATAGCTTAAAAAGCTCAGGATTTTTTACTGTTTGCAATTGACCAGTTTGCGCTGATCTGTGTCTGTCATTGTGTATACCTAGAGATTGCTGTTTAATTTCCATGAATTTTATAATTTCTAAGTTCCTCTCTTCTCGATCTTTAGATAACCTGATCTAGCATAAACGATCTCTTCAAATATCATTAAAGGATTTTTGCCATTATCACTAACTTCTTATAAAGCTTCAGAATTAATGGCGATTATAGTGCTATTTGTAACGGGATAAATGCGTTTTATCCACATGAGAGGTAACGAACACCTCAGCTTTTCTCACGCAATGTGCTCATTTAAAATTAATGTCATGAATATTTGTACGAAATCTTTATCTATACAATAATCAAAAAAAGGCTGACGTAATATAATAATTGAAGATCATTCATGCGGCGCTTTCTTTTATTTCTAAGCTTTGTATGTAAATAGATAGTCCGTGTACAATAAATAAAGGGGCGCAAAAACCTATAAATATACACAGGACATATAATATAGAAAATGAAAAAAATTTTTCTGCATATAAAAGCACAATAGAGAATAAAGCCGTTATGATGCGCACACTGGCATCGCCTGCCAAAATCACCTCGGCTAAATTTTCACTAGGTGTGATAGCTTGTCCAATTGTTATTCCCGATACCCTAAAATAAAATTGCCCAATACCTAATAAAAAACCCATAATATAAAGGGAATATTGAGTAAAATTTAAATATAAAACAAAAGAGATTGCGATCACTGCAAAAGCCGGTGTTCCCCATACAAAAAAACGAATTAAAGATGGAAATTTCCGTAAATAATAGGATGAGATAAGACCATTGACTACAAAACCCAGTGCTGACAAAGCAAAAATAGAATTTTGAATAGCTGTGAATTTTATATTATCTGATGTTATAGATGCAAGAACAAGTGGCAATAGAACAATAGGCCCCGTATAGAGAAAATTATTCAAAATACGATTAATCGTTAAAAAACGCAACGCAGAAACCCGCCAAAGGCACCTAAAACCAACTCCATAAGCTTTTTGATATGGCTTTTTTAATAGCTCTTTTACTCTGTTTATTTGTTGTATAGACTTTATACGAAACCATAGGCTGGCATTCAAAAGATAAATAAACACAATAAAGGCTATGGCTGTTTTGTGCCCCAAATGCGCAATTATAAAATATATAAGCAATGGGGATATAATAACAAAAAACTGACAGCAACTAGTATAAAATGCAAAAATTCCAGCTTTTTGTTTGGGAGCTGGAACCAGCTGATTCAAGGCACTATTGTTATTTGGGTTATCTGCCCCCATCAAGAGAGCAAGTAAAAAAAATACAAATAAAATAAGTACCGGATTGTTCATAAATAATAAGAACGATAATAAACAAGCGCAAATAATTTGACTATAAAACCCAATTATAAAGCCTTGATAGTGCGCCAACACATTCCCCAAACATAAGCCAGCAATTCCAATTGCGATTAAATTAACAACATTTAAAGTAGCAGATGCTTCTCCCGTTGTATCTTGGAATTGTAACAAAGAAAGGCCAATAGATAATACACCACTAGCACAAAAACTCGTCAAACAACCAATCAAAATCATAAGAAAAACAGAATTACGCAATAGCCTTCCCCCTCTTAAATAGAGACTCAAGCCATTTTATGATTTTTTCCATTATCGAATATGGTTCGGTACTAAATTCCAGTTTTTCACAAAATTTTAGTTCAAATGCGTTATAGGCACTTATTTTTTGCAAGTCATCTGTCCGTATGGATTCTATACTTGGCAACGTTGCGCCCATAGATTGAGACAAATAATAGGAAATTACTTTCCAATACATATAAGTACGCTCTCTTGCCAAATAATTTTCCAAGACATATTTCAAATGACAACCATCTAAAATATATTTCGAACAATGGTGCAAAGGATAACAAATACAAATAGCATCTGTTTCATGTACGGGACAAGAAGAAATATTAAAATTTTTATCATTTCATAATATTATAAAAACTTCAGTGAGCAGATCTTCTAAATTTAGTCTAGACAAAACAAGAGTGTTTGCTATTTTTGAGCAACATGAGACAAAGCCAATCTTACTACTAAAGTTCCAATAACCTTTAAGTCAGATTCTGGATAAGCTTTTTTAAAATTCCCCACCCATATGGTTCTATGATATATAATAATTGGCTCATCTCGTCTGAATGAACAAGATGTAATTCTAAATCAATATTATCACAAAGTTTTTAGTTCTTGAATTGCTCGGATCCTAATCTGGTATTCTTAAATCATCATAGGAACTAAAGATTTTTTAAGTATTTCAACTTTTTTAAACTTTGTGTCAATGTATTGGAATCTCCCCTTCACGGACTTCGACAATTATTGTATCACCACTATAAGAACAAAAAATTATCTTTGAATTTGCTTACTTTTAGAAAGAAAAATGAGCAACACTCTTCCTTAACTAAAAGAAATACGCTTTCTACCTTTTTCTTTATGATGATCAAAAGTCTATTCTGTTACAATTCGATTATCAATTATTAGGATAAATATTCTGCGTTTAGCTTAATAAACTGTTATGATCAATGTTTCTCTCTGTTCTAAAAGTCAGCGCTTTTCTTCCTAGAGATACTCGTAATTGCTGTACAATCTTTCCAAAAAAGGCACTCCTTCAACATTGCTATTAACACGATCATTCTGAGAAGTTTAATACATACACACTTCATTATACGGAATTCTATGTATTTTTTTTAACTTACTCAACGAACCAACATTTTCTAATGGGCAACATAAATCACGAAATTTGTGTGCTGTCACAATTCGAAAAACAATCACATATCTCCCTCTAATGATAGACAATGTCATTAGAAGAAAGCCTTAATGATATCGGTAGAATAAATTAACCAGAAAAAATTGCAGCGCAGATAGAACAAATTTTATTTTATACCTTGTAACTCTCTATAAATTTTAATCCTTTTTGTTAAAGGTTCTTATGCAATTTTTTCTACTTGTTTGCAACAAAAGATTAATAGCTAAATTCACCTATGTCATCATAGTTCTTTTTTTGGTAAAATAGGTCAGCTTCAATTTCGACATATAAATACTTTAACTCTTTAATATATTCTCTTCAGATGCTTTAGATTAACAACACACCAAAACCAAAATATTTATTTTACTTAAGTTATTGAATATTATTTAAGAAGTAGGAAAATAAAGTGATGCAAGAGTTAAAAAAATTATTTAAAAGTTCAAATCCATCTACATTTTAGAGCCATCACGCATGGTAATAACAGTTGTCATTAGGTATACTAAATATGCTTGATAGCTTTTCTGCTTCATGCTTGTAGGGAGTTCCAGATAGAGATAATACCAGAATCCATCCGTGAATGCTTGATAATAAAGCTGTAAACAAAATTATTTTCTTGTTGTTTAACCGGTTAAGCTTGATCCATTTTTTTCCTAAAGAATAACGTTCTATTTTGTGCTGTAAAATGCGGTTTCTGAAAAGTTTTTACGTTGGTTTGGGGTAGGGGCCGTAAACTTCAGAGCCTTATTTTCCGCAGAATCTAGGGGCGTAGAAGTAGGAGTAAAAGAATAAAATCCTATATGAGAAAGAATCCATTAAAGAGCGAGCAGTTACCTATCTCCAATATCTCCAATAGTGAGATTTTCTGTAGCAATTGCATATATGCATCCTACATCTGCTGCAATTGATTTGTGCCTTGTATTGGCAGGTAGATGTATAATATCTCCTGGTGTACAGGTTATACGTTTTTCGCTATAGAAAAAATCTAACCCTCCTTCTATAATTAAGAGAGTTTCATCGACCTGGTGAATATGCCAATCGTGTATTTTTTTTGGAAAGTCTCTTTGTACCTCTATTGATCCTTGCTCTGGAAGCATCATTTTGAATATATCATAGATATTTTTATTTAATTTAATTTTAGAAAATTTAGTCATTATCGTGCTCCATTATATGATATGGGCAAGGTGGGGATTCAATATTATTATCTTGCAAGAAATATTGCGTCCATTCTCTATTTTGGGGTTCGCCATATTTTCCTAAAAAAGGAGATTTTGTTATAATATCAAAAGGTTCAAGTCTTTTTGTTACAGCGGAGAATGCATTTTTTGCTTTTTGTTCTGTATCCAGCAGATCAGGAAAAACCCACCTAGGCTGGAAAGTTAACATAAATATAGAACTTACTTAATTCTGTTTATATAAGACGGGGTATTGCAAACTATAAACATGGGCTCGCCATGAAAGCAGAACTCCCATAGAGGATTATCCATATTTTTTGGTATATGCTTAGGCCATTCTTGGTCATCAAGAGTTCGCAAATCTTTAAGTATAGACCAGAATTTTTCTCTATAAACTTTGATACTTTGTACGAGGGCAGGCTTCTCGAATGCAACAAAAGATGTGTTCTTCAAAAATTTTTATAGTTATCGAAATAAGTTATCAGGTCTTCCATCATATTTTTTGCGGTCAACTTATTGTAGAACCCAAATCTAAGCATATTTTTTGAGTATCCATTTACACCGAATAGGCAGGAAAAGGTCTAATTGTGTTATTCATGGTTGCATCGAATTCTTTAAAAACGACCTGCTTCCATTTTTCATATTTATCTATATTTTCAATTATTTGCGCTGCTGAATCCATGTTTTCCTCCCAATTGTTGTATTTTATAAGAAATTGCTACGAATGATTCTCTCCAAAGCTGATAATTCATCATCACTGTGTCCCCAAATTGCTATAATAGCTGGGCAGGTATTTAAATCGATGGTTAGGGGTAGGGGCTCGTTTTCTTTAAAAAAGAGCATAAAATGAACCACATTTTCCCAAGAATGAAGCTTTTGCTGCCATACGTTAACATCTTTTATAATATGACCGTCGATCTCGTTGATAAGAAAGATAATACGCCCTTTTTTCTTAAAGCGACTTGGTGTTTGCGAAAACACGCCTGCAATAAGGTTAACGGAGCTTTCAAGTAAATCATCTTCATAGCAATGCGCGAATAAAGTGGGTGCAATTCCTCCGTGGAGGCGGGCTCCTACTTCGATCATCACTGGACCACGAGCTGTTTGCATGATTTCCATATGCGCGGGCCCATATTCAATCCCCAGCGCGCGAATGCATTGTTTTGCATAAGAGATAAGAGGGGCATAAGAGGGATCTTGAGCATCAAGTACATCAAGAGATTCATAAACAAAGGCACTTTCATTATGAATACCTTTTTTATACCGCGATAAAGCACATATCTTTATAGCCTCTCCATTTACAACGGCGTCGACGATGTATTCCTCTCCCTCCAATCTTTCTTGGAGTAAATAAGTCTCGTTAGGTGCACCAAAAATATTTTTTTGCGTCCAGTCGATTCTAGAGGACCATGCCGCCACTTCTTCACAGCTGGAGAAAAACAAAACGCCATCGCTTCCAGCAGAATCATTCGGCTTTACCACATAGCCGCTGGGACTTTCAAAACCATCGAGAGTACAATTGTCTTTTGTAAGAATTTTTGATCGGATGTAAGATAAACCATTTTCACAAAGGCGCTTTTGCATTGCTGCCTTTTTTCGTCGCCAATCGGTGGTTGAGGGATTGTTCCCAAGGCAACCATAATAAGCCGCCAATTGATCTGCACAATAAATACTTACCTCGGCGCCTGCCACCACGGCCTCTATCGCGCCGATAGGAAAGCGTGTCTTTATCTCATCTACATTATGAAGTTTCGCTTCTGCCATGCCCTCTCCCTGATAAGAAAGCATATAGTGTGAAAAAGGAGCTTGTTGAGAGACAACACCATAACAAGTATAGCCTAATTTTTGCAAAGCAGGGGCATAGAGGGCACCCGTGGAGAAAGGGTCGACAATAAGAATAGGTTTTCTCATACTTTGTTCCGCTGCAATAAAAGGAAAAGAATATAAATAAAGATTATTAGCCCTATAAGGGGGAGAAGATAAACAGCTGCTTGAGGACCCATAAGGGCAGAGCTTGTAAGAAGACCAAGGATAACATAACCTGCCGATTGGGAGAGAGTATAAAGCATGCCGCTATAGCTTCCCACCAGCTCTGCTTGAGCCTCTGTTTTAGTCGCTTCAATCGTATGTTTGCGGGCATTAATTCGCATGGTATTCATTGAAAAGCCAATAAAAAAGCAAAAGACCACAGCCAAATAGGGCGATTGTGTGGTGCTAAAAACAAGATCAGCCACGCTCAACATAAGGGCTGGGAGAATAAATTCAAAGCGAGGGATTTTGATAAAAGCAGCCAAAAAAGCGCCCATGCCCGCGACCGCACTGCAAAGCCCATAATATTCAGAGCCAAAATTTTTCACACTCTGAAAAAGAATGGTTGCCAGTGTATTATAAGCGCAAATATGAAAGCCAATAAGTCCTATGCAGACGCATAAAAGTTTAAGCTCACGGGAGAGTCCATCCGCTTGCGGTGTAGGTGCTGTCTTCTTATCGGTTGCAGGTGCTGTGGTATCTGTAGCCTTATATTCATCGCAAAAGATGATATATCCGGCTATAAGGCTTATAATGATGTCAAACACACAAAGTGCCACAATCAAACCATTATAGCCAATTTCAGCCGCTACCCCTCTTGGGCTGGTTGCTTCTAAGAGATAACCACTCAATGCTGCTCCCAAAAAGGCGCCAATTTGCACCACTGTTTGCATAATGCGGGAAGCCTTTTGGGCGCTAATATAACCACTAAGCGCTAGTTTAGTATTATAAGTCTCGAGTGTGCTTAAGGTAATCAAAGAGAGATAGCCGATAGAGATAGAGACAGCGATAAAACCAAAGGGGGAATCAGCATAATGGAAAAGTGCAATCAATAAAAGAAGGCTATAGATAATGATCCGCCTTTTGTATAAATCGACCAACCGCAGTGAGGCTTTAATGCGCACAAGTCCGCTTTTTTTCAAAAAATAGGGCATAAGGGTGCCCAAAGCCATGGTTACGCCCAAGAAAACCGATGAGGATGTTATGCGATAAGCATTCCAAAGATTACTTAAAAATAAAACCATATCAGAGAGATAGAGCAGGACAACAAGCCCATAAAACCGAAACATCAGTTGTTTGTGCACATCATCCCCCCATTTCGGAATCTCTTAAAACACACAGTATTATAAATCAGCACACATTTTTACGAATGATGAATACGCACACATATTACTGGGCATGTCAAGTTTTTTGATCGGGAAAAATTGAACGCTGATGTTTATGGTAGTGATAGCTTATTTTCAGGAGAATGAGTAGGGTAGAGGCTGGTATTTTTACTGCAGGTGGCTTGCCAATAAGGAACTATGTCCTAGAGATATATTTTGCGCTTTCAAGTTGATTTTGTTTACACTCAAGGTTGAGGTTTTGTTATTGACCGTTGTTAGATGTTGTTGTGACAACAAAATTCGTTATCTATCAGAAACATTTATGGCATTAGCGCTAAGGTATGCGGTTGTATTAAAGTCTTTACATGGTAGTCTTTTTCATAGAAAGGTATTATTGGTTCAGTTTTAGGAGGCTTTGTTACGGTTGATTTTGATGTTGTTGTTTGAAGGCTTATTATAATAATTCTTAATTTCAGTTTATGAATATATTGAAAATATAGTGAAACATTTGATTTAAACGCTTTTGCAAGACATATTTCAATATCTCAGCGATGTTTTCTGAGAATTGCTCTGCTGCTTTTTAACGGAATCGGATATCAAATGCTTATGGCGTGGGCAGCGGTTTGAGAAAAGATAGAATTGATTTCATTAGCTTCCTATGGAGCGCAATCTAGTAGCAGCTCTTAAGGGACAATAATATACTGAGATCGAACTCATTTCTATACACTTACACGACGTTATAGGAGTAATCCTCAGAAACTCTACTAGAATTCGTTAAGAAATGGTAGGGTATGTAGTGTGAGCAAAAAATATATTTTTTTACAAATGCTTAAGCTCATTTTAAGTTGTCTAAAATATAATCTTATCTTAAAACTAAGTCTATATACCGCCATTTATCATAAAGTTAATAAGTTATACAAATGCGGGAGTATTGTGTGTTTCTGTTTAGAGACGAGTAAAAAAACACCTTATTAAACATTAAGAGATTTTAGACATAAAACAATTTAACTTATGGAAAGTATATAGACAAAATGTATCTTGATAAAAAAGTTTATAATTCCATGTGGTCTTCAAAGAAATTTTCCGGTTCTTTTATTGTCTTATGCGGGTTTGATGGGAGTGGTAAGACAACACAAACAAAAGAAATTGCTCGCCATTACTCAACAGAAAAACATATAATAAAAACTTTTCAACCCAGTTATTGGTATAGAAATAATCCAGAAATTAGAGATTACTTAGATAATGGAAAAGCAATTGATCCGTTACTTTTAGCACTTTTAGCAGCGACAGATAGACGCAAACATACGCTTGAAATTATTTAACCTTCCTTAACGTCATCGCAAAATTTATTAATTAGCGATCGATATGTTTATTCTAGTCTTGCTTATTTTTATGCTCGAGAGCTTTCTGTTGAAAGTGTAGTTAAATTAAATCAATCTATTCCAAGACCTCATATTACATTTTATCTTCATTTACCGCCCACTACTATACTGGAGCGGTTGCAGAAAAGGGATGGTTTAAACTTAAAATACGAAGAAAAACTCTCTTTTATTGAAAAAGTTTACAAAGTATACAAAGTTTTATCAGAAATAGATGAGCGGTTTATAACAATTGATGGAACTGCTTCTGTTTCTTTAATTCATCATCAAATACGACATCATATAGATAAGGTTTGTTTTTGATTATGAATAAAATCATTTATTAATCAATTTATCCACGATAGATCCTCCTTTATGTATTCGTACTCTAAATCTGAAACTTTAGAGATATGATTGCAATAATTTAACTGCTCAGGAAAAATATCACGTTATATATTTTAATTGGAAAATTAACTGTAATGGGTTTGTTTTAAAAGATTTAGAGAAGGGGAGTAGAAAAGTTATCAATATTTATCGTGAGAATAATAGTATGTTTATTCTTTTAGAGACGAAGTGTGGTGATAGAATAACGACATGGAGGGATATACTCGAGCATATTTTAGTGCACGGAATAATAAGGACAATGATGTGTGTGAAGCTTCCATACCGTAAATTGTTCCACATATGTATATAAGGTGTAGCTTCTGAATAAAATGCACATAAAATATCAATTTTATTGTATTTTTGTGCATAAATGTTTTGTTTTCATAGAAGAATTAATCATACATACCACAGCACAAAGATTTTAAAAGTCTCACAAAAGGAATTTTGCTTTCTTAAATTTAATGATCTAAAATGAAAATTGTAAGAATGCATGTTTTTAAACAGGATGTATCATGCATATCGACGGGTATTTATTTTAGAGGATAATTTATGTTCACTTCAAATTTGAAGGAACGCATTGCTTTATTTGAAAATAGAACTTTTCTCTATTTTACTTTGAGCGGCTTATTTGCTACATTTGGAAGTGGATTAAATTATATTACATTGTCATGGCTCGCTTACAATCAGACGGGCTCAATCCGTGGTGTAGCGTTGATGATGCTTTTTCTTTGGATGCCTGGCATTATTTTTGCGCCTATTTTTGGCATATTGGCAGATAAATATAACCGTAAAACGCAGATTATTATTTCAAATCTTGTGAGAGGTTTGGTAATCGTTGGCTGGGTAATGCTATGGCATTTTGGTATAAAAATTGAATTGATGATCTTATCTGCTCTTTTGGGTATTTTTATCCCTTTTTATATGCCATCAGCTATTTCTTTAATTCAAAGTATTGTGCTGAAAGAACAGCTCATTAATGCAAATGCGACCATCGATATGGTTTATGAACTTGGCACTATCGTAGGTATGGGCTTAAGTGGATTGATACTGTCCTATGCAGGAACAAAAGGAACTCTTCTAATAGGTGGTATATTCTTTATCATTGCTGGTTTATTTAATTTTGCAATGAAGGTACCTAAAAACCGAAGATTTAAAAATCGAAACCAGCAAAATTGGTGGGAAAATTATACAGCAGCCCTTCATTATTTTAAACAGAATCCGGCTCTTTTTGTACCTTATACAAGCCAGATGATTATTATGACTCTTTTGATGACCATTCCTGTTATCCTCGTTCCTTATATACAAGAGGTTTTACATGCGGATAGCAGGACCTTTGCAATATTTGAGGTGCTTTATTCTATGGGCGTATTGACAGGTGCGTTTTTTTCACCACTTCTTTGTAAAGTTTTATCCATAAAGAAAACATTAGCCATTTTATTAGCTTTTATGGCTATTGGTCTCGCTATTCTATCTGTTAATACACACAATTTTGTTGCTTTTCCTGTTTACTTTATGATTGGATTTGGACTTTCAAGTTGGGCTCTTTCGATTTCTTTATCACAACTCTCTTGTGATCCTGAATACCAAGGAAGATTGCAGGCAAGTTTTAATGCTATCTCTGGATGCTTGATCCTCGCAGTCTATCTCATTATGGCAAGCGATAACAGTAGCATATCACCTCAATCGATATATTTTTTTCAAAGCATTGTTGCGTTTGTTGGAATACTCATAGTGCTGTTTTATAGACATGAAAAACAATAAATTACGTTTAAGAGTGGTCAATATACGCTATTTTATAAACATTTACGCTGCTGCACATTTCATATTTTGCTTTTAAAGGAGAGTTGAGAAAATGTAAAAATTGGTGCTTAATGAATAAAGCATACATTGATGTATGCTAGAGAATACTCTCTATTTTTTGATAACGACCCACAAGAATTTCTGCGTTTCTTTAATTCATCTCACTGTTGTTAAGAAGATGAAACCGCAACACTTTAAATCTTTTTGAAAGTTTTTTTGTTTAAGCGCAGTAGAAAATAAAGCGATGAGGTAATATCGTATCATACGGGGAGAGTGTTGCATTATTTTTGTTTTTCAAAATCCATATGAAAAATTGTATCAATTTCATCTTCATTGGAATGGGTATTTCTACGACGATGCAAGGTTTGCACAATCTCTTTTTTTAATACGGCATCTGTTTCACTTAAACGGTGAATACTGAGTTCCAATTCAAGAGATAACGCCAAATCCACGCACAGTTTAAGCTCTTCTCCAATGTCGAAACCGCGTTGATAGTCGTCATAAAGACCAACCAGTGTATCAGATAATTCTTTATCGCATAAAGAGGTCATGCTTAATTCCTCAACGTTGCGGGTTTCCGTGCAGCTTTTTTAAGTATCACTCCACTATTATCACTTAGAATTGCCATGTATATGAACCTCATGGTTTTGTCAATTTTCTGCAAAATACGCGCTTTTAAACCAATGTCTATTAAAGACTTTATTACTTCAAGATTTTGAAGCGCCCAATTGTAAATATGGATGGTAATGTGTTTACTATAGAACTTATAGCATTTAAAATACATTGCCAAAAGGCTTTTAATATGCATAGAGGAGGAGCATTCTGACGATAAACCAAACACCCTGAAATCTCTATTGCCAAGTACAGCTAAATCAGCACTATTAATATACAAAATAAGCAAACATGGTTTGTAAACGTCTAACTTTTTAATAACGAGTGATGATCTCATTTTTTGTAGAATACCAATTATTTTGCCTATTTTATATTGATTTTTAGACATTGATAAACTTTTTACCTTATGTTGTAATGTAAAAACTTTGGGAAGTGTATTTATAGATTTTTGCAAAAAGGTTTAAGCAGGTTTACTGGGCTGTTGAGTGAGAGAACCTGTGTTGGGCTTTTTGCTTCTGAAAGAATATGACTGTGACTTTTGAGAAAGTAGTTGGCAAGAATTTGCTTGGCGTGCAAACTGATAGAGTTGGCAGTGGCGCATTTAGCTTTTTCATTAGGCTGTGTCCAAATGTTTTTGACTCTGGAAAATAGCTTCTGATAGGCTTGAGTTTTCCAAGGTTATATTACAGGGGCGCAGTTCAGTAAAATACCACGGCGATTGCATTTTTTGTGTGATTGTCATAAATTTCGCTCCTGCTTAAACGGATACTACAACATCCATTTTTGTGGGGTTATGTATGTGATAACTGCTCTTCTTAAGGAGCAGTAATGATAGATATAAATCAATATAATTATTTAGTCAACAATTATATTGATTTGGGAGTGTTTTTTTGGCTCGTCCGGAAGCAAAACCTAAAACTGAGTTGGCAAAACGTTTTCGTGAGGTGCGTCACGCTCTTGGTTTTACAGAGCGTAAGCAGTTTGCTGAACATCTTGGTATCACTGCTGGCTCTATAGGAACTTATGAAACTGGTATAAGTGAGCCTACAGCCTCTGCGCTCTCCAAATATCAAGAAATTTGTGGTGTTTCATTAGATTGGCTTGTAACGGGCAATGGTGAGATGTTTTCAGATATGGCAAAGGCGAAAGCAGCTGGTTTTAAACCACAAGCGATTCCTGTTGGGCTG
The DNA here is from genome assembly GCF_042193775.1 of Bartonella sp. OD88NMGDW. NCBI lineage: Bacteria > Pseudomonadati > Pseudomonadota > Alphaproteobacteria > Hyphomicrobiales > Bartonellaceae > Bartonella > Bartonella sp. OD88NMGDW. The sequence continues at coordinate 9,769 of NZ_JBHIMA010000002.1, read as the reverse complement.
ATGAAAAAGCTTGGACATTTGGTTTATACGGCCTATCATGATGCAAAAATAACACTTTCTCCTGAAGATGTTGCAGAATTAGCAGCAGAGCTTTATGGGAAATTGCAAGAGCTCATTCAAAATCTCAATGATATGGAAGAAGTCGAAGCCACTTTGCCACTTTTAAAATTACATTTAAAGCGTAAAATCGAAACTGAAAAGCACATCTAGAAAATTTATAAGATATAAACGAACAGCCTTTTTAAAAAATAAAACTTTTTTGGTCTCTTATTCAACATGAAAAAATGATAAATTATCGTTATAAATTAATGTGTTGCTCTAATAAAGGTAAAACTTCTTATAAAAAGAATTACAGTTAGTAATACAAAAAAATTTATACAACAGTGAAAATACAATGACGATGTTTTGTTTCTATAAAAGGGTCACAGACATATAAGAGAGAAGAAGGAAAGACTATTTATAGGTGCACTTTTGTCTTTTTATGAAGATGATGAGATGAGTACGTTGAAACTTTTTACAGAGCGTGCATCATTATATTAAGAAAGATTTCTTTCAAAGATATATATCATATATTGAAACAGCTTACCTTGCAGAAAAGAGTGAGGTCATTATGATAATCGTTATCCATTACATTATGCTATAAGTTAAAAAAATCATAAATTTGCGCTTATAAGAACAGCTAATTTATTGAGAAGTATTTTGGTACATTTATAAAAATTATTTTTTGTACTCTTGTCATTCTTCTGAGGTGCTTTATCTAAAAAGTAGAATTGCTCTTTAGTGAAACTATTTTTGTTAAGAGATAAATCGCAGTGTTTTTGAATGGAGATTACGTTATATTTTCAAAGTCTTGTGTTTTTATTTATTTTTTAGCTTGAATCCCTCTAGCTAAAAGGGTTGGGGACTTTTCTAGATTCGATGTTGTTGCAAAGATTTTAGGGCGATGCCGTAATAAATAGCGGTGTCGAGGGGGGATTTTGTCTTCATTTATTGGTTTTTGAAGTGCGCAAACTTAAGGGTTTTGCCATGTGCGTTTTCACGCGTTGTGATGATGTTGAACTCTGTTGGAGGAGGTTCTTATGAGGAAAAAATATTCCACACCAAATTTAATTAAAGCTGTCTCGCTCAGCGCGGCAATGGCCACACTCTTATCGAGTGTTTCTCCTGTTTTTGCTGCCAATTTTGCCTTCGTAGGAGGGAATAATAATAGTACAAGTGGTGCCGGTGTTTCCTATGCACATGGTAGTCATGGCAGTGTTGTTCTATCTGGTGATGATGATTTCTGTGGTGCAGACAATGTTATCGGGCGTGGCGGCAAGCAACAGCAGAGAGTTGGTGATAGCCAACGAATAACCGCACAAGAACAATATGAGAGATTTATTGGTGAGAAAGTTTTTAAGGGTCGTCAGCCTTATGGCACGACCACTGAAAAGGTTACTTGGACGGGTGATGGAACAGTAAGTGATAGCACTAAAGGTTATATGGGGACACCGACTTTTGGTACTGCGAATGCTATGCCTGAGGCTTATGGTATTTATTCTTTTGCAACCGGTTGTGGGTCTGCTGCGACGGGTAATTATTCAACCGTTTTTGGTGCAGGTGCGACAGCAAAGGCAGGGGGTGCGCAAGCTTTTGGTGTTTCTGCGCTTGCAGGTGGTATAGCAAGTGTTGCTATAGGTGTTGATTCAGAAGCATCGGGAAAATCTGCAGTTGCTATTGGAGGGCTTGCAACTGCATTAGGTGAAAATAGTATTGCTTTAGGAACTAAAGTAAAGGCTGCAGAGAATTATGCGATTGCTATAGGTTTAGATGCTGAAGCTTTAGGTTCAGGTTCTATTGCAATAGGGGGGAGGCGCTCTGACAGAACTGAAGAGGTTAATCCTAATAGAAAAGTAACAGCAAAAGGTGAAAATTCGATTTCTATAGGTACCCATGCTTACACTGAGAAGGATGATGCGGTTGCTATTGGTGTAAACGCGCAGGTCTTTCAGACTGATGGTGTTGCTATAGGGGGTGGCTCTGTTTCTAGAAGAGCAAAAGGTGTCGAGGCTTATGATCCTGCAACAGGTACAGTCTCGAACCAAAAGAGCGGTCTTGCATGGAAAAGTACAGCAGGTGCTTTTAGTATTGGTGAAGTAGGGGCTGAGGGTAATGATGGCAAAGGTAATTTAACACGGCAAATTACTGGTGTGGCTGCTGGTAAAGAAGATACTGATGCAGTTAATGTAGCACAGTTAAAAGCTCTGAGAAGTATCGTGGGAGAAGGAGGAGGAAGTTGGCAAATTTCTGCTAACGATAAAGATGCTACAGATGTAAATTCAGGCAATATCGTGGATTTTTCAGTGAAAAGTAAAAACGATGAAGGAAAAGACAATTTAACGATTGCAAAAAACACTGCAGATAATAAGCATAAAATTGAATTTACTTTGAGTGATACTCTGAAACTTACAAGCGTCACTACAGGCAAGAGCACGATGAGTGATGATGGCTTTGTGATTAAGAATGGCCCTAGCATGTCTCAGAATGGTATTGATGCTGGCAATAAACAGATTACAGGAGTAGAAGCAGGTACTAAAGATACCGATGCAGTGAATTATAAACAGCTGAAAGCTATAGAAAATGCGACCAAAACGAGTTGGCAGCTTTCTGTTAATGGTGGAGATGCTACAGCTATTGGACCAAATGGCACAGTAAATTTCCAAGCAGCTGGAGATGAAAATAGAAAGAATATTAAGATTGAAAAAGACGACGATCACGATGTCACATTTGATCTAGCTGATGATATTGAGGTAATGAGTGTCACAGCAGGAGAAAGCATTATGAGTGCTGCTGGCTTCGGATTTATTGATGGTGATGGGCCGAGCATAACTGTTAAGGGCATTCATGCTGGTGGTAAAATGATTAAAGGAGTAGCGGCAGGGGAAAACGATACCGATGCTGTAAATTATAAGCAGTTAAAAGACTTTACAGCAGGGATGGCAACAGGCTGGAAACTTTCTGTTGATGGTAACAATGCTACAGACGTTAAAGCTGGGAGTACAGTAAATTTTGTTGCAGCTAAGCAGAAAGACGATGATAATAATGAGAGTGAGAATACAAATATAAAAATTACCAAAGGCGATAACAATGAAGTCAAGTTTGATTTAAGTGAATATATTAAAGTTGGTCGTGTAGAAACTGGGGATAGCCGCATGAGTCACGCTGGGTTCATAATCAAGGATGGTCCAAATATGACGAAAGGTGGTATTTTTGCTGCTAATAAAAAAATTACAGGAGTACAAAAGGGTACTGAAGAGAATGATGCCGTAAATGTTTCACAGCTGAATGAAATAAAAGATCAAATAGTAGATAATAACCTTGTTAAATGGCATGAAGATCGGAAGCTTATTACCATTGGTAAAGAAAAAGGCGGTATGAAAATTGATATCACAGGCACTGATGGAGTGCGGATCATTGCGGGTGTGAAAAATGGAGAGATTTCTGAAAGTTCAACAGAAGCAATAAATGGCAGTCAGATTAATAAGATATCAGCAGATATTGCAAAGTTTTTTGGTGGTGGTACAGAATTTAATAACGGGGTTTTTTCAGGTCCAAGATATAACTTATCTACAGTTTCTACAGATGGTGATGTCGTTCAGAAGACTTTTGACAATGTTGGTGAGGCTCTTGAAGGACTTGATGTCAATATCAAAAATGTCAATAAACATATACAATATGTAGACAATAAATTTGATAAGTTTTCTCAAGATGCTTTACTTTGGGATGATGGTAAACAAGCATTTGCTGCACGTCATGGAAAAGACGGACGTAAAACAGATAGTAAGATTACTGACCTTTTGAATGGTGATATTTCAGAAGAGTCAACAGATGCAATAAATGGTTCCCAACTTTATGCGATGGGCGATACGATTGCAAATTATTTTGGCGGTGGCGCTAGTTATGAGGATGGAGAGTGGATAGAGCCTACTTTCAAAATTTCTCAGCGTGAAGCGAATGGTACTATTACTCAGAAAGAACACCATAATGTCGCTGATGCTTTTGAGGGTGTCGATAATTCTATCACAGATATTTATAATCAGATTAATAATGTGACAGAAAATAGCCTTGTAAAACAGGAAGGAGAAGATGGTCTTATTACTGTGGGTAAAGCAACCGGTGGTACTGAAATTAGCCTTGTAAATAAAGATAATCAAGAAAGAACACTTTCCGGTGTGAAAGATGGAGAACTTTCTCAAACATCAACGCAAGCAGTAAATGGGTCTCAGCTCTTTAAAACAAATGCAAATGTTACTACTGTTACCAATAATCTCAAAACAGTTGCTCAAAATACATCGAAATATTTTGGTGGCAGTACAGATGTACTGAACGGTGTAGAGCCATCTTTCCTTATTCAGGATACAAAATATAATAATGTTTTTGATGCATTTACTGCTGTCAATACTTCTATCACAAATATTGATAATAAGATTTCCGATGTGGTAAAAAATAGTCTTGTTAAGCAAGACGGAGTTTCTGCTTCTATCACTATTGGTAAGGATACAGCTGGTACTGAGATCAATATTGCAGGATATGGTAAGGTCGCACGTTCCATTTCTGGTGTTAAGGCAGCAGAAAAGGGCGATGAAGCTGTTAACAAAGACCAACTTGATAAAAGCATAAAGGATATTACGAAAGATATTGAGACAGCAAGTGCTGCTGCGGTTCTCTACGATAAGAATGGCGATGATAGTGTTAATTATGGGAGTGTGACTTTAGGCGGCAATAAGAGTAATGGGCCAGTTGCTCTTCTTAACGTAAAAGATGGCAGCCTTTCTCAAGATTCTCATGATGCAATCAACGGTAGTCAGATTAATAAAATATCAGCAGAGATTGCAAAGTTTTTTGGGGGTGGTGCAAAGTTTATTGACGGTGCTTTTAAAGGGCTGAAATATACTTTATCGGCTATTGTAGATGGTAAGGTAGGGCAGGCTAATTTTTATGACGTTGGTTCAGCTTTAACAGGTCTTGATAATAATGTTCAAGATGTAAATAAGCGCTTAACAAATGTATCCAATGAGTTTAATCAGAAAATTGAAGATTTCTCAAAAGATGCTTTACTGTGGGATGATGGTGAAGAAGCATTCGTGGCACGTCATGAAAAAGATGGGCAGAAAACAAAGAGCAAATTGAAGTATCTTTTGGATGGTGAAATTGCTAAAAATTCAACAGATGCCATTACGGGTAACCAGCTTTATTCCATGAGTAACCAGCTTGCTAATTATTTCGGTGGCGGTGCCAAATATGAGAATGGCAAATGGACAGATCCTACTTTTAAGATTGTTCAAGTCAATGCTGATGGTACGACTGTTGAGAAAGAGCACCATAATGTCGCTGATGCTTTTGGTGATATTAATAATGGGATGTCAAATATTAATAACCGTATTGATGATGTCATCAACAAGGTCGATACAGATGCTTTAAAGTGGAATGATAAAGAAAAAGCCTATGATGCTGGTCGCAATGGAAAGCCGAATAAAATTATCAATGTAGCTGATGGTAAAATTGTAGAAGGTTCGAAAGATGCGGTTAATGGTGGACAACTTTGGAAAACCAATGAACGTGTCACGGGTGTTGAAAAAGATGTTAAGCATCTTACCAACAGAGTCGACAATATTTCCACTACGGTTACGGATATTGGTGAAACGGTTTTCAATATTGAAAACAAAGTTAACGATATTGCTGAGGACGCTGTTCGTTATGACAGAGATGAAAACGGCAAAAAAACCAATAAAATCACATTAGCGGGTGGTGATGCCAGTGAACCTGTTTTAATTGATAATGTAGCTGATGGTAAAATTGAGAAGGGATCAAAAGAAGCTGTAAATGGTGGTCAACTCCATGACTATACTAAAGAACAGATGAAGATTATTCTTGATCAATCCAAGCATTACACAGATCAACGGGTGAACAATATTGTTGTCGATGCGATTGATGATGCTGTTGATCGGGCTAACCAATATACAGATATGAAGTTTAACGTTTTAAACTACAGTATTGAGAATGTAAAAAAAGAGGCAAGACAAGCAGCGGCTATTGGTCTAGCGGTGTCTAACTTACGCTATAATGATACACCTGGAAAATTAAGCGTTGGATTTGGTACTGGTTTATGGCGTAGTCAGTCTGCATTTGCCTTTGGTGCAGGTTATACCTCAGAAAATGGAAAATACCGCTCTAACATATCCGCAACAACTTCTGGAGGTCACTGGGGTGTAGGTGCGGGATTCAATATGACATTAAACTGATAATAAACAAAATACATAAAAATTCCTTTTCACCCCTGTCTCATGAGGCAGGGGTGAAATGTTGTTACGTATGTAAAAATTATATATATAAATTGATAAGCGCTATAACGACAAATACAGGTTTAAAAAACAGAAAAAACCTATACACTTTCAACAAAATGAACTTCTTATTTCAAAATAAGATAATAAGTTTTTTCATAAATCATAAGTCCATTATTTTCTGCGTTAACTTTTAAATCTAAAGAAAATTTCACTCTCTAAAAATCTATTAAAAAACTTTCTAGTAAGACAAAGGTATATATTTAAATGTATTTCAATTTTACTGTAGGAAGTTATAAAAACAATATACTAAACCAATTCTACCCCTTGCAAAAAACAACCAACAGGTTTAAAGATTAAAAAAAACCAACCAACACAAGAAAACTTACCTTTTTAGGAAAGGTAAGAGAACAGAGCACGTTAACTACAAAACATCAACTTCTCTATCTTTTCAATCAGTCCTTAAGCTTTTGAATATATTTAGAAAAAACAATTTCAGAGAACTTTGTAGCGTTTAAATGTGTTTTTTTTGTGGTTATAGTTATTTTTTCATTGGGGAGTTCATTATGAAAAAATTATATACAAAATTAGCAGGGAGCGATTTAAAATTTTCTCGTTTTTCTTTTGTTAAAGTTCTTTCATTGGCTACAGCCGCTACATTTTTATCGAATTTTACACCTGTTTTTTCAGCAAATCCTGATTTTAGAAACAGCTTTCTCGAAGGTGTTAACAGTGCTGGTGTTTCTTATCCGCAAAGCATTATCTCTGTTTCTGGTTTGAATGCTTCTTCTGTTTCAAAAGACAATTATTTAACAGCACTCAATAAAGCCGGGTTAGAAAAGATTAATGCTGCCGATGACTATGCAAATTTTTTAACTAAAACCCTCTCTGGTGTAAGTGATTATAGTCCTGTCGTGAATGTTTTGATGGCGGATAGCAAAAATGTATTGGCAAGAACCCTAGATGCAGGAGGGCAATATAAAAGGTCTCTCGTCAGTCCACGGTCATTTGTGGTTGATAGCTCTTTAGACCAACAGCTTGCACAGGATGATGAGAATACAGATATTATTAATGTGTCTAATATCTTACGGAGTGGTTCAACAGAGGGAATGCAACGTGATGTATCGGGAAATAATGTTATTTTTGGTAATGATATTACTTCGGAAACCACGGACAGTGTTGTTATTGGTTATAAAGCGAAGGCGGTATTAGCTGAAGGAAATAAAAAGCTAGCGGCATCCGTTATCATAGGTTCTAAATCTGAGATCCATAGAGGTGGATCCGTTGCTGTTGGTGCAGATATAGTGTCACTAAAGAATGACGCGGTTGCTGTTGGTCGTTTTGTACGGGTGGAGGAGGAGGACGGTACAGCTTTAGGCTTCAAAACGCAGGTGAAAGTGGCAGGGGGCGTTGCTCTAGGAAGCAATTCTATAGCTAATAGGGCTGCTGGTGTTCCGGGTTATACTTCTGTGCTGCAGGGACCTGCAAAAAATACGTCATCTTATTGGAAATCTACATTAGGTGCTGTTAGTGTTGGTGATGCTGGTACTAAAAAAACGCGCCAAATTACAGGTGTAGCGGCTGGTAGTGAAGATTCAGACGCAGTGAATCTAAGACAATTGCAAGACTTAGAAGAAGTCGTAAGAAAAAATGGTTGGAAACTCTCTGTCGGTGGGAAAGATGCTAAAACAGTCATTATGGATAGCGGAGTAGATTTTTCAACTGGAAGTACAAATCTTAACATTACAAAAGGCGATAAAGATAATAATGTAAAATTTGATTTAGCTCAAGATGTTACATTAACGAGCTTAAAGGCAGGCACAACCACCCTAGATGCAACAGGTCTGGTCATTACTGATGGTCCGAAAATAACGACCGATGGTATTGGTGCTGGAAATAAAAGGGTAACTGGTATTGCATCTGGTGATCTTAGTGCAGATTCACAAGATGCGGTAAATGGGAGTCAGTTGAATGTTGTAGCGACCCATATAGCCGGATATTTAGGCGGTGGTGTTAAATTTACGAATGGCCAATGGGATGATCCAAAGTTCAAGATTAAAACTTTCAATCCTAAGACGAATGAGATTGAAGAAGAAAGTTTTTCGGATGTAGCAAAAGCCTTTGAGAGTGTGGGTAAGTCTTATGTAAATCTTCACAATGAGATTAAAAAAGCTACCGATGATAGTGTCTTTAAATGGAATGCCGAATCGAAGAGCATTAAAATTGCAGCCGGTGAGGAAGAAAGTGGGCAAGGAAGTATTGCTATAGGTATTGGATCAAAGACAAAAGGGGATGCAGGAATTGCGTTAGGGAAGCTTTCAAGTGCATCTGCCGAAAATAGTATTGCATTAGGTGGTTTTGCAGCGGCATCTGCTGAAAATAGTATGGCATTAGGTGGACTTTCAAATGCATCTGCTGAAAATAGTATTGCATTGGGCTCAAATGCACAAGTACAAGCTGATGTTACTGGTGGTGTTGCTGTGGGTTATAAATCTGTTTCTCGTAACTCGGCGTCTATTGTTGGCTATGATCCTTCTATAGGTAGCCAGTCAACAAATGATGATGTGATATGGAAAAGCACTCAAGGAGCTTTTAGTATTGGTGATACTCCGAATAAGATAACACGACAGCTTACAGGTGTTGCCGCTGGTACCAATGACACTGATGCTGTCAACATTGCGCAGCTGAAAAAATTAAGAGAATTTGTAGCACAAGGGTGGACACTTTCTCTCAATGATAAGGCTGTTTCAGGCTTTCAGCCGGGCGATATATTAAATTTGGTCTCTGGAAGCGAAAACTTTGAGATTAAAAATAGTGATGAAAGAGACAGTAACGATAAAAAAATAACATTTGATTTGGCACAAGATGTCACATTAAACAGCGTAAAATTAAAAGACGTCACTTTAGATAAAACGGGCTTAACCATTGAAAATGGCCCCAAAGTAATAGCGGATGGTATTGATGCTGCAGGTAAAAAAATAACAGGTGTTGCCGGTGGTTCTATAATATCAGCTTCGAGTGATGCGATTAATGGTGGTCAGCTTCATACAATCACTGAGGATTTATCAAAAATTTTAGGCGGAGATGTATCCTTTGATGGCAAAAACTTTAAAGTACCGGAGTATAAATTATCGAATATTGATGAAAAAGGTGAAGTAACAGATAAACCGCATACCGATGTTGGTTCTGCCTTTAAAGGACTTGATGACAATATCAAGAATGTGAACGCTCGTATTAAGGAAGTTTCTCAAGGTGTTGCAAAGGATTCGTTGACGTGGAGCAAGGATGATGATGCCTTTGTAGCGACGCATGGAGAAGGAGAGAAAAAAGGCAACAGCAAGATCACGTCTCTTAAGGATGGTGAGCTCTCAGAAAGCTCAACCGATGCGGTTAATGGCTCACAGCTCCATTCTACGAACACAGCCCTTGCGGAATATTTTGGTGGTAAT
>NZ_JBHIMA010000019.1:0-7799 GCF_042193775.1 Bartonella sp. OD88NMGDW | reverse complement strand
TTGCTAACTTGTGTATCGGAACAGACAGAAAAAAAACGTAAGGGTGGTTCTGTATCTGCTGTCATTCTCTTATCGTTAAAGCATCTAGAGAAAAGCTTCTTTACACCTATCCTAACATACATAAATCATAATTGAGAAAGCCATGAGACGCTGTATATCCCTATCCTTGGCGCAATGTACTATCTGTTTTGAAAGGGACATCTCACATCATCTCTTGGGCCATCTGCTCTAGCACCTTTTGCCGCTTCTAGGATGGCATGTTCTTTGAAGAATTGATGATTTTTGCGATCTCTTTTTGAAATGAGCGTGATGGAGAAAAAGTTTTCTGCGTGAGAAAAAGAAGAGGTGGCTTTTTGCTTTTGCAGCCATCGGTACTGACGTTTGAATGGAAGCTGGCACGTGGGGAGGGGAAGTTATAGAGCGCGTGATCATTAAATTTTATCTCGCTATAGGAATATTGGGTTTTATAAGCTATAGAGAAGGCTATACTGAGGGAATGGGGCGCGTGCGCTTAAGTCTTACTAGATAATCTTCAGAGAACAAAAGCTTGTGAAAAATAAGGGCGTTCTTGTATCTCTTTTGCTCCTTATTCCACATCGTTCAAGAGGCTACCTGTTATAGAGCTAGAACGATATTTTTACCAGAAAGCCATACTCCTTAATCCTTAAAAGATAATACTTCTTCACATCCCCTCCTTTAGCTGTATAGGCTTGGGGCTTTTTTAGAAGCTGTTTTTGTAAAGCTACACCACACAAAAGCATGCTCTTAGAGATCAGCTATGGATGTTTTTTGTCTTTTCAAAGCAGGCGGAACATTCTTGCAGCAATTTTATAATAAAGAAGTTCAGAGGTATCACCGTCTGTGAAAAATTGAGCACTAAATAGCTAATAGCTTGAGATAATGCCTTATAACTAACAGCCTGACCCTTACAATAGGGTTTGTTCAACTAAAACTTAAGCTCTGTAATTTTTGCACTTAAAAGGCTCGAAGAAGCTAAACTAAAAGAGGTGCTGTTCTCTTTTACGCTTTTACCTTTCCTGTGAGCTTAACCACATATCTATGCGCAAGGTGTCTATCTCTGTCCTCTGTACAAGGAGATACAAATTAGATGATTTTTTACCCTACCTTAAATATACTTTTGTGCAAATTACTTTAAAGGTTGTGTTTTGTTTTATTCGAAATGCTTTTATGGAAAGGCTTATTGCGCTAAGAGCAAGGAAAAAAACGTGTAAGGTTCCAGTGATAATGAAGAACTTATCGATGAAGTTTATAATCTTATCTTATTTAATTTCTACTAAATCACCATCAAGCACTATAGGATATTCAGTCGTTTGAAAAAAGGATTTTATTTTTTCAGAGCTTGAGGAGCGAATAAATTGAGATTTCTGCATAAAGCAAACATGGAAAAATTGTGATTTATTGATAATGTCTTTTATCAGATAAGAGGATGAGAGGGATGATAAAAGGGTATTTCTTTCAATATCGTAACGTGAATCAATAAACAATAAAACGCCAACACCGTTTTCAAATTGATTGATTATAATGAGTTGAATAGTCTTTCGCCGAAAGAGTGCAACCTTGAAGATTTAAGACATTTGTAAAATCGTGTACAGAAATTGAAGTTCTCATAATATATTATAAAAAGTTAGTGTTCTTCCTTTCAGGTGTAAGGTATGGCCATGATAGCCACAATCGCATGATTGATCCTATGCAATATGAACAACATCACCTGTGGCGTGCTCAAGTAATGGTACATCTTCAGGATAAAAAACAGAGACAATTAATTCATCATTTTCAGGATTTGACTTTACTTGAATGTGATCATAAAGATGATAAATGTCACCATCAATCTCGGAACACTGGAATCCTATTGGAGAAGTTTCTTTTGTGGTAAAGCTAAGGGGTTTAATATCTAATTCAGGGATTATGTCTTTTATTTTCGACACAGATTCAGCTTGAAAGGCTTCTCAAAGATAGAATAGGTTTTTTAGACATTTTAATTTTTGCTTCCGAGATATCGTAATAAGTTTATCCGCAAAACTTGGCAGGCATATGATGGTATCGATAGAAAATTCTTCGATAGCTGAACTCAAAGTCTCAAGATCAACCATAGAGGCAAATGGATAATATGTTACTTTGAGAAGGCGACAAATTTTATGTACAAATAAAAATCCCCCCATAATCCTTTAAGCTGTGAGACAATTTGCAACGGCGTTTACAGAGCAATCTTTAAAGACAGTTTCGAGCTTCTTTGCCGCAGAGTGTGTTACAAACTCATAATTGAGCCATTTATGGCGAAGTGTTTTGGGCACCCTTGTTGTGCCCCCAGTAGCAAAAATTATATGTGACATTGAAGTTCCTTATTTTTTTAGTTTGCATGAGGCAAAGGCAAGAAGCAAAGGCGGAGATACCAACAATCATGCAAAAGGTGAAAGCGATGTGATTGTTGAAATGGCTGATGATCCATCCACTTGTCCATGAGCCGGCAGCTTGGCCAATATTTGAAATAACAAGAATATAACTAAAAAGAACACTGGCTGAGAGGGATGCAGTTGTTTTTCCTGCTTGATAGTATATTTCTGGAACCATGACAGATTCATAGACACTGTAGGCAATTAACGCAGTCACAGCGGTAAAGACGCCACCCATGAGGAAAAATGCAGCAAAACTTCCCGTAAGCCATAATAGGTAGAAAGTTGATTTATCAGAAAGGCTGAGATGTTTATTGATTATTCCTTGCCAGATACAAATACTGATGCCAACAATTGAAAAGAAAATTCCACTATAAGGGGCAAGATTTCTGTCAAATTTATTGAGAAGTGTTGTGGTGGTGATGAAAATTCCCATGAGGAATGCACAAAGCAAAGCCGTGACCAGCAAATAAGTGATAGAACGATTATGGATTATTGTTTTTAAAGAAGAAAGAAAAGGCTTCTTTATTTTTTTGTTCTTTTCAAGAGATAATTTTTTATGGGGGTAGTGATAAACAATTTGAATGGATAAAACACAAAGATACAAACCAATGAGTGCAAAAAAAGCCATTAAGAAGGTCGATGCGTTATATTTTATGGCACTCGTTGCAACAAGAGGGGCGATAACGACAGCAGCGTTTTGAAAAAAAGAATAGAGAGTTAATGCGCGTTTAAGAGTACTTCCATTGAGATGTTCTGATAAAATTTCTCTCAAAAATGGCTTGGAAATTGCTTTCGAAAAAGCCATTAAGGTAAAAAAGATCAACCATGCAGAAGGTGTAAGCGATAGGATAATGCACACAAAAGCAATACTCCTTAAAATAAAGGCGGTAGCCATTAAGAGTTTACGCGAAAATTTTTCTAATAAACCCGTTGTGGTTACCATGAGAATGCTTTCAAGGATTACTGATCCAGCGAGATAAAAAGCAACATTGGCAGCAGTTATGAGAGAAGAGTTTCCAATCAGAGGGAGTACAAAGAAAAAGGAAAATTCAGAAAGAAAAACTGCGCTATAGATGAAAAAAGGAATTTTATTTTTGCTCATGGAATTTCCATAGAAGTGCTGTTAAATGATCAAATACATTTTGTTGTATCTGTTGAGGACGTCTTATGAGCCCTGTTTCCGCTGAACACATTTCGTTGAAATAGTATCTTTATTGATTTACCGGTCAGTCCACTGCAAGAATATTATTTTTTGTTTTTCTACGATGTTTTTAGAAATATCGAGCATGATCTGGGTTGAGCAACAACACTGTTCTCTGATGTTTGCGAAATAATCGTAAGATCATTGAGACCTTGATCCCATATCTTCTCTTGATGATTTTGACTGTTTCTAATCCTATTTGATAACCAACTGACACCCCGCATTTTTGTTTTTCCCCCGCATTCTTGTTACTCTAATGTATCCTTTATGAAGGGGATGTACTAACCGCTCCATAGATTGTCAACATATGAATGAGATGAATGATTTTATAACCTTTTAATGAAATTATATTTTTTTAGTGGAAGGTTATTCATCCTCTTTTAGCGCATGCGTTGATATTTGCCTCCATGGCGTTGTAAAAACCCCTTCTCAACAAGAGTGCGTCGTAATCGGGCAAAGTCTACCGTAAAGAGATTGCATATCTTGGAAACTTCCGTTTCGCTATAGATTTTTTCCTTTTGAAAGGCTTCACCAATTTTTGATAGCATCTCTTCTGTTTCTAAATGGCGGTCGCTTAAATTTTCCCTATTCCGTTCATTTTTTTCTTCTAGCGCTTGCCATAATGTATCTCTCGCTTGAAATCCTTCTGTTGTGTTGTGAATAAGTCCGAGATTCAAAAGGCGATTGATGGATTTATGAATGTTTTTGGCATCTGAATCGACATGTTTGAGGATATCAGTAAGATTTTTTGCACCAAGGATAATGGCGGCATAAACAGCGCGTAGTGTCGGTGAGGTCATGGCAGAGATCAGCGAATTGCGTGTGCTGCGTTTGTGAAGTGCTTCTTTTCCCATGGGCAAAATATCATTTCGAATGGGCAGTTCATTGATTTCTATGAGTTCTGCTTGTAGCGATTGTGCGCGTACAATTTGTTCGGCAGAGGTGCGTTTGCGAATAATCCCCAGACCACTTTGGCGATATTTGTGGTTTTCGGGGAGTGTTAAAGCTTCATAGGAGCCATCAAGCCGGTAGAGAATTTCTTCCCACAAAGGGGTTCTGACACGTCGCACCCGTTGTTCGCCATTGAGAGCAATTGTTGTTGTTATGGTTGGTTCATGTAGACAAAGATAACCACCCGCGGTGATGTGTTCCCAAAGGGTTATAACAAATCGCACATCATCTGCGGGAGTACCAGCATCAAGCCAAGCAAAATCTATTGGTCCCCAAGATTTGAGCGTTTCATCATCGAGAGAGAAGAAATTCTCATGGATAAATGTTACCATGTCTTTTTCAATACCGTCTTGAAGCAGTTTTTGCCATGCTTCTTCTGCTGATTGACCTTCGACTGTAAAATCATCAATGGTGATAAGCCGAGGTTCGTAATTCTCAAGGATTCCTGAAGGGTCAAGCAAAGCTGTGCGCTCTTCCCAGGTGGAGGATTCTAAAAGTTTTTTATCTTGTTGCCATGCTTGTTTTGCTTTTTGCAGTGCTTTAGCAATCAAGCGCGTACTATCACCAGCACCGATTTCAATGACTGTGCGCGGTCTTGCCATTTGAATAAGCGCATAAATGAGCTGTGCACTATTTTCTGTTCCCATGCCAGGTCTTATCAGCTGCATCTTTTTATCCTTATAATTTTACCAATCGTAGCATTCCTGCTTTTATAAAAAACTTTATTGAATCCTCTAGCGGATATTGAATACGTATTGGTGTGGTGGCTTGCTTCAAGAGATGTTTTGTTTTTTCATGAAGCCGGATTGTACGCCCATTGAGTTGATTAATGGCAAGACTGCCAAGAGAAGAATCTATGATAATACATGTTGGCTCTCGTAAAAGAGCGGTTGCATCATTTTCTGAAAATGCTTTTTGATCTGTTTCGATGAGACCGTGTCGTAGCAGTGATATCAAAAGACTTCCAGAGGCAAGAAGAGTACTATAGAATTGTATTTCTCTTAGTGATTGGACAAGGCAGCTTTCACGAAGTGCTTCAAATGTGGGAAAGTCGAATCCGCCAAATGCCGCTCCTTTTGTAGAAACAATGGTGATGGGTTGTATTTGCCGTTTGCCAATGAGTGCTGGTTTGTTTTTTATTATTTGTACATCTTTTGCCCATTGAACGCGTGATAAAGGATTGAGTTCACTTGGGTATACAGCGAAAGAATTGATGGCTATGGGCGGCGTTGGTTTTTGCAATTCAAGCGTATGGATGTTTTCATTCAAGTCATGTTGCATGGTGTCTGCAAGTTGCCATACATAACCGCCTGTTCCATTGTAAAAGTTTAAGCCTATAGGGTCTTGTTGCATGATGTTATCGTTTTTTTTTACTTTAAAATATCAAGTTTTTGGGAGGGTTATTAGTTGCTCTACATTAAAGAGTGGTTTATCAAAGTCCTATTGGGTTGGTATGGGGTTGCATGGGATACAACGATTTGATAAGGATTTTATTGAAATTTGATAGGGTGGTGATTGTCATGTCCTTTTGGGGTGTATGGTTTGCTTGAGAAAAACGCCTCGTCCACTAACCATTATCAAATTCTCTCTGTTTCTTTTTTTGTACGGCACTGTTCACAATAAAACCTAATATGCCTGCGATCATTGTGGCGATGCCAATGATAAACAGTGTGTATTGGGTATGATGCACTTTTACAAAGCCGGCTCCTAGAAAGCCAAGGCATACGGATGTCTGTATGATGAAGATATAGGCAGGCATTTGACTGTTTCGTTGTTCTTTGGGGATGGCTTTCATCATAAAACTTGCCATTAAGGCATTTTGCACACCATTGGCACTCCCAAGGATGAAAAATGATAGCATCATCAGCCATGTGAAGTTTGTTAAGGAAAAACAGAAAATTGCAAAGCCAATGGTTGCGGCAGCTAGTGATGCACCAGCGGCATTGCCAAAATGGTGGAAAAGATTGGAGAAGCAGAGTGGACCAACCACTAAGCCTAGGCTTAGCATACTTGTGATCACCCCATAGGTTTCAGCGCTTAAGTTGAGATCGGTACGAATGCGGACAATCGATAAGACGTTGAGAGCAGAGGTGAGGATAATAGTGATGATGAGGGGCGCAAGAGCATAGACGACATTTTTTTTGCGCAAGAGACCCGCTAAATCTAGTCCTTTTTTGGCTTGCTGTGTTGTATCTGTCTTTTGTGTATGAATTTTTAAACTTTTAAAACAGAAGAGAGTGATAAAGGTAGCAAAAAGAACCATGATTGAAAGTGCAAAGAGTCCTTTTTGTCCGTTTGATATTCCATACAACACACCCCCTAGGAGTGGTCCGGCAATATAGCCAAGATTACGAACTGTTTGGATAATGCGATTGATACTGTCTAATTGCTGTTCATTTTTTGCGAAGTCAGGTACCGCAACAAGAATAGCGGACCAAAAGAGTGAACCAGCACAACCTAGTGCGAAAGAAAGGGCAATATAAACCCAAAATTGGTTTGCGATTGCAGCTGCGGCTATGAAAAGCGCTTCAAACAATAAAACAACAGTGACTGTGTATACTGGTTGGAAGTGATGCAAAAGACGTGGTGCAATTGGTCCGGCACAAATCGCCCCGATAAGCCCTGCAAAAAGCAGCATTGAAATAGAAGCTGTGCTTTCTGCTAAGTGTAAAGCAAATGTGACTTGAGCCGTTTCATCGGCAAAGCTGCTAAAGCCTAAAACGAAAAAAAGCCCAGTTTGGGCGAAAATTATGGATTTTTTCTTTGTCACAATGCTCCTCCCCAAGAGGTTATAAGGTACAATTTTCTTCTGCGTGTTTATGGGATATCCCACGCTTTGTCTAGTTTTTCTTGATGATCAGTTGAGAAAGGAAGTTTTCAGAGCTCTCTTCAAAACAAGCACAATGCCTATTGGCAGTGATGAGCAGCTCCTTATGTTTTTTGAAAGGGGAATATTGAAGGATTATGGGCTGGCGAAATTTTCTGATATGAGAGACAATGATACAAAAGGGCAATCAGAAAATTTCACAAAAAAGCTGCACTATGCGTGCAGCTTTTTTTGTGTTTGCTTTAGAGGTAGACGTTTTAAAGCATGAAAGTATCCTTACGGCTTCTGTAACCATAGTAGCCAAAAACACTGGAAATAATGGCACCTATCAGACTGCCTAAAAAGCCCCACCACCCCATATTGGAGGCTGTTTTTGTGGCTTTAGTTGCAGTGTTTTTGGCGCCCT
>NZ_JBHIMA010000098.1:0-504 GCF_042193775.1 Bartonella sp. OD88NMGDW | reverse complement strand
ATATAGATATTGCCCTCTACAGCAGGCAAATAATCAACAACTATTGCCCACTTGTCTGCAAAAAGCCTCGTCCATGGCAACTTAGTTGACATACTTCACCTCCCTTTCTTTATTATTATTGCAAGTGAAATTATCTAGCTCTTCAGTGACGTTATTGAGTTCTTTTTCAACTTCTGAATTCCACAACCCACCATTGTCTAAACGTATGATGAATCCACCTTCAATCAAGGAATTCAAAGCTGCTTCAAACTCTTCTACTGGATAACCAACCCAAAAAGCTAATACCGTTAAGTCCTTTAAAATAGGTTCACCAGTATGGAGCATTAGAAGTCGCAACATGACATAGATACATTTCTCGGTCGGCGACAAACAACCAAGAGTAAGAAGCCATTTGTCTGCAAAAAGCCTCGTCCATGGCAACTTAGTTGACATACCCCAATTCCCTTTCTTTAACTAAATATAAAATTGCTAAAGCATCTGCTTCGTTATCATCTTTCGGATTGT
>NZ_JBHIMA010000097.1:0-511 GCF_042193775.1 Bartonella sp. OD88NMGDW | reverse complement strand
CATTGACGCCCCATAACCCATTCAAGAGCGGGTTTACCATTAACGATATACTCACAAGCGTCAAGAGGGATATCTGTTATTGTGATATTGTTATTATAAATAACAGTGGTTTTATCTTTCTCTTTACCTGTTTTTGCGAATTTCATTTCAGTCACGTAATAGAATTTTTCTGGATTAGAGATCTCTGTAACTTTTGGATTACCTTTTTTAAAGGTTACGCGATAAGGTTTTACAGTTTCATAATTCACGTGCAAATGATCCAGTTCACGCCCTGTTACAACAGAGCTCCGTTTTCGTATAAGGGGTTTAATTCTCTTCAAAAGAATTAAAACGAAGCTTATTAAATCCATTTTGAACGAATTGAGAAAAAATGCAGAAAAATGCTAAAAAAACCGATAATTTTTTCAAAAGAGTTTTTAAATGCTGTTTATCCGCAGCCCATGAGAGAGATCAGATCAGCAAAATAGTGAAATTTGCTGTTTATTTTATGGAAAAAGACAAATGAAGCATG
>NZ_JBHIMA010000018.1:0-8115 GCF_042193775.1 Bartonella sp. OD88NMGDW | reverse complement strand
GTTTTTTTCCAACCTTTTTAACTTTTCGTGAAGGCAATTTCGCAATCATCGCTTCGTTAATTTGCCATCGGTTGTTAGCTTCGTTTGAAAGATTGATATTTTGCTCGTGAATGATTGGTTGTTTGGTTTCTATCGTTTTGATTTGTTCTGATTGGCTTTCAACATCACACTCGATTGCCTTTTCAACCAAATCGTTTGTTTCTAAATTTTCAAAATCAATTTCTCTTTTTGATAAAATAATAGTTTTATTTTTATTGTTAATGTTATTGTTAATGTTATTGTTATATATATAGGCATCATTAAGCATCGCTTTAGCATCATGCTTAGCATGCTTAGCATCATTAAGCATCGTTTTAGCATCATTAAGCATTGCTTTAGCATCGTTTTTATCAGTATTTTCAGTAACTTGAGCATCATCACAAGCATCACAAGTATAAGTTGTATGTTTATCCCATCTTGCCTGCGCTGCTTTCTTTGCTCTCTCCGATAATCTCTTTGATCGTGATGCTTTTGATACCTTTTCTAAACTCTCATGAGAGTTAGTAAGCTCTTCTTCAACATCTAAATTCCACAAGCGACCATCTGCTAAACGAATGAAATATCCTTCTTCAAGCAAAACATTCAGTGCCGCTTCAAACTTCTTCACTGAATAACCCGTGTAATTAGATAAAACTTTAATATTATAAAAAAGAGGTTCACCAGTATGCAACATACGTAACCGTAATCGCATATAGATATTGCCCTCTACAGCAGGCAAATAATCAACAACTATTGCCCACTTGTCTGCAAAAAGCCTCGTCCATGGTAATTTAATGGACATACCCCAATTCCCTTTCTTTAACTAAATATAAAATTGCTAAAGCATCTGCTTCGTTATCATCTTTCGGATTGTGCCCTTTTGCACGCACCGCCTTAATCATCTCTTCTTTCGACGCATTCCCCTTGCCTGTCGTCGCTTTCTTAATCGTACTTACTGGTATACCCTCATACGGTATCTGATGCTGTTCACACCACGCCGTTAACGTTGCTAACAAACCTCCGTAAACATGCGCTGCATCTGTACCTTTATGACGCCTCACCTCTTCAAAATACACCACGTCAATTTGACCTGCTGTCTGCTTTATTTCTGATAGCCATTGCTTAAAGCGCAAGTAACGCATTCCACCGCCTTCAAAACGGCGCGATTGAAAATTCACGGTACCACTGAACATGTCACCACTTGCACCACGTATCGCCCACCCAGTCCGCGTACCTAGATCAAAACAAAGGATTGTATGAAGCATCTAAATCACTTACATTTAATGATGGTTTTTTCTTAGAATGGTGCTTAAACGACTTCTCTGCACACAATTTTACTGCAATTCACACAATAAGAAACGTTAGAAAAAGATAATTTTTCAATGAGCTTTGCTTGCTCGTGTATTATTTCGCCTTTTTCATTTATCTCTTGTCTAAGCCTTTTTGTGGTTTTAAAAGCAGTATAAGCTGCATAACAAGATATAATAAGCGCAATTAAGCCCATCTCTATCTCCTCACTTACCCTTCTTCTTACTCTTCTTATTCTTATGAGGCGGCGCTTTTACTGCTTCATCACGCTGTTTAAGCTCTTGTGTTAGTCTTTCAACTTCCTCGTCGCGTGATTGAACATCTGCTTTTAGTGCCTGTATCTTTTCACTTTTCCGTTTAAAGTCTTCTCGGTACGCATCTATCTTTTGCTTCAATTCTTTAATTTCCGCATCACATGATTGAACATGTACTGTTAGTAGCTCTATCGTTTCACTGTTCCGTTTAAACTCTTCTCGGTACGCATCTATCTTTTGTTTAAGTTTTTCAATTTCCTCGTCGCGTTCTTCAATCTCTTGCTTCAATTCTTTAATTTCCTCGTCGCGTAATTGAACATCTGCTTCGAGTTCTTTAATTTCCTCCTCACGTTCTTTAATCTCTTGCTTCAGTTCTTCCATTTCCTCGTCGTCATGTTCTTCTATCTTTTGTTTCAATTCTTCAATTTTCTCGTCGCGTTCTTTAATCTCTTGCTTCAATTCTTTAATTTCCTCGTCGCGTAATTGAACATCTGCTTCGAGTGTCATTACAACTTCACTTACATTTCTGAACGCCTTTTCATGCTCTTCAGTCTTTTGTTTCAGTTGTTTAATTTCCTCGTCGCGTTCTTCAATCTCTTGCTTCAGTTGTTTAATTTCCTCGTCACGTTCTTCAATCTCTTGCTTCAGTTGTTTAATTTCCTTGTCACGTTCTTCAAGATCTGCATCACATTCATCAATTGTTTGCTTGCTTTCCATTAAATACCTAAACTCATTCTCTTTCATTTTTTTCTTAATATCTTGAACCTGCTCTTTAAGTGCTTTAACTTGGTTGCGATAATGCAATGCAATACGAAACATCACTCCGCTTAAGAGCAAAACTGAAACCACTGCTATCCATAAAATTTCATTCGAACTCATCTTTATCTCCTTTAATTTTTATGAGGGCGGTCATCATGACCAATCTGTTGTGCTTCGCATTCCATTAAAAAAAGAATGCAACAAGCCGCATGTGCCAAGTGTGATAAATCACTCTCAGCATCCTTATGCTCTCCACCAAACCATGCTAATAAATGACGTAAAGCAGCACCGTGAAACCTGCTCCAGTGCATGCCATTACGCCAATTGTTTGCTCCGTACTTCTTTGCCCCAAACTCTAAAACTTTGCCGATTTCAATCAGTGCCAACGGCGGTATAAGCTCTATACGAGGCTTACCATCATCATTCTTATGCGCTTCGTTTGTGCTATATAAAACGTGTTTACGCATGTAAACTTCGTCGTTATCGCGAAAATCTTCATAGTCACAAACATCGGCATTGCCGTAAATCTTGGCATTCTCTCTAATCTTGGCATGCCCGTGAACTAACGCATTGTCATAAACTTTAGATTGATTGAAAACTTCGGCATTACCAAAAACCTTGGCTTGACCGTAGACACGTGCTTTGTTGTAAACCTTAGCATCCCCATAAATGCGAGAATTGCCGTAAACTTCTGCTTTGCCTTTTACTGAAGCATTCTCATAAATTTGCGCCTTACCATAAACACGGGTATCACTACCATAAACCTCCGCATTACCGTAAATCTTTGCATAATTATAAACATACACACAATTAGAAACATCTGCACAACCGTATACTTGTGCATGCCCAAAAACACGTGCCATGCCACCAACACGGGCATCTCCAAAAACACGAGCATTGCCAAAAACATACCCATTATTAAAAGATCTATCCGAACCAGCTACCCAACAATCACCCTCATGTGATAGGTTACCTTCATGTTCTATAAAACCACCAAGATCACCTTTCTTGACTCTTCCAAAGTCTCTCAGTGCCCGTATGCGACGAAGCATTACAATACCATGTGAATTATTCTTATCAGGATAAAGCGTTACTCCTTGGCGTGTGAACTCATATTTCTTTTCTACAGCCATCTTTGTCTCCTTAATGCTGTAAAGTTTCTCCGGTGTGATCAACACCGCAGCTCTTGCTAATTTTCGACAATGGGGGGTGTTGCTCTTGCATTAATCTCTGCAAGCGCTCGGGATAAAAAAAATCTTCTGGACGCAAATCTATCCCATGATCACGTGCGTAATCTAAAATTTTTTGCTGGTGTTTTGCTGGCATGTCACGCCATCTATAAACAGATGACACATCTCTTTGCACTATGGTTGCTACAGTTTTGAAACCACCTAAATATTTTATAATTAATCTCGAAGCCATATGTAATCTCCATAACAGCGCAATAAATAATTGCACTTTTTACATATGTCAATAAAAAATGCACTTTTCTCATTTTTGCATTTTACGTATTTTTAGGGATAATATTTAGATTATGAGTAGCAATATTGAAAAAAGTATCCGACAATGGCTAGAAAAGAAATTAAACGAGCGCGGACACGGTGCTCAAATAGAATTAGCCGCTCACTTGGGAATCCATCAATCCACTATAAGTAGAATGATTAATCCTTACAAAAATGGAAAATCAAGAAGCATAAGTATTGGAGAATTAGTTAAAATAGCAGAGTTTTTTAATGAACCCCCCCCAAATTTCTTCAATGATGTTGATCAAGAATTTATGAATTTTTATCGTGATCTTTCTGAAGAAAACAAGAGAGATGTGATTTTGTATATTGAGTTTTTAAGGCAATCAAAAAATAAGAAATAGTTTCCTTTTCCTTCTGAGAAAACCCTTTTAGAAGATTATAATCTTGTTCCGTTACTTGCATATTGTATCTCCATAAATTGTGGATAGTGCATTTTTTAAAAAAACATACCTAACATAAATATGCACTTTTTACATTTTTATGTTGACACTTGCACTTTTTACATATATTCACTCCATATCTTAGAAAATAACTTTTGCCAATAGGCAGTATGGAGGCATTTGTGAATAAACCAGTGTTTATAAATTCTGATGAAATTCTCTTAGTGATGTGCGAAAATGAAGAGCAAAATCTCGCTAAATCTGGTCCTTTCTTAGAAGAAAGTGACATGATCAAATTTATCGACCAAGCCGATAATGCTGTCCAAATTTTGCGTATTGAACCAACGACTAATCGTTGCGAAGATATCTCTGAAGATATTGCCGAATTCTATCTTAAAGAATGTGAAGAGCAGTGTTTCAACGGAAACATTCCTCACGATTTTATTCTACACAGCACAGCATACGGTTTTTTTTTAGATGATATAAAACAGCGCGAATATGATGATGCAATGTATGGTTCTTACGAAAAACAACACCGTTTGCGTCCTTGTGATGTGCTTTAAAAGCTAAAGGCGTTTTTAAAAGACGCCACCTTTTCAAAAAATTCACCCCACAATGCAATGCCGTTCTTTTGCAAGAACGACAAAGGCAGAGTCTAACTTAAAGGAGTAAAATAATGGAAAAAAAATATGAACTTACTGATGAAACAATTGAGTTTGATTGCAGAACACTTCACCGCATTCGTGCACTGAGAGACTTTGCTGATGTTAAAGCTGGTGATTTAGGCGGCTATATCGAGAAAGAAGACAACCTAAGTCATGAAGGTGATTGTTGGGTAGGTGATGATGCAAAAGTCTATGGTTGTGCCAAGATTTTTGGTGATGCCCATGTTTATGAAAACGCTCGTGTGGATGGTCATGCAAGAGTTTATGACAATGCCAAGGTTTTTGGTGATGCTTATATTCATCACATTGCTGATATTTACGAAAATGCATGTGTTTTTGGTAGTGCATCTGTTACCGGAGAAACTAATATTTTTGGCAATGCGAAGATTTTTGGACATGCTCGTGTTTTTGCCAGTGCACAAATCTACGAGAATGCACAAGTTTCCGGTGGTGCATTTATTAGTGGAAAAGCTAAAATTTATGGAAATGCTAAAATTTATGACGGTTCATTGATTTCCATCAGAGCAAAAGTTGGGGGAAATGCCCAAATCTGTGGTTATGTATTTATTCATGGAAACGCAGAGATCATCAATGATGAAATCATCACAACTGGCCAGAGGCAATAAACCATGGAAAAAAAATACGAATTTACTGATGAAACAATCGAAGTTGGGGGCAAAACTCTCCACCGCATTCGCGCATTACGAGACTTTGGAAACGTCGAGAAAGGTGATTTAGGAGGCTATATCGAGAAAGAAGACAACCTAAGTCATGAAGGTGATTGTTGGGTAGGTGATGATGCAAAAGTCTATGGTTATGCCAAGGTTTTTGGTGATGCCTTGGTTTACGAAAATGCACAAGTTTACGGTTATGCACATGTTTACAACAATTCTCGTATTTATGGCAAAGCAGAAGTTTGCGATGAACCATGCATTTACGGTGATGCAGAAGTTTACGGTGATGCATATATTTGCGGTGAACCGCACGTTTTTGATAATGCAGAAGTTTATGGCAATGCACAAGTTTACGAAAAGGCATACATTTATGATAGGGCGCGTGTTTACGGCAATGCAGAAGTTTCCGGTGATGCGCATGTTTACGGTCATGCAAAAATTTACGGTGAAGCATGTGTATGTTGGGACGACTGGATTGATGGCGATAAAAGAATCTCAACTAGGTAACAAAACAGATGAAAAAATACGAACTTACTGATGAAACAATTGTGTTTGATGGAAGAACTCTTCACCGAATTAGAGCATTAAGAGACTTTGGATATGTCAAAAAAGGTGACCTAGGCGGTTTTATAGAAAAAGAGAGCAACTTAAGCCATAAGAGAGACTGTTGGATTTTTGGCAATGCACACGTTTACGGTGATGCCAAAGTTTATGATGATGCGCGGGTTTATGGGAATGCATGCGTTTATGGCAATGCACAAGTTTCTGATTATGCCGAAGTTGGTGGTGCTTATGTTGGAGATAATGCCAAGGTTTTTGACTATGCGCGGATTTATGGGAATTCTGTTATAGGGAAAAGTGTACACGTTTACGGAAATGCTAAAATTTACAATCAAGCATATATTTGCTGTCGTGTAAACATTGCTGGAAATTGTAAAATTAGTGGCTCCACCATAATCGAAGAACGTGAGAAATAGTAATCATGGAAAAGAAATACGAACTGACTGATGAAATAAAAGAATTTTATGATGCAAGAACCGATAAAAGTAAAAAACTTTATCGCATACGTGCATTAAGAGATTTTAGAAATATTAAAAAAGGTTACTTAGGTGGCTATATACAAAAAGAAGACAACCTATCGCATGAAGGCGATTGTTGGGTTTGGCATAAAGCTATGGTTTGTGGTGACGCTAAGATTTTCGGCAATGCACAAGTATTTGAACGCGCAGAAATTACAGGCAGGGCGCGTGTTTATGAAAATGCAAAAGTTTGCGGTGAAGCATATGTTGAATATGATGCGCAAATTTACGGCAATGCACAAATTTATGGTGAGGCTCGAGTTTTGGGCCATGTTTATGGCAATGCCCGTGTCTATGGAGATGCTTATATAAGTGATAAAGCACACATTTCCGGAAATATGAAAATTCTAGATGGAGTATATATTTTAGATAATGTAAATATTTCTGGTAATCTTGAAATTCGTGGACGCAATTCAATCATCTACGAAAGTGACTATTCAGCAAGCGATATAAGCTACATAAGCCGTTTCTAACAACCAAACAACATTTTTAAACACAAGCGTGATTCACGCCACGGGGGAATTGCGCGCAATGTAGGAAATCAAGATGACAAATTCCACTTTTTTAACAGAAATGGCAAGAAAATATGGATTTTCTGCTGAAGAATTTCGAGAAACAATCATAAAAACTTGTATTGGATATAAAAATGCTAGTGTCATCACTGATGCAGAATTTGCCGTTTTTCTTTTTGTTGCCAATACTTATGGACTTAACCCTTTAACAAAAGAAATCTATGCACTCCCTAAAAAAGGCGGCGGCATCATACCCGTTGTTTCTATCGACGGTTGGATAAAGATCATCAAATCAAATCCTGACTTTGATGGCATGACCTTTCAAGATCAACTCGATAAGGATGGGAAGCTCATTGCTATCAAATGTGCTATTCGTCTCAAAGGAATTAAAGACCCTATCGAAGTCATCGAATATCGCAAAGAATGCGAACAAGAAAAAAGTGAAGCATGGCAAAAATATCCAGCACGCATGTTGCGCCATAAAGCTACTATACAATGTGCTCGCTATGCTTTCGGGCTTTCCGGTATTTATGAAGAAGATGAAGCAAAACGTATCAATGAAGCAAACCATAACGTACAAACGAAGTTAGTTTCTTATGATGTGCTTACGCAAATCAAACAATTAATAAACATCACTCAAACAGAAGAAGAAAAAGTGCTTGAGTATGCACAAGTCGACAGACTTGAAGATCTTCCTGATGAAGTAGCACAAAGGATTTTGGATATTTTGCAAAAGAGACAGCATGAAAAAGAACAAGCTTTCCTACAACAAAAGCAAATAGAGGCGCCTATACAAGATGCCGAATATATTCACGTCCAAGATATAGAATATGTATCACAAGAACAAAGAACGGCGGTGTGATATGGAACAAAGAACAGCAGAATGGTTTCAAGCGCGCTTGGGTAAAGTCACCGCATCAAACATTTACAGCGTACTCAG
>NZ_JBHIMA010000096.1:0-520 GCF_042193775.1 Bartonella sp. OD88NMGDW | reverse complement strand
GCGGATAGTGCAAAAGACACAGCGGTGGAAGCGAAGAATAAAGCAGAGGATGCTCATGTCCTTTCGCAAGACGCTAAGAGCACAGCAGAAACGGCAGAAGAGAAAGCCGCAAGAGCCGAAAAGAAGGCGGATGATGCGACAGTCACAGCTTCAGAAGCCAAGATTATGGTGCAAGAAGCAAAACAGGCGTTAGAGACATCAACAGCGCAACAAGATGCTTCAGAAGCATTGTCTAAAGCCGCTGAAGCGAAAAAAGTAGCAGATCAGGCAGCAACGTTAGCTAATGAAAGTAAAACGACAGCTGTTGAGGCAAAAGGTTTAGTGGAGGAAGTAAAACAATCGGTAGCGACAGCGACAGCAACAGCAGAAAGCGTAGCTAAGGAAGCTAAAGTAGCATCAGAAAGCGCTGTTAGGGTGGCGAATACAGCGAGGACCACAGCAGAAGAAGCCAAGAGTGCAGCGGATACAGCAACAGCGACGGCTCATCAAGCCCAACAGAGTGCAGAGGAGGCTACAAAAT
>NZ_JBHIMA010000095.1:0-523 GCF_042193775.1 Bartonella sp. OD88NMGDW | reverse complement strand
CCATACTTGTCTTGGACATGCGGGGCCAAAATGCCAAAAGCAGTATGGCACGTCTCATCTAGAACAATTTCCTTTAAGTAAATCACGGAGTAAAAAATGAAACAAACTCTAAAATTATTAAGTGCTGTAACTTTGTTAGGTATTGCAGGATGTCAGTTTAATAAAACTCCTTCATCATCTTTGGCGATGTGGGAGAAGCCAGGAGCAGATTTTACTGAGGTAGGAAAAGCTTTGTTAGAATGTGGTATGCCAACTCCTTATGATGTCGATCCAGAAAACAGAAAGCAGAGCATCAATGCAAAAGCAACAACTTATACATGTATGATTCAATCAGGTTTTCGCTATAAAGGGAGAGGGAGTCCGTGTTATACTTTTAAAGAGAAAAACTTGCCGATTTGTCGTCCAGGTGCTGTCATACCACAGCGCAGTGTCAAGAAGCGCTTGAACAGCCCTTTTTGTACAAAGCATCCAGAACAACCTGAATGCGAGCCTTACGTCTTGCTGTTTGTGATGAGCAACAATC
>NZ_JBHIMA010000017.1:0-9073 GCF_042193775.1 Bartonella sp. OD88NMGDW | reverse complement strand
AAAATCTATTATTGTTTTACATCTCCCGATGGCGCTCTTGAAGGCGCTTTCACGATTCCACAAAATATTACAGCTGGCACAAAAAATGTTATTGCACAAGGCAGAGGTGGAACAATTGCAACGGGGCTTTTTACCGGTCAAGGTGTGATTGATGTGAAAGTGATGCGGCGCACCACCACGGTGAAAATATGGACGCAAGTAGACCCACAAGCACAAGTCTTTACTCCTGATGAAACACGGCAAATTACCGGTATTGACTTTCATCTTTGCAAAATCGGCAATCAAAACCATAATTTGGTGATTGATTTGGTCACCACTGAAAACGGTTATCCGACCGCCGATATTCAAGCACAAAGCTTTTATTCCATGAAGGGCGCAAAAACTGGTTGGGCAGAGGCACGCTATGATGTACCACTCCTTGTCCCCGATGACCGCTTAACGGCTTTCGTTATTAAGACAGATGATAGTAATCATTCCGTCTCCTTAGCAAAGCTTGGGGATTTTGATGCAGAACATCAGAGATATGTTTCAAGCCACCCTTATGTGACCGGTCCACGCTTTTCTTCTGTTAACGCACAAAGCTGGACTGCTCATCAAGATGAGGCTTTAGCCTTTCGAGTGCTGGCGGCACGCTACACACAAACAGAAAAAACCATTGATCTTGGCACTTTTGATCTTGTGGACTGCTCTGATTTACAAATACGCGCAGCCATTGAATTGCCTTCAAGCGATTGTTCTGTCATCTTTGAAATTGAAAGAAACAACGGCACGGTTTATCAACTTCTACCCTTTCAATTACTCAGTCTTACCGAATATATCAGTGAAAAGGTAAAGCTTCGCGCTATTCTCAAAGGCACCGAAAAGCTCTCACCTGTTTTGTTTGCTCCTGTTCAATTGATTGCGGGAAAGATTCATAAGGAAGCCACTTATGTCACCCGTGCTTTTTCCTTTGGAGAAAAGGCAAGGTTGACCAGTTATATCAAAACCTTTTTACCGGGCGGTGCAACCTTTTCACTGGAGATGCAACTGGATGATGGTGCTTTCACTCCTTTGAAATTAGAGGAAACAGAGCAACTCGCTGAACCGCTTTGGACAGAGCGCAAATTTATCAGTGGTGATAAAACAGCCAAACAAGCGCGCTTGAAATTGACCCTTACCGGTGGACCGGCGGCACGGTCTATGGTGAGCGATTTTGGCGCTGGTATATTATGAGGGGAAAATGAGAGATGACAAAAACCAAAAAACTCGACATGGAATTGCCTAAAGAAGGACGCTTTATCAGTTCTGAATTCCCAATCTTGCGGGAAAACTTGACCAAAATTGATCAAGCCATTGTTGATATTGAGGAAAAGGTAGAGGGAAAAGCGCCTTCAAAACACACGCATAGCATAAGTGATGTTGCAGACCTTGAAGCGGCCCTTAAGGCCAAAATGGCAGCCGATAAAACCTTCACTTTTGCTGATTTAAGTGATATCGAAGGCGCAAAAGATGCTGCCAACAATTATGTTCTCTATAAATCAAGCAATAATAACTTCACTTTTGGCAGTGCTGTCTCTCTATTAGGCGCACACCAACATAAAACCGAAGATATTGTGGGGCTTGATGATTTTAGAGCTAAGATCAATGAAGATCTCACAAGCTATGGACACCTCACAAGCCCAAATGAATGGCAAAGTTATAATAAATTTACCAGCAAAGTTACCATGAGTGGTGGCTTAGAACTGTTGGGTAATTCGTCGTTTAGCCTTATCCATAACAACAAAGTCGTTACCAATCTAAGCACAACCGGAAGCATGTTGAAGGGACCTCTTAAAGTTGATGGTGCGGAAGTTTATAGCAAAAATGAAGCTCTTGTTGCTCTTCAAGAAATACGTGATGAAATCACGAAATTAAGAAAAGCGACGTCCCCCCTTGAAATCCTCATGACAGAAAGTGGCACTATCCCGTTTCCTGAAGGTATGACCGATAACACAGAAATTGAAATATGGGCATGGGGTGGTGGCGGAGGTGGGGGAGATGGGGCCAAAGGTAAATCCAGCTACGGTGGCGGCGGCGGCAGTGGAGGCCAAAGTGTGTATGTTAAAATTAAAGCTTCACAGTTAAAATCCGCAAAAATTATTGAAATTGGTCGAGGTGGACGAGGCGCTTCTCCGGGAGGCGGTGGAGGTGGTGGTGGTTATACACGCATTGAAGGAATTATTACAGCATATGGGGGGCCAGGAGGAGGTGGTGGTGGTGGTGGCAGCGGCGGCGTATCAAGTTTCAATGGTAGTTTTGGGGGCGATGCTAGTTCTAATGGTTATAGAGGTAGTTCTTTTATTTACGCTGGTGGGAATGGCGGCAACGGTGGTAGTGGTCATGGTGGAAATTCTTTTTTTGGCGGCGGCGGCGGTGGGGGTGCTGGTGCTAATAATGGTAACGGCGGTTATGGCGGAGAGAGCCATAAAGGTGGCAGAGGTGGTAAAGGCTGCAAAGGCAGTGGACAAGGAGGAGGTGGTGGTGGTGGTTATTTCCCAGGAGAAGATGGTGGTGTTGGTAAAGGAGGAAATGGCGGTAATGGAGCAGTGTTGTTGAGATTTTTTATATAGGAGCACTTCATGGAATATGCAGTTGTTGAAAATGGTGTGGTAACAAATATTATCGTAGCGTCAGAAGATTATGTTCATGCCTTTGATGGTGAGGCAATCGCCTCAAGTGAAGCGCAGATCGGCTGGACTTATAAGGACGGAGTCTTCTCTCCTCCCGTTGTTGAGGAAAGCACAAAACAGCTCTCATCTACTGAAATGACAGAAACAGACGCACCCGTAGAGCCCATAAAAGAACCACAAGAGAAAGATAATCAAGTCTAGGCGATAAGGCTTGTATGATTTTCTTTCTTTAAAGTCCTTTTTAAAACTCTTTAAAAGCCCTTTGAAAGGGCTTTTTTTGACTGACAGTGTCAGTCTTATGGAGCATGGTGATGCTTGTTATAGTCTCTTCATTGATTTGGAGAGCAAGATGGCAATAGAATTTAAACTTCGTATTCACTTTATTAAGAAAGGATATAGTTATGAATGACATTCCTGCACAAAGAGATAAAAACCGTTGTCCTACTCATCCAGGAGAAGTTTTGGCAGAAATTATTCCTGAAACTGGCAAAACGAATACAGAAATCGCACAGATGCTTGGTATATCACGCCAACATCTCTATGATATTCTAAATGCCGAAAAGCCTATATCTCCTTCTCTTTCGGCTTGTCTTGGCAAAATGTTTGGGAATGGAGCTGCCATATGGTTACGTATGCAAGCGAATTATGATGCGTGGCATGCTGAACGTGAAACAGATGTTAGCAAAGTTCCAACACTCCACGCTGTTTGACTTTGTGACTCAATCTCTAGAGACTTTTCCAAGTGGTTTTATTGCTTTAACTTCTTTAATTTTAAGTGCAATTTTACGCACGAAAGCGAGGCTAAAACGCCCTTGTGGTTTTAAATCTTCAAAGTCAAACAAAGATTCGCAAGGAACAACATTAAATTCATCAACACGCACCCAAGATTGCATTTGCAACCCCGCACGTCTACATTCTATCTCAGGTACTTTTAAGCTATATTGTAAATTAATAGGCTCTTGAGAAGTGATAGGAAACAAAAAGAAATGGCTTTCAGTTTTAACCATAACACAGGAAGGACGCGCTTTGCGCCCCGAATGTTCACCTTTTTGCGCTTGTTCGTGCCATAAATAATAATATTGAACAACATCCCCTGCTTTAAACATATTCGTCGCCATTTAAAATATCATCTAAACCACGATCTAAATCGTCTAATATATTTTGCGGTGCATCTGCATAAACAAAAGATTGTATACGAGAACGCGCTTTTATTAATTCATGATATAAATCAACAGGAAGCATAATGATTTTTTCACGCCCTCGCTTTGTTAAAGCTACAGGTGTAGACATAGCCTCGTCTAAAATATCGCCTGCCCCGCGGTTTACATCTGTAAAACTATATTTTTTCATATGCACATCCTATCTTTAATGTATAATACGTATTATACGTACAATATGTATTATGTAAAGATATTTTATGCTGTTAACCACCTCCCCGCCTAAAAGACGAGGAGAGAAAATCATGTTTTTAAAGTTAAGCAGCTTTTGTAATCGGACTTGCTAAGACCTTTTTTGCTTCTTTAATGAGGGCTTTATATTTTCTGTTTTCTTCGTCTACTCTGAAGGCATCAAGAAGACGCATATGAATTGGACCTAAAAGATACAAAACTTTTTCACCAGGTTTCATACCTTCCCAATAACTTGGCAAATCAAAACGCGTATCACGATCATAATCAACAGATTGGTTTCTCAGTTTCTTTTCACACTCAATAAAGTAACGGCGTGCTTGACGTCCTTTCTCGTTACGTTCCACCATTGAGAGCTCTTTCGCCATGTCTAAAGTGATGTGATATTCTGTACTTGGACGACCGCCTTTAGGTTTTACTAAATTTTTAGTAAAACTCGCAAAGTCCTTATTTTCTAGGAAACCATATTCTTTAATACGATTAATAATCCAATCGTTAAAACGAGATGTTACCTTCAAAAACGTATGCAAATCACGAGCGTTAACAGTTTGAACAGTTTCCTGATCAATGATTTGTTCCGATATTGGAATAAGAGTATTCATGAGAACTCCTTGTTGTTAGACGTTTTTCATTGACATTTTTTATAAAAATGCCGGGTGCTGAAAAACACGGCAACAAGCCCGTCGTTATGCCTTTCCCCCGAAAGGGTATTGTATAGCGTAACCACACCCGACAAAGCTATTATATGCGTGTAGCATATAATGAGTCAAAGTCTTTAATGTACAGAAGACTGATTATTTCGGTAACCAATCCGCTTGTTGTTTTAAGGTGTTTTTCAAGCACCTTTGTATGAATCTAACGGTTTTGAATATTTTGTCAAGTCGTTTTCAAAAGCGGCTTTTTACCTCTCATTTTTCCCATTCATTTTCATTCACCCCTCATTTAAAGGAGCATAAAGTATGGCAATAGGTTTTCTACACGGTGTTGAAGTTGTCGAGGTTGACGACGGCACCCGCCCCCTTCGCGCGGTTCAATCGGCAGTTATCGGGATTGTTGGCACAGCACCCGATGCCGATGAACAAGCATTCCCTCTCAACACACCGGTTTTGGTAACGGGCTCTCTTTCACAAGCTGCAAAACTCGATAAAACGGGTAAGCGTCAAGGTACCTTACCCAATGCCCTTGATCTTATTTTTAAACAAGTAGGCGCCATTGTCGTTGTCGTACGCGTGAACGAGGGTGACAATGAAAATGCAACACTCACCAATGTTCTTGGCGGTGTAAACGCAAATGGCGCTTATGAAGGTGTTCATGCTTTGATTGGAGCGGGGTCCATTGTGGGACAAACACCACGCATTCTCATCGCTCCAGGCTTTACACATCAACGCCCTTCCAGTGTGAATATTGAAGAGAATGGAACTGGTGCAACTACCAACCCCGTCGCAGCAGAACTCATTGGCATTGCTGAACGCCTACGCGCTATTGTGGTGCTTGATGCACCAAACACAACAGATGAAGCAGCCCTTAGTGCAGCAAAGGATTTTGATTCAAAGCGCGTCATTCTTATTGACCCTTTTGTAAAGGTAAATCGTGATGGAAAGATCATAGAACAGCCGGCAAGTGCAGCGGTTGCTGGTGTCATTGCCAAAACTGATTTTACACACGGTTTTTGGCATTCTCCTTCAAACAAAGTGATCAATGGCATTGTTGGAACTGTGCGCCCCATTGATTTTTCCATTGGTGACAGATCAAGCCGCGCCAACCTTCTTAACGAACAAAATATCACAACAATTATCCGCGAAAACGGTTATCGTCTTTGGGGTAATCGCACCCTTTCAAGTGATACAAAATTTGCTTTCTTATCGGTGGTGAGAACCGCAGATATGATCAATGACGCCATTTTGCGCGGGCATCTATGGGCTGTCGACCGCAATATCAAAAAAACCTACATGAATGATGTCAGTGAAAGCGTCAATGCCTATTTGCGTGATTTGAAAGCACAAGGCGCCATTCTTGGTGGGCGCTGTACGCCTGATCTAGAGTTGAATACAGCAAGCGCTATTGAAGGCGGCAGAATCTATTTCAATGTCGAATTCACACCAACAACACCAGCAGAACACATCACATTCCGTTCACGCATTGTGAATGATTACTTAGAGGAGATTTTTTAATGGCTATACCCGTTTTACCAAGAGTTTTGAAATATTTTAACATTTTTGTCGACGGTATTCCCTATCAAGCAAAATGTGAAAGCGTAACATTACCGAATTTGAACTTGGTTGTTGAAAGTTATCGTGGTGGAGGCATGGATAGCTCTATTGAAGTTGACCTTGGTCTTGAAACCCTCACACTTAGCATGACCATTTCTGATTGCTCTCCAGAATTGATGGCACTGTTGGGGCGCACTGATGTCGATATCTCATTACGAAGTTCAATGCAAGCGCAAGGCACACCCGCAGAAGGTGTTGTCATTACCATGAGAGGACTATGCAAAGGCTTTGAAATGGCAGAATGGCAACCGGGGAGCAAAGCAACTTCTACGGCTACATTCACATTACAGTATTTCAAATATGTCCAGAAGGACGTTGAAATTGTTGAGATAGACGTCCTCAACTTGGTGAGAAAATTTAATGGCGTCAATCAACTCGCAGATCATAGAGAAAACTTAGGATTATAAAAATGACAGTACAAACAAGCATTACACATAAATTACTTGTACCGATTACCTTTGAAGGAAAAGAACATACCGAAATCACCTTACGGCGCCCGAAATATAAAGACTTAAAAGCGACCTTTAAGGAAGACGATGCTGATCAGTTAGAATTCATTACTTCACGCCTTTCTGGCTGGCCCATAGATGCCGTTGAGGAAATTGATCCTTATGACATGGAAGATATTCGTGAGATTATAGATTTTTTTTCAAGTCGGCGGGCTTCCAAGACTGCGAAACTGCCGCGAAACTCATAGCCGATATTGCCATTGTTTTTCATTGGCCACTTTCAGACATGATGGAAATGGAACTGGAAGAATTGGTCTTTTGGCGAAATCAAGCAGCAGAAAGGTATAAGACAAAATGAGTGAAAAAGTTGCTGATGCAAAGGTGAGATTATCTCTTGAAGACAAACTCACCGCACCTCTTAAACATCTTCAAAAAAAATTCGATACATTATCAAAAACACTCTCACTGAGATTGAGTATTCCGCGCTTTTCTGCTGCTGTCAAAAACATGACAAAAAGCCTTCATGGCGTTCAAAGTGCTCTTGGAGTGGCGGCAAGCCGTGCTTCGGTCTTTACTGGTGCTTTAGGGCTTGCTGGTGGTGGACTTGTGGCAAGTGTAACCGCCCTCACCATGAAAACCATGCATCTGGGAGATAGTCTTCACCACGCATCACACCATTTAAATATGAGTGTTGCATCGCTTCAATTATGGGGCGATGCAGCCGATAATTCAGGCACTTCTGCCGAACTTTTTCAACAATCCTTAGCGGTTTTAAATAGGCGTTCAGCACAAGCCTATGCTGGACAAAAAAGAGGCATGATGGGCTTTGAAGCACTTGGCATTTCTGTCAAAAACACTTCTGGAAAACTCAAATCCACTTCTGTCTTGTTAGAAGAAATTACCGACAAGATGAGTAAGATGAAAAGCCAAGCACAAAGACAGCATATTGCCGCTCTGCTGTTTGGGGGCGATGGTAAAGAAATGGCGACCATGCTTGCACAAGGCATGGCACCCATTAAAGAGCTGTTTGCAAAGGCGCGAAAAGGAAAATGGCTGATAGGTGCCGATGTTGCACGCTATGCAGCAGATTTGAGTGACAAAATGGGAGCCTTTAAGAAAAAAATAGGCGGTATCGCGAGCTTTATTGGCGCGCGTTTCATGCCCGTGATCAATGACATGATTGACGGTTTTTCTCGCCTGATTGATGAAAACCGCAACCTCATTCAAACAACTGTTGCGAGCTGGGCAAAAACCTTAAAAAAAGTCTTTAATGATTTGCTTAATCCTACCTCTGATTTAAGAAAAGGTATCAGTGATCTCACAGAGAGGATTAAAGGCTGGTTCCAATGGCTAGAACCTCTGATTGGTGAAATAACCCTCTTTAAGGTAGGACTTGTGGCACTTGGTTCGTTCATTTTTGGTCCACTCATTGCCGCATTAGCCGCAGCGGGAGCAGCGTTTGTCACCCTTGGCTATACTATAATGACGACGCCCATAGGATGGCTCATTGGGGGTATCGCGGTACTTGCCGCACTCTATAAATATTGGGATGAACTCAATGGCTGGGTAGCTGCATCTTTAGCCGCGGTTGGAGCAGTTCTTACCGGAGCATTCATTGCGGCAATGGTACCGGCAGCTTCTGCAGTTGCGGGTCTTGCACTATCTCTTGTAGCTTCACTCATTCCAGCAATAACTGCCGTTGGTTCTGCTTTTATATCGCTTGGTATCGCAATCATGACCACTCCTATCGGCTGGATCGCTGGCGGCATAGCAGCCCTTGTTGGAGTTGGATATCTGCTCTACAAAAATTGGGATACGGTAGTAAGCTTCATAAGCAACTTGTGGAATTCTTTTGCGAGCTTATGTAGTAACGTTTTCAATAACCTCTTGACGCTCTTTAAAAACTTTTCACCGCTCTCTTGGATTTCAAAAAAAATCAATGAACTCATTGAGTGGCTGTTTGGTGTCGATTTAATGGAAGTAGGCTCCAATCTTATTAACGGGCTTTGGGACGGCATCAAAAGCAAATGGAATGCTCTGTCTGATTGGCTCAGCGGCATGATGAGTAAATTAACCAGTTGGATGCCTAATTGGATGAAAGAAAAGCTAGGCTTTAATGTTTCAATCAACAAAACTTCAACGGAGACGATTAAAACCTTTACCGATGAAACCAATGCACGTGCAAAAAAAATGGTTGATACAGTAGTGGTTACAAATACCCCACCTGAAAAACGCAAGAGTGGTTTTAATACAAGTGTCGTTGAAACAGGACAAATGCAGGCAACAAATAAAGTGGGTGC
>NZ_JBHIMA010000094.1:0-529 GCF_042193775.1 Bartonella sp. OD88NMGDW | reverse complement strand
GGAACACACAGCTTACTACATCAAGGCGCTGTCCAAGGATCTGCCAAAAGTTGTGGAGCTCTTGGGTGACATTGTGCAGAACTGTAGTCTGGAAGACTCACAGATCGAGAAGGAACGTGATGTGATCCTGCGGGAGATGCAGGAGAATGACGCATCTATGCGAGATGTGGTCTTTGACTACCTGCATGCCACAGCATTCCAGGGCACACCTCTAGCCCAGACTGTGGAGGGGCCCAGTGAGAATGTCAGGAAGCTGTCTCGTGCAGACTTGACCGAGTACCTTGGCAATACCACTGCTGGACTGGATATGAGGGAAGGTACCATTGGCGATATGGCTATCCTGGGTATAACAGAAAGTTTTCAAGTGAAGCGACAGGTTCTTCTGAGTGCAGCTGAAGCAGCAGAGGTGATTCTGCGTGTGGACAACATCATCAAAGCAGCACCCAGGAAACGTGTCCCTGATCACCACCCCTGTTAAGCATTCCAGAAAGAGCTGCCCAGCTGGCCATCAGAGTCACCAACCCCAATG
>NZ_JBHIMA010000093.1:0-529 GCF_042193775.1 Bartonella sp. OD88NMGDW | reverse complement strand
GTTTTTTTCCAACCTTTTTAACTTTTCGTGAAGGCAATTTCGCAATCATCGCTTCGTTAATTTGCCATCGGTTGTTAACTTCGTTTGAAAGATTGATATTTTGCTCGCGAATGATTGGTTGTTTGGTTTCTATCGTTTTGATTTGTTCTGATTGAACATCATCACACTCGATTGGCTCGTCAACCAAATCGTTTGTTTCTAAATTTTCAAAATCAATTTCTCTTTTTGATAAAATAATATTTTTATTTTTTTTGTTATTGTTAATGTTAATGTTATTGTGCATTTCCAAGCATTGCTCGTGCATTGCGTATGCATTGCTTGTGCATTGCTCATGCATTGCACGTGCATCGTCATTACTTTTATCTTTGTTTTTATCCCATCTAGCTTTTGCTGCTTTTGAAGCCTTTTCCGAAGCTTTATCTAAATTCTCATTAGAGTTATTGAGTTCTTCCTCAACATCTAAATTCCACAAGCGACCATCTGCTAAACGAATGAAATATCCTTCTTCAAGCAAAACATTCAGTGCCGC
>NZ_JBHIMA010000092.1:0-530 GCF_042193775.1 Bartonella sp. OD88NMGDW | reverse complement strand
TCTAAAAATGCCGATTGGCTTAGAAGCCTTATCACGCTCGTCTTTTGGTTATTATCAACCGTCACAATCCCTTCAAGTACGCCGCCCGTATCCGATAAATATTCACGCACCCGTTGCATCATAAAACGAGCGCTATTATTAACCGTGTTAGGGTGCTGTCCCTCTGACCAATTAATCAAAGCATCAGCACCACCATTCTCAGATGCCGTTAAAGACCAATCATAAATCGTGGACATCTGAACCTCACGTCTTGATTCCAAATACAACACTCATATTAATCGGGCGCGTCTCACTTATACCTGAACTTGCCAATGCAACATCACGCATATGAAGGTGGGAATGGGGAAAAGCGAGCTTATGGTGCACACGTATATCCTCTGCTCTCACGCCCAAACGTTCAGCAAGCTTCAACCTTTGCTGTTCATTCAACACATATCCCCAGATGATCGTCATATCACCATGCCAACTCTCTTCCTGATTTTCATCATTCAAAATCGTAAAGGATTGACCACTATGATCATGCTTTCTCA
>NZ_JBHIMA010000091.1:0-542 GCF_042193775.1 Bartonella sp. OD88NMGDW | reverse complement strand
TCCATACAAACCCATGAGGCAGAAAACTCTTCTTCAAAAGATTGGAAATTCAGCCAATCCACATAAAATTGATGCGGTCCTAACATCATCAAAGGATCTCTCATAGGCTCCCTCCCCTTATTCTGTCCCGCCATGCAGCGCATTAGCGCGTACCCGTTGAATGGCGTGGGCAACCGCACGACCAGTGGGCCACAGGATCACGGGCACCATTGACATGCACTGTGACATTTTGATTGTGCGTGATGGGGGAACGGTCTTTGTCTCTTTGCTCTCTCGCAAATGAATTTACAGGAGAAGCCCCCGCAAATTGTGGTATGGGCTGAATGGCTGTTTTACCCCCCAAAAAACTTGGCAAAAACTCTCTTACATCAATGGAACCAATCCACCCCTTCATGCGATGAGGCAAAGATTTACAAAAATCTGTCAATTGTGAGATGGTGCCCATAAAACCATCAACAATCAGGATAAAACCGCGTACAATGCGTAAAGTCATGCTTTAACTCCTTGCTGCTTTACGATAAGTTTCAAACGTATCGCCAAAT